>JAJRWS010000539.1 GCA_024276705.1 Planctomycetota bacterium | reverse complement strand
GCACCGCTTGGTTGCCTAGTGTCGGTGCTGTCGCCCTGATGGTGGGACTCTGCGGTAGTTCGCCCGCGTGGGCCCAACTCGGAGTAGCTACCGTCGACGGCGACGAGACCGTCTACGGCATCGTGAATGCCTGGGAATGGAATACCGATGACGACTTCGAGGGATGGACTCCCAACGCTGATGTCACCAACCCGACGGTGGCGGGAGGCGCCATGTCGGGCGAGTCGGCCGGAGTCGATCCCATTTTTGGCAGCCCTGGCCTCAACTTTGTTACCGGAAGTGGGCCGGGTGAGGTGAATCGAGTGCAGTTCTCAGCCCAATTCGGCGCCGGGTCGCCCATCGGACGGACGGAACTGTTCTTATTCCCTGTAGGTTCCGCTCATGGCTCTCAGAGATGGACCGCGGGTGATTTCCCGGTCATTACGGACGGCAACGTACATACGTATACGCTCGACATCGACCCCTCATTTTGGGGCTTGACGATTGGCAGCATGCGTCTCGACCCGACTGCGGATCAAGGGCTCCCGACGGTGGAAACCTTCGCCTACGATTATCTGCGGTTGGGGTCCACGATCGACCCAGGGAACATGGCCGGCGACGTCAATGGAGACAAACTTGTGAACCAGGTCGATTTTGAGCTTATTCGTTCGAACTTTTTTGGCGTGAATTTGGGACGAAGTCTCGGGGACCTCAACGAAGACGGTATCGTCAATCTCAAAGATTTCGGCCAGTGGAAGGACAATTACCAAGGAGAATCCGCGGGGGCATTTCTTCGGCAACTTACCGGAGCCGTGCCCGAGCCAGGTTCGGCCTTGCTGCTCGCGCTAGGGGCCGCAATAGCGGGAGTCATCCGTCCTCGCCGAGTTGCGTAACTGTCAGACGGTTCCACGCTCGTCTTCGTGAGAATTCATGTCCTACTTCCAATGAGGTTTCTACGAGGTTTCTAAAATGCACAAATATACGTTTCTCATAATTGCTTCATGTGTCATGGCATGTCACGCATGGACATCGCCCTCCGCAGTGGCGCAGGGGCCCCAAGATTGGAATGTCGCGTCCGGCGACTGGAATGTTGGCGGTAATTGGTCCCTTGGTGTCGTGCCTGATGGTCCCGGCTTTGGCGATACCGCCCGTATCACCAACGGCGGCACCGCCATACTGTCTGCTGCAGCCAGTTTTAATCCAGGCGGCGTTTCGATCGGCCCCGGAACGCTGGAACTGACGTCCTCGGGTGACCTCATGGTCGTTGAAGCGTCAGGCCAAGACTTAGCGGCCACCGGTTTTTTCGGTATCGGCGGTGGCGGCATCTTGTCACTCGTCGGCAATGCCAGCGTCACGGTGGAAGGCGACGTTAATCTCAACGGCTCGACCAATATCACTGGACCCAATGCCACGTTTTCCACGCAAAGTGATCTCAACTTCGGTCTCACGAGTGTCTACAACGCAAATATCTCTAATGCAACGACGTACTCGGTACTGTCTGTTGCTGGCAATTCCACACTGCGTGGCACGTTGAATGTGGCATTCAGCGGAGGGGTTACTCCCGGCTTGGGAAGTGCTTGGACCTTGGTCGACGCAGCCTCGATCACCGGTAGCTTCGGCTCGGTCAATATGTCGGGGGCTACTTTAGGCTTGGGGCAAGTACTTGGGGTGACAACAACCGCGGGTGGCAACAATGGCACGATCGCACAGCTTGGCGTGCAGCAGCGACTTGTACTCCAAGTCGATCGCGCACTCGGCACGACAACTCTAATTAATCCTGGAAACACTTCGATTTCGATCGAGGGCTACTCCCTTCAGTCGGGCGTTGGCACGCTTGCACCGCAAAACGGCAGTTGGAACAGCCTTCAGGATCAGGCAATTCCTAATTGGGCTGAAGTCTCTTCGTCCAGCCATGGCCTGGGGGAACTGGAGAATTCCGTAGGCGGCAGTCTTGCGATTGCCTCGGGTGGTGGCGAACAGGCTCTCGGTTCGGCCTTCAATCCACGACTCCCCTTTGGCTCGCCCAGCCCGGAAGATTTGGTTTTCGAGTATCGCGACGCCACCCAAGGAGTTCTCTCTGGAGTCGTGCAATATGTAGGGACGGTAACAGCCAATAATTTGGTTCTCACCGTGGACCCCGCCACAGGGAATGCGCAGGTCCGGAATGCTTCCCCAACGATCTCGGTCGATCTGCAAGGTTACACACTTACCTCCGCCAACGGTTCACTGCTTGCGTCTTTCGACTCGGATCTCCCCAGTTCCGATTGGGCCGAGACGGCCGGATCAGCAAACGGCGTCGGTGAGCTCAACTTTACCACAGGCAGCACCACTTTGGCGCCTAATGACACTTTTAATCTGACCGGCGTTTTCTCGCCCGGCGAGGCGGAGGATTTGGTCTTCCAATTCCGCCGAAGCGCTGCGATTGAGGGTGATTTTAACGAGGATGGGGTGGTAAGCGGTGCCGATCTCACCGGATCGCCGGAAAGCTGGGATGCGCGATTCGGCGTCGATCTGGATGGCAACGATTTTCTCGCCTGGCAGCGAAACCTTGGCAATTCTGGTACGACCGGCGAAGTCATCACCGGAATCGTTAGGTACGACGGAACCATCCCCGTGGTGGCCGCCGCAACCGCTGTCCCCGAGCCTGCGAGTGGCCTGATACTGCTGTTGGCGATAGTCATGGTCCCGTCCATTCGCCGAAATCATGCCAGCCAGGCACAATAGAGTCCGTGGGGACATTACCCCAGACATTTGATGATTGCTTTTTGTAAATGAAGTTTTTTGTTTTTCTTTTGCAGGAGAGTTCCATATCTATAGGAATTGCCAAATACATGAAACGGATCTCGAAACGCAACTGCGGCTTTACCCTGGTCGAATTACTGGTCGTCATTGCGATCATCGGCATTTTGGTCGCTTTGCTCTTGCCGGCAATTCAAGCAGCGCGTGCGGCCGCGAGGCGAACGCAGTGTCAAAACAACTTGAAACAAATTGGCCTTGCGCTGACTAATTTCCACGACTCGAATGGTGAATTTCCACCGAGCGCCACGTTTGATGAGAGTAAGGGAGATCCCTCGACCGCCAGGCAGCACTATAAGAATTGGATCATCGAAATCCTACCCTACATGGAGCAACAAAACATACATGATTCCTTCGATTTCAAATATCCCATCAATTCGCGTTTGAATAGCGCCGCTCGGGGGACTCGGATCGACGGCTTGTTATGTCCTGAAGAGAATTCTGTTTACCAAGACACACCTTATTCCGGCGATGGGGGTAACTGGGCTCGCACCAACTATGGTGCCAACGGCTGCCTGGGGGCATACAGCACTGCCTGGCGTGCAGGCGCGGGCCCTACTGCCGAGCGTTGGGAAGCCTCGCTCACGCGAGGGGTGATGGGTGCCAACGTGGCCACATCGATTAAAGATATCACGGATGGAACCACTCATACGATTATGGTTGCCGAAATCCGCGTGGGAATCGACGCGGTCGACCGTCGGGGAACATGGGCGCTCGGCGGCCCCGGAGCCAGCAGCCTTTGGATGCACGGATCGGACGACGGTAATGGAGTCAATGTCTGCACGCTTGCTGCGGACAACATCCAAGGGTGCGATAAGATATTTGCCGCGGTGGGCGAGGCTACCGTGGCAACGGAATGCATGGGCTGCAACCGTGGCGGGGGTGGCAACTCGCAGGCAGTCCCTCGATCGAATCATGTTGGCGGCGTCTTTGTCTGCATGGTCGATGGGAGCGTACAATTCATCAGCGATTTTATTGAAACACTCCAGATTTGGGATCTCACGCCAGCGGCTGTCCGACCTGGCGAACTCGGCGTGTGGCAGCGGCTCAATGCGTCGGCCGACGGTGAAGTTGTGAACAGTGAGAACTTTTGACCGAACAGCCCTTCACCGCGGTGGAATCACCCGCGGTACTATCTGACGGACAATACGCCCGTGTAGTAAAGGTGCAACTCAATGGTTTCCTGGAAGTCACGGACGATCCGAAAAATTGCCAAACTTCGTTTGGCGGTTCCCCCTTTTGGCCCTCCTATTGGACTTGTAGCGACGACATTGCTGGTCCTAACGCTGGTCATGACGGGATGTGGCCCGAGCAAGCCGTTCCCAATGACCCAGGTCACCGGCACCGTCACCTACGACGACGGGACCCTCATTCCCGGAGACCGTATCGTGGTCACGTTTGTTCCGCAGACGCCGCCGGTGGACAAAAAGACCTATCCGCGTAGCGGTAACGCCGTGGTCGACACAAAGACCGGCAAGTTTGACATCGTCACGACAAGCAAATATGGCGACGGTCTTATTCGCGGCAAGCACAAGGTTTTCGTGGTATCCGTCGACAAGAAAGACAGACAATTGCCGGTCGTGCCGTTCCCCTACTTTAGCGGCAAGGATACCCCGATTGAGATCGACACGGAAGAGAGCCCATTGAAAATCGAGATCCCTCGACCTAAATCGTGATTCGGCCAAATCGTGATCCCACGGATTCGAAGAATGTGCGTGGAGGATAATTTACACTTTGGCCTGGCCGGGTCCAACATGGGATTGATGTGGCGAGTTGGACTGTTTTCTTGAGCCCGATTCGTATTTTCGTCGACCATCTTTTTGTCTCTCTGGACTTCCCACGCATCCAGACGCAGAGTCCACCTGTCAACCCAAGAGTTCTTCGACATCCTTGACAAATGCGAGAACATCATTCGTCTCGGTGTCCCAGGAACACATCAGGCGGCATCCGCCCGAACCGATGAACGTGTAGAACCACCAACCTCGTTCGTGTAAGCCCTCGATCAAAGTCTCTGGCATCTGGACAAAAACGGCATTCGCCTGGCACGGGTGGAGGATCTCAACCCCGATGATTGCCCGCAGCGATTGCTCCAGCAGAGTGGCCATTTGATTGGCATGGCCCGCATGGCGGAGCCAGGCACCCTCTTCAAGCATGCCAACCCAGGGAGCTGAAAGATAACGCATCTTCGAAGCGAGTTGGCCCGCCTGCTTGCAGCGGAAGTCGAATTCCCGGGCAAGTTCATGGTTGAAGAACAAGACGGCCTCTCCGACTGCAATGCCGTTCTTGGTCCCACCAAAACAGAGCACATCCACACCGGCCTGCCAGGTAATCTCTTTCGGCGTAACGGCCAGAGTCGCTACCGCGTTGGCGAACCGAGCTCCATCCATGTGCACGGTCAAGCCGAGTGCACGCGCCGTGGTGGCAATGGTCTGAATCTCCTCGACCGTGTAAACCGTCCCCATTTCGGTCGCCTGGGTCAGGCTGACGGCTCGCGGCTTGGGGTAATGGATATCGGTTCGACGCTGGACCGCCATTCGAATGGCGGCGGACTGAATCTTACCTTCTTCTCCCGGCAGCAATAAAACCTTGGTGCCGTTCGAAAAAAACTCTGGCGCGCCGCATTCGTCCCGCTCCACATGGGCCCATTCATGACAGAGAATACTGTGGTAGGACTGGCACATGGACGACAAAGCAAGCGAGTTTGCCGCGGTGCCATTGAATACAAAGAAAACTTCGCAATCGGTCTCAAACAGATCGCGAAACAGGTCGGCAGCTCGCTCGGTCCAGGCGTCATCCCCATAGCCGGTTGCATGCCCGGCATTGGCCGCTTCCATGGCCGCCCAGGCTTCAGGACATACGCCCGCATTGTTGTCGCTGGCGAACGAACGTTTTTTGCTGTTGTTTGTTTTCATCGGGCCGGAATCACCATGCCAGGAACTGCCACGAGAACGGACCCATGGCAATCTTCCGCCCGATTATCCTTGATCACACGTACCGAGGACAAGGTGCTATTTGTTGGTCACGGAACCACCGCCGGTGATGGACGATGACACGAGCTGCGCTTTTTAGGTAAAAAAACGTTCATTCAGCGGCATTGGCACCTACCACGCCCCCCACTTGGGCCATCCACCCTCCATTAATACGCTTTCGAGACATGGAGGAATGGGGTAGATTGTAAGGTACTGTTTACAATCCCCCCCCATTACGAATGCCTCCATAGCCGATTCGTAGCACAAGACATGAGGCTGAAAGGGCCAGGTGCAGCATGGCAATCGAGTGGATCCCCAGGTTGATGGAAGCAGAGTTCGCACGTGTTTGCCGTGAATATCCAGTGGTTACGATTACAGGACCGCGGCAATCAGGAAAAACCTCTTTCGCCCAGCGATACTGTAAAGGGTATGCCTATGCGAATCTTGAATCTCCCGACATTCGAAAGTTGGCTCAAACGGATCCCAAGGCGTTTTTTTCCACCTATCGAGCACCCGTAATTATCGATGAAGTCCAGCGCGTGCCGGACCTACTCTCCACCATTCAAGTTCTGGCCGATGCGAGTAAGGAACGTGGACAATATATTCTGACTGGTAGCCATCAACTCGATCTGGCCGCAGCCTTGAGCCAATCACTTGCCGGGCGAACCGCCTTACTTCGGCTTCTGCCACTCTCCCTGAAAGAACTCCTCGATGCGGGCGTTCGTCCCGCACGCGATGAAGCATTATTCAAAGGCTTCATGCCTCGTCTGTACCAGGAAGCGATCCGCCCAAGCACGCTCTATTCGGAGTATTTCCAAAACTACATCGAACGTGATTTGCGGCAACTCGTTCAGATTCGCGATTTATTTTTGTTCGAGAAATTTCTTCGCGTGCTAGCCGGACGGATCGGACAACTTGTCAATATCAGCTCATTGGCTGGCGATGTAGGCGTTTCGCGTCCTACACTGAACCAATGGTTGGCGGTTCTGGAGGCGTCGTTTCTGATCTTTCGCTTACCTCCGTGGTTTGATAACGCAAGCAAGCGATCCATCAAAACTCCAAAACTTTATTTTACTGAGCCAGGTCTTGCAGCTTGGCTCCTGGAAATTGAAACACCCCAACAGATATCTCGTGACCCGCTCATGGGAAATCTTTTTGAAAACATGGTCGTCACCGAGGCAATCAAAGCGAATCTCAACACGGGAAAAATGCCGAATCTCTACTTCTACCGGGATGCCAAAGGGAATGAAGTCGATCTTATTTTTCGGCGCCAACGCAAACTGAAACCTGTTGAAATCAAAGCAGCCATGACCTTCACGCCAGAAATGACCCGCGGGTTTTCACACTTTCGCAAACAATTTCCCGAATCGCTGCCAGGTACAGTAGTCTATGCCGGGGAGATGGAAACGCGGTCGGACACAACTCACCTGCTAAATTTCCGTAACACGGCCGAACTGATTTAATGGGTTACCAATATACATTGATCAACTCGGATTAGACCTCCAGCGTCCATGGCTCCCGGTAAGGCCTGGTGACCAGCGCGTTCGCTTCGGGGTCGTCGAGGACCTGGTCGTTTTCGCCGTCCCAGCGGATCGTGCGGCCCACTTGCCAGGAGATGTTCAGCAGGTGCCCCAGGTTGGTGGCACGATGGCCGGTCTCCATATTGGCGGTGGGTTGTACGTGCTGCCGCACATTCTCCAGGAAGGCAACCTGATGAGCACGCATTTCCTCGGCACTGTCTTTCGCGATCACTTCTTCCGCCGGGTTGATCAAACCTTCCGCCGGGTTCGATTTCTTGCCTCCGGCCACCTCGGGGACGACGGATAATCTGCTGCGATCCAGCAACATCGAGGCTTCGGTGCCCAGGAAACACTTGGCGTGCGCGCGTTGCTCGCGCCGACTGGCCATTCGCATGGAGTATTGCAAAACGAAACCATGCCTGGCAACCGGACCAGGACCGAATTCCATGGTACCCGATAACGTGCTGGGCCACTCACGATTGTCCTGAATCGCATACTTACCGCCCAGTGCTGAAACTTTGGTTGGCCACGATACGCCCATGGCCCAGAGAACGATGTCGAAATGATGAACCCCCCAGGCGACCTGATGTCCGCCCCCGGAAAGCTTGTACCAATCGTAACCGTAGCGGTAGTAAATATTGGGATTGTACGCCCGATAAGGCGCGGGGCCAACATAGAATTCCCAATCCAATTCCTTGGGCGGTTCGCAATCCGGGGGAAATCCCCTGCCAGGCGCCCTGTTGTAATAATCCCACACTTTCACTTCGGAGATATCGCCCAGCCGGCCCGCTTGAATGAGATCCACTGCCTGCTGGTAATGTTTGCGACTATGCTGCTGAGTGCCGATCTGGACAATACGATCGTACTTCCTGGCAGCTTGAATGGCATGATGGCCTTCCCCGATCGAGTTGCCCAACGGCTTTTCGACATACACATCCTTACCCGCCTGGCAAGCATGAACCGTGATCGGCACGTGCCAATGCGCCTGCGTGGCCACGAGCACGGCGTCGATATTCTTGTCTTCCAGAAGCTGGCGATAATCGTGATAAGCAGCGACCTTTTCACCACCTGCCAACTGTCGGCCGCCTGCCAACCGGGCGGAATTCACGTCACACACCGCAATAAAACGCACTCCCGGCAGCTTCATGAACCCCCTCATTCCGCCACTGCCTTGGGCCCCGCAACCGATCAACCCCATGTGGATCGTATCGTTCGGGCCAGGCCTGGCGGATACCTGAGTCGGGTAGAGGTGAAACCCCAAAAAACCCGTAGCGGTAGCCGTAGCGGCCGCGTTATTTAAAAACTGCCTGCGTGTGGTTCGCTCGGTCATCGGCTTGATCTGTCCACTCATAAAGTAAAGTTGTATAGGCCGTAAATGGCTATCGTTAGGCGAGCGGCAGATTCCAATGCCCCCTCGCCCCCGCCCGCGCAGCGGAATAGCGGGGAGAGGGCCGGGTGAGGGGTGGTAAATTCTTATCTGCCTCTCGCCTTAACTCAAACATGTCACCTCCGCGGGGTCAACCGGCAGATGCCGCTCGGCGCTTTGAACGGCGGCAAAACAAAGGGCCAAAGTGGTGAGGTTGTCCTTGGCGTTGTGCAGGGGAGGGCGGTCGTCGCCGATGGCACACATCAACTCCGCCATCGCGCCATGAAATCCGTCCGGAAACCAGGTTCCTTCAAGCTGAGGTGAACATTGGCCATTCTCTGTCGCGATGGTAACCGTCTGCCGTGACAGATCGGGCCCCCAAGCGCGGGCGGTCCCTTTCGAGCCGACGATCAGGGTGTGATCGACTGACCCCACGGGCGTGTCGGCATCCAGAACGAGCGAAAACTGGGCATCCTCGTAATCGACCACAACTTGAGCCAATAGCGGTGGCGTGGCTTGCTGGGTGGGAGTCCGATTGATCGAGGCATAAACGGATCGCGCCGGCCGGCCCTCCAGCAGGCTGCAGGCAAAATCAAACCAGTGGATACCGAAGTCGTATAACAAAATCTGATGCACCTGGTCGAAAGGTGTTTCGCGAATCCAGTTGTGATCCCAATGCACCCCCAGACGGATCGCCGAGACACGGCCGATCAGGCCCGCACGAACCGCCTCGCGCAGGTAGGCAAAGTGAGGCGCCCAGCGCCCATTCTGATTGACTGCCAGCTTCAGCCTCCGAGACTCGGCCAGGTTCACCAGACGGCGGCCCACGGACAGGTCGGTGACAAACGGCTTCTGACTCAAGACATGTATACCCCGATTCAGGGCTGCTTCGATCAGCCTGGCCCGCTCGGCCGGATGCGGAGTCAGATCGACAATGTCGATATCTGCTCGCTCGATCACTTGCCGATAGTCGGCAGTCACCTCGGCTTGGGGATAAAACTCATCCCGACGGCGTTCGGCGTTCTGCAAGACTTGGTCACACAGGACCGGTACGTCATAGCCTGCTTGACGATAGGCTTGGAGATGCGTTTCGCTGATTCCGCCACATCCAATCAGTCCGATACGTAACGACCGGTTCGTTGGTTCCAGCGGCCGGTAAGACAATTCGGCAGCTTCGATGGATGGGAGCTCAGCGCCAGAATCCAGAGCATAGTTGGTTTTGGTCTTGGTCATTGCATGGCCTTCTATCGCCCCAGGCTTACCGTGCGTTTCTCTCGTGCGCTCAGGACCGCGCTGTCGACAATCTGTTGTCCGATCCGACTGATCTGAGTGGAGACAGGCCCCACAATCGGAACTTCTCTTTCCAGGCAGTCAATCAGATGGGCAATCGGGTTTTGCTCGGCTAGCGAAAACTTGTCGACAGGGATCTCCCGACCGGCCGGGTGCTGGCCGGTCTGCAGGCACACCGTGGAGGCGTAATCCCAACTGGCAATGGTTCCGCCGCTGCCAACAAGGATAAACCCGCAGCGAGGCTGTGGTTGCGCGGTCCACGGGTCGGTAAACGTTCCCCAGCGTGTTTCAAATTTGCTCAGGCCTGTCTCGTAACGGGCCACGGTAAGACTATGCTCATCCACTTCCAGGCCGGCGGGTAGGTCCACCGTGCAAGTCACTTCAAGCGGTTTGCGACCTTCCAGGAACCAGGTTCCCAGGGTGGTGCCATAACCGAGATAATCCAGCAGCGAGCCACCACCGCGAGACTGCTTGTAGAACCAGCTGTCAGGTTTTTCACGTTGAACGTCTTGGGCCGTGCAAACTTTTTTGTCGGCCGTATGCCAAAGGGGGCCCCGATTGCCGTCGTAATAGTGGACTTCTAATACCTGGCCGATCGTCCCTTCAGCCAGCAAACGCTTCGTGGTCCGATGTGATGGAACCCAGGCCAGAGGCCAATTGATCAGCAACTGCTTGCCGGTCGCAGTCATCGCTTCGAACATTGCATCGGCCTCTGCCAGGCTGGCCGCGAACGGCTTTTCCACGATCAGGTGTGTCCCGAAAGGAGCTACTTTCCTGGTCCATTCACCGTGCTGGGCGGTCGCCGGGCACAGCAAGACGATGTCGGGAGTCGTTTCCCGCAGGCAACGGACATAATCCGTATAGACGCATTCGGCAGGCACTCTGAAATTGGCTATCGCTTCGCGCATCCGTTCGGGCCTCTCATCACACAACCCGACGATTTCAGCATTCGGGTGCTCAGCGACCGCGCGCAGATTATCGCCCATATGAAGATGGTCGAAGTTGATTCCCGCAATTTTCCATGGAGCCATAATCGTCAAGAATCTCCTACTGGGTACGAGGCAACTGCCGTTTCTGGAGGAATGGAAATGTCATGGAACCGCCATTGGACACGAACTGAACATCGCAAGTCAAGCAGTAACCATGATTGCTTGCGGATCATCGCACCAAGACCTATCATGGAATCCAACATTAGGAGAAAAGGGCTCATGGGAAATAAAAAAAATCAACCGGACGACCAGATTTTTACCGACGCCATCGGCCGACTCGATCAGGCCTTTGAACAAGATCACCTCGACCCGGAGGTGCTCGAACGATTGAAGTATCCTCGGGCAGCGCTCCAAGTATCGGTTCCGGTGCGTATGGACGATGGCTCATTACGTGTATTTGAAGGGTACCGCGTGCGTTACGACGACAGTCGGGGTCCGGGCAAGGGGGGCATCCGTTTTCATCCCAATGTCAGCTTGAGCGAAGTCAAAGCCCTGGCATTCTGGATGACATGTAAATGCGCGGTAGTTGGGATTCCTTTTGGCGGAGCCAAAGGTGGGATCACCGTGAATCCCAAAGAACTTTCACGACTGGAACTGGAACGGCTCAGCCGTGGTTTCATCCAGCAAATCGCCGACTTCATCGGCCCCGAAACCGATGTCCCCGCCCCAGATGTCTACACCAATTCGATGATCATGGGCTGGATGATGGACGAATACAGTAAAATCCGCCGCCAGCACACTCCCGCCGTGATTACCGGCAAGCCGATCCCTTTGGGAGGTAGCTTGGGACGCGAGGATGCCACGGGCCGTGGCGCCTATTACTGCATCAAGGAACTGGAAAGCCGCCGAAACTGGAAACCAGAAAAAGTGCGAGTCGCCGTACAGGGATTTGGCAATGCGGGTCAGCACGTAGCTCATCTGCTTCACGGTGATGGCTACCGAATCGTGGCGGTCAGCGATTCGCAAGGTGCCATCTACAAACCGGACGGTTTTGACGTAGCCAGCTTGATGTACATGAAAAATGAAAGTCGGCGGTTGAAAGCGGTCTATTGCGACGGTTCGGTTTGTGAATCGGTCGATGCGCAGCAATTATCCAATGCCCAGTTGCTTGAGTTGGATGTCGATCTGCTCATTCCCGCGGCACTCGAGAACCAGATCACCGTGGACAATGCGACTCGCATTCAGGCCCCCGTGATTGTTGAAGTGGCCAATGGCCCCACGACCAGCGAAGCAGATAAAATCCTCAATGCCCAAGGGACCCTTGTCGTCCCCGACATTCTTGCAAACGCGGGCGGCGTGACCGTAAGCTATTTTGAATGGGTACAAAACAAAGCCGGCTACTACTGGCCGCTGAAGGAAGTGCATGCAAAATTGCACACGATCATGCAGCGTGAATTCGGCAATGTGCACAACATGATGCAACACCACGGGACCGACATGCGCACTGCCGCCTACATGCTGGCCCTGAGCCGTATTGGCGATGCTATCAGCGCCCAAGGCACCGATCGCTACTTTTCCGCGGAGAATCGCTGATCCCGAAAAAATACTTGCAATAAAAACTAACTTCGACTACAATCGGAATCGGCAAGACACTGTCTTGTGTGTGCTTAGAGATATTTTTCCGAGTGTCGATGCGATTGCTCTAGGGACCGAATTTGACGATGCCGCGTGTATAGCCTCCGCCCAAGCCAATGTGCTTTCTTGCACAGCAGGCTTTGGTCACCGGTGGATCACACAAATCACCGTCTACGTCCCACTTACAATTAGGGCCCTCGGAAACCCTCTCCACACACTCAAAAGGCGGTCTTGCCTTTTTTTATGCAAATATAATGGCAGAATTACTGATAGCAGAATCATAAAGCCGACAGGCTGCAGGAATTGAGTCGCTTTCCTGGATCCAAGACCGGTATTACCGCCCTGTGAAAGCATAAGCGGCCACAACCTATCTGCGTTGCCTGTGTTATCTGCGGGCTTCTTCTCTTCTTAGGTGGCATCAAAGCAGGCGCCGAGGATCTGCAAGGTTTCTTCTTGAAGATCGTTATAACCGCCACAATTCACCCGATCGAGCCTGCTGGAGACCGAAGCGGCACCAGTTTCCTCAGGTGTCCAGAATCTAACATGTCGATAATTCGATAAGGCGCATCTGGTAAATAAGTTTTGGGTGGCCCTTTAGCTGACATTCCGCGTATCCGGCGTGTGTAATTTTCGATTTTTCTGACCTTGTTTTCAAGGGGTATTTACTTATTGGAACGACTCCCATGATATAACTCTGAGTTCCCTTTTCTCGCCGAGAGCTGATTCTTCAAGGCTGACTGGCAACCGCCCTTTCCAACATCGTTTGATGACCCGCAATTCAACGGTCAGTCCAAGGCTGTGACATCGGAGCGTCGGACCTCGCCCAGCAAACGCGCAACGATTTGCCGGACCGCCTTCTCGTTTCTCTTCTCGCGGCACGGCAAAATGCTCTCGTTTCCAAATGCGTCTGCGTGGCTTTAGGTGTACCGTATCGCCCAGCGTTTGAAAATGTCCAACGGGGCGCAAAAATTTTGCATGTAAAACTTACGTCAAATCCCATCGACGTAAGTTTTGTGCCGCGCGACTTACGTCAATGGTCCTCGTCGTAAGTTTTTTTGAGATTTTTTTCAAACCCTCATATTTCTTGCCATGCCGATACATGCGGTAACAATCCCATGAGTGTCCTCGTTGGTCGTTGCGGTCATCCATGCCATGATCGTCCAATGTTGGACCGACTGGAACGTGGAGCCCATTCACGTCACAATGGAAACCTCACTCATGGAAGGCAGGAAACAAGATGCAAATTCAACGCGGATTAAAATCGGGTTCGGTCCATGCCAGGTTCGTATTGGGCGCTCACCCAATTATCGAACATTTTATCGAGACCATGCGGATTCGTGAGATTATCAGTACCTACATGCGGGCTGATAAACGGATGAAGCTTGATGATGACAGAGTGCTCACGCTCCTGATCCACAACATTCTAACAACCGCCAATGCGCTTTACGAGATGGAGGATTGGCTGAAACCCTTGGACGCGGAGAAAGTGGGGCTCAGTCCGAAAGAAACCAACTTCGTCCAAGATGACAAGATCGGCACGAGCCTTTTCAGATTCTATAACTCTCGGCACAAGGACATGTTCTTTCGACTGGCTTTGCGAGCCATCAAGGTCTTTGAGCTCGACTGCTCGCGTATTCACCACGATACCACGACTGTAACCTTTGCCGGGAAGTACCCAGGCTGGAGCGCTCAGGAGATGCTCACCCACGGGAAAAACAAGGACCATCGGCCCGATTTAAAACAACTCGTCTTGGGGCTCAACGTTACGGCCGACGGTGCGGTGCCCATCTCGCACCGTGTATACGATGGAAACCAGACCGACGACCGCCTGCACCCAGCCAATCACAGAGGGCTGCAGAAGATTTTGCAGTGCGTGGATTTTATCTATGTTGCGGACAGCAAGCTTGCCACGGAAGAGAATCTTGGCAAGATTTCCGCCTGGCATGGTCTCTTTGTCAGCGTGATGCCCAGGACCTGGAAGTCTGACGAGCAATTTCGCGAAAAAGTCCGTCGGGGCAAGGTTCAGTGGAAACACATCCTGTCCCGGAAAAACAATCGCAAGCCGAAATCAAAAGTCGATCGCTACTATGTGGCCAAGGGTGATTACGAAACATCCCATGG
>JAJRWS010000538.1 GCA_024276705.1 Planctomycetota bacterium | reverse complement strand
GCATAAAATCATCGGCGAATATCGAACAAGGAACTCCGAATGATGAAGTAAAGAGACTCGTTGCGCACATGGACGCAAAGTCTTTCCCACACTTCGATATTCGACATTCCTTGTTCGATATCCATTATCCCAAGCCAATGCTAGCAAAACGACGACGTCTCTACGCAAGTCGTTATCACTCAACTTGATACGACTAATTCAACGGTATTGGGGTTAGGGGTCCTATGTTAAAAGTCTTAAATACCCCTGGGATACACGGGTTTTCACTTTTAGCCACTAAAATCCCCGAAGAACCTTTTTTTGAACCACGGAGTTACCCAGAGAAAACTTGAAAAAACAGGATTTTCCTCTGTGCTACTCGGTGTCCTCTGTGGTGACATTTGCATGAGGATTGTTGTGGAAGACGACTTTGCAGTTCGCCTGCTACCTCGTCCCCTTCATCCCCACGTCGCTAGGCGAAGGGAATGGGTCGTTTTTTGCTTCGCGCAAGACCTGACGCTCGCTCTGCTTCGAGCCCATACCGGGAATCGCCGACGAGGATTGCCATGTTTGGCAACCGCAAACCGCCATCAGACAAGCCCCTAGCAAACTCGCTGCGCAGACCCAATGCCTGATTTTTTCACCGATCAACATGGAGCATTTCCTCATCAGCCGCGATGGCGCTAGCCTGCGGTTTCAAGACTAAACCGCAGGCTAGCGCCATCGCGGCTGGTATGAAGTGGCGCTGTCCCATTACGGGTTAAGTCGTTTCTGCCGCATAAATTCGCCCACGGTCTGGGGTACTTTGGGCTCCGACTCCCGAACCAGCAAGCGACGCCAGAACGAAGGTTTTTGCTGCGAACTAGCGGTGCGACGGGTCGTCGAGGCCGTTGTGTTTTGGCCGACCGAAAACATCTCCTTCGTCCCTTCCCAAGCTTTTTTCGTGCCCGAAGTCAGTTTGCCGAATCCCGCTTTGAAAGGCCCCGTCACTGCCTCCATACTGGGCATCGTGACTTTCGGCATCGTCAGCTTGGGCAGCGTGATCTTGGGCAACGGAATACCAGCCCAACCTGTTTGCTGGACTGCGCCCGTCTGCGCCGCCGCAGGACCGCCCGCCTGTTGAACACCAGCCTCGGGCTGCTCGGCAGGCGGATTAAACACCTGAGCGCGCGAATCAGCTATCGGACTAATGACCAGCAAAATGGCACAAACTCGAAAGAGACATTTCAACATCTCATCATCTCCTGGTTATCATTCCTGCTGGGCGGCAACGGAAGTCAAAAGACAGCGCCCATTCGACCGCACAGTCGGGTAAAACAAAACTTGGATCCAGCGGGCTGCGGAGTGTTCCAAATGAGAAGGCGGTTGTCCAGAGCGAATTAACGACTGCTAGCACGCCAGCACGCCCGGTATTGGGTTAGCAGAATCGTGAACGGCCCCGTTCGATTTTTGCACTTTTGCAACGCGTGCGTGAAAGTGTTTTTTCGTGGCAAAACCTCCAGGTCACTTTGAAAACGGCTATGCAAAAGTGGGGGTAATGGCATCATGCCTTACGTAGCGGGGACGTCCTCGTCACCGCATTTACCGAGATCCCAAGGAAAGGCCAGCGTTTACACACGGTGACGTGGACGTCCCCGCTACGGCAATTACAAACACGCTTCTGGTCCTTGGATACGGCCTCATTTTACCGCTCCGTACGGTCAATTGCAGCAAATTTTCTTGGCCGAAGGCCTTTTAATCTTAGCCTACGGTGATCGATGGGCCTTGGCCAAAAAAGTGGCGTTAATAGCTGGCCGATCCCAAAACCCTGGCGAGATTCTCTGTTCAATTTCGTGCTTATTCTCACGGGCATGAGCCTTTTTCGTTTTTTTTGGCGGATTCTTGCTGCCTAAATGGCTTCTCAGAGTACAGGCATAGACGCTTAGCAATGGGGAATCAATCGGCCTGGGATTGTGCTGACATGGTCCTGCTCCTTGGCAACGACGCCTAACCACTGTGTTTTGACGATTTCCGTTGTTCCTTTTTTTGACTGGAGAGAAAAAGATGAGATTCAAACTAACTTGTCTCGCGCTTTGGGGGCTGATTTTGACTAGCGGCTCCATGGCCTCTTATGGCTCGCAAGAGATTTTTGGCACTTTGTCGAATTTTGATGTTTACAACGAAACCGAGACCGAGGCACATGGCGCAGAGATTGAATTGGAAGGGGTCCATCCAGAGGATCTCATCAGAACGTTTCCTTCGAATTACGACAACGAATCGATCCTCGAGTACCAAGATGGCGCAACATTCGGCACGCGTATCACCTACACCGATTACAATTTCAATTCTAGCGGCTTTCTCGATCCTATTTTGAATCCACCGTCTACCAATGGCCATACCTGTGTGTCGACTGAGGGTTGTGAGCATTTCGGTTTTTCCTTACGCGGCGTTCAACCGACGGCCTCTCGCTACTATTGGCTCGATGTTAACGATCAACGGATCGGAGCGATGCCGGTAGCTGTGCCTGTCCCCACTTGGTCGGCGGTTCCAGGTGGCCAGTTTCGCATTCGTGCTGAAGTGGAGGTTCCCGAGCCACCAGAGGTGATTGCGCAAAAACCCGATTCGATCTGGATGAAAGTCTTCAAAACCGAACTCGACCGCCCGGTCGACCTGATGGAGCTGATGTCCAACAACGGAATTGTTCCCGAGGGAGTCGGCGAATTGGAAACTGAGTGGGAGCTACTGGAAGGTGGCAAAAAGAAAGCGAAAGAAGACAATGTACCTGATGGAAAGTTTGCCATCATCAGACGCTACGAATACTATGAATACACTGGCCAGTACGACGCAGAAAATGAGCCGATCACGCTGTTCCTCGATCCGGGCGATCTGATTGATCCTCCGGCAGGCGAACTAGGGCAGTTTATTTCAGCCAACATGGTGGCAGCAAATTTGGCGTCGCTCGAAGAAGGCGATTTCGATCAGGACGACGACGTTGACGGTGTTGATTTCCTTTCTTGGCAGCGAGGTTTTCAAAAGCGTAAAAAACTCGAAGACGGCGACGCCAATTGGGATGATACGGTTGATGTTGACGACCTGCTGATCTGGCAAGCCCAATTTGGCCTCGGGGCCCCCGCCGCTGCCAACGTAGCCGTCCCCGAACCAACCAGTGCCGCAATGGCGTGCCTCGGCTGCCTAGCACTTGGCCTGTGGTCTAAAAGGTGTCAGGAACCTTTATCTTGACAGTTCCCGGCCCCCTGGGTAAACTGCAAGCATGGGAAGACCACAGCGAGCAGCCCAGGGCGGCCTAGTTTATCACGTTCTCAACCGTGCCAATGCGCGGATGACGATTTTTGACGACGACGCAGACTACGTCGCTTTCGAGGACATCCTCGAAGAAGCGGTCGAGCGGACCGGGATGCGGCTGCTCTCGTATTGCGTGATGCCCAACCATTGGCACTTGGTCGTCTGGCCTCGAAAAAATGGCGACCTCTCCCGTTTCACCGGTTGGCTGACACTCACCCACACGCAACGTTGGCACGCCCATCGCCACTCGACCGGCAGCGGCCACGTCTACCAAGGCCGTTTTAAGTCGTTCCCGATCCAAGATGATTCGCACTACCTGACCGTCTGCCGCTACGTCGAACGCAACGCCCTCCGCGCGAAGCTCGTCACCAAAGCAGAAAAATGGCGTTGGAACAGCTTGTGGCGTTGGCGTTTTGGCGACGCCGAGCAAAAAAAACTCTTGTCGACCTGGCCTGTCCGTCGCAGCCCCGACTGGCTACGACACGTCAACAAGCCGATCACTCCAAGCGAACTCCAAACCCTTCGCCAAAGCGTCGCCCGCGGCAACCCCTTCGGCAGCGAGACCTGGAGCAAGCGAATCATCAAGAAACTCGGCCTAGAAAGCACGACCCGCCCACGAGGGAGGCCGCGGAAATCTTAAAAGGTGACACCTTAATTCCCCTATAGATTGACAGAGACATTGATACGAAACTGGAATTCCCAAATCCAAACGTCGTCATCGTCCAAAATACCATCTCCGTTAGCGTCACCTTCTGCTTTCGTGACACCAGTCAATCCAGCGAAGTACCCAGGCAGTAGGATCCCAAGGTCCGTTTCATCAACAGTGAAATCGCCATTAAAATCTGCGGCGATGTCGAGAATCGTAAAATCATAAGTCAATTCAATATTTGCTAGTGCTGGAAAAATGTCGGTTAGTTGATTAACGCTACCATCACCGTCAAAGTCTCCGGTAGTAAAGGATTGCAATCCGGGCTGGCCAATTGCGGCGAGGGCGGGAAAGATATCAGTAAGTAAATTTACCGAGTTATCTCGATTTAGATCACCAGGAAGAATCGTTATCACAAACGTGAAATCTCCACCCTCAATCCCGTCTCCCGATGGAAATTCACTGACACCTGAGTTTGCCGAGACGTGAATGTCCTGAGGATTGGTCCATTCTCCATCAAGAAATTTGTCATCCACATCAGTGACGGTATCAGAAACTTCTAGCGCATACTGTTCCGCTTCCAAAGGCTCTGTAAACTGCCATCGAGCTATTCGAGTGTTTGAATCATAACTAAATCCATTTTGAGCGACGGTGGGAAGCGCACCTGTTTTTAAACCAACAACTCTTAATTGATTCTCAGAGATGTTGACATGCTCGCTGAAATCGATCTCGATGACGTTTGCCCCACCAACGGGAACTGTTTTCAGTTGCTCTCCGGACCCGTCTGGGTCCAAAGCATTGTTTGGGCCATTAAATGAATACTGTGAGCCACCCGCTGCCGTGGTTGTGACGCGCACGTTTACTATTCGTGGCGGAAGTGCAGCTTCGAGAGCTTGTAACGTGCCGAGCGCATTCAACCGACCGCCAGTAGCAAAAACGCCATCGAACGCTGCAACCTGATCCACGCCAGAAAATACAGCGTCTCTCATCTCTTCCATCGTTGCCTGTGGAAAAGCACTATACCCCAGGGCAACAACGCCTGCGACATAAGGCGCAGATACGGAGGTGCCGTTGACGGATTCATAACTAGCAACTGGGAGTTGATTGGGGTTTATAACGATTATGTCCTCTCCAGGTGCTGCGAGATCTACAGATAATGCGCCAAAGTTAGAAGCAGCCCAACGCTGGTCCTGCTCATTGGACGCCCCTACGTTGATTACATTTGGCAAATTAACAGTTCCAATACTTTGAGGGCCGGACCCGTTGTCGAGATTACTACCTCCTGTAATCTGACCAGCAGATGCTATTGCCAGTATACCTAGATTGCTGTGTTGCTCAATTTGAGCAAAGAGTTCTGGCCTAAAAGTCTCAACGTCACTATTGAATAATCCCGCAAAATAAGTATGCACAGTGAGGCGAAGATTTGCGCCATAGCTGCGCATTTTAGACAG
This sequence comes from Planctomycetota bacterium, assembly GCA_024276705.1. Lineage (GTDB taxonomy): Bacteria > Planctomycetota > Planctomycetia > Pirellulales > Lacipirellulaceae > JAJRWS01. Next base: position 10,039 of record JAJRWS010000538.1, on the reverse strand, counting down.
ATATTCCATTGCATCCAGTTCAGAGCCACGTATAGATCTCGCTAGCATAAGTTGCGATTTATTCACTGCTCCGGTCGTTAAAAAATTATTGTTATGCTCTGCCGAAAGTACACTGGCAACCTGAGTGCCATGTTCCTTGCTCTGTGCCGAGACCAATGTTGATGTTAATGGATCATTGTTATCGTCAACGAAATTCCAACCTACAAGATCATCAACGTATTGTGTCGCTTGCCCTCCGAAGGCCAAGCCATCTTGATCTATACCATCAGCCCAAAGAATGTTATCGAGCAGATCGCCAGCGTCTATGTACTCATTGCCATTCACGTCAGGCGTATATCCAGAAGAAGCTGAATCGGATAGAAATGCGACATTTTCTTGTGCGTTCAAATCCCAAAAAGTAAACAGGCCGTCTGAGTCCGCATCTATGAGTTCCTCTTTGATAGCCTCTGGTATTTCACCTTGGTTCAACCAGACATTCTTATAGAGATCTTTGTTGGTATAATCATAGCCTGATTGTTCAATGAGCCCGATAACTACGCCGGTATTACCTGTACCATAGTTTGCCCAAGCTGCAGGGGCATCAATTTTCTCAAGTGCCCATTGAGATGTGAACAATGGATCGCTTGTCAGCATGTAACGTTCTTCTAAACGCTCGTAAAGCAAAACTTTGTCGGTTTTTTTACTTTTGGCTGCTCTACCTTTGGAACTTGCTATTCGAGTTAATTCTCGAACGAGACTCAGTGGGAATGACATGCGTTCCTCACGATGTTAAAGAGTACAAATAGGAAAAGTAAAAGGCCCTCAAAAAGGTGTCAGCTTACAAAGCCAAGCCAAATTTGCGAATGATCGTCCCTTGCGCTTTCCGGGTAAGATACTAGGAACCTTTTTTGCCTCAAGACCTTCTTAGGCCTAGCTGAGGTGGTCCTACAGCAGGAAAGGCCAGATCACTTGCGGTATTGTATGCTTGTACCGCTTCTGCCGCAACGCTTTTCGGTGCGGTTTCCAGAGTGGACTCAACTCGCGGGTGTGCGCTATCGCGGCGGAGGTGCGTGCGGTGTTTGGCCCGTAGGATAGTGCTTCTAGCCGCCTGTCCATGGACAGGCTGGAAGCACTATCCTACGGGGTGGGGGACATCTGGGCGTGGAGGCGTGGGGATCTCGGCGATCGTTCAACTCAATTTGCACCCGCTGAGGTAAGTGGGTTTGAAAGTTTTGTGAGCTATGGACGGAAGCCCTTCGCCGACGAAGGAGAACTTATTTTATGGTACGTCATAGAATTTAATGGCTAGAGTAAGCACATCTCGCTGTCCCGGCAGGGACAATTGATAATAGCCCAGCGATTTATCGCTGGGAAACGACCGATAGGTATTTCCTGGTCCGTGAAGGACGGCTGAATCAAAACCATTGGACGGTCAGCTTCAGCCGTCCTTCCAGGGCTGATGAATTATCTCCTCACGTACCCAGCGATAAATCGCTGGGCCATTACCAAAAGTCCTTCCAGGACAAAAAAACACCCTACTTCTAGCTACTAAAATTCCTGAAGAACCATTAAGTTTAGGCCAGCTTCCCGAGTTTCTGTGTCGAAAGCTCATGACTGGAGAGCCCATGATGGTTCTCTAGCCCGACGATTTTTAGCTCCAGGCCTACTTGCATAAAGTCTGCTTGAATCTCATGCAACTTTTCCATCACGCTATGGTCAACTAATTTGGTATGGGCCAAGTCGAGAATGATGTTTTTCTTCTCTTGTAGCCCCAAATCAACCAACTGTTTTCGGAAGAGTATCCAATTACTAAAAATTGCGGAATACCGAGCCGTTATCAGCACGGTATCGGCTCCCCTATTTTCCACATCTAAATACGGCTTGAAAATTGATTGCAGTGGTACACCGTTAATCACGTGAATCAGCAATTTCACGGCAATCCCAATCGCGATACCAATCAACAAATCGGTTGCTAGAACCGCAACGAGCGTGACGACGAAGATCAAAAGCTGTTCCTTACCGATCTTGAGTACATGCAAAAACTCCGTCGGGTGAGCTAACCGAAATCCGGTGAAAACAAGCATCGCCGCCAGGGCGGCTAGTGGGATGAGGTGTAAGATCGTTGGAATCAGAGCGACGCATAACAGGAGAAAAATCCCGTGCCAGAGATCAGCAAAGCGGGTACGGGCTCCATTATCGATATTTGCTTTGCTACGGACAATCTCGGAGATCATCGGCAATCCACCCACCATCGCGCAGGCTACGTTACCGACGCCCACAGCGATCATGTCTCGGTTCAGATTGGTCTTGCGTTTCCAAGGATCAAGCAGATCGATGGCTTTGGCGCTGAGCAACGATTCCAAACTGCCGATTACGAAGAACATAAAAACCCACTTCCAAGCGACCGGTTGCTTGAGCGCCGAAAAATCAGGATAAGTGATGTCGTCGAACATACCGAACACTCGGTCGGGCATCGCGACCAGATACTCCTCGCCCACTTGATACTTTTCGCCGTGATAGGAATAAATGTGCGTGTGTTGGAGGTCGAAAAACATCCCCATCGGCACAGCCACGAGGAGTACAATCATCGGAGCCGGTATCACATTGAGTACTGAGTGCAATTTTTTAATCCAAGGCCAGAGGAACATAATTGCCAGACTGATCCCGCCAACCATCGCTATTTCGGGGTTCATCTCTGAAAAGAAATGCGGGATTTCTTTAATCATTTCCAACGGCTCGCCTTTCGCGCCGCGGACTCCTAACGCAATCGGTATCTGCTTGACCATGATAATGACGCCGATAGCAGCCAACATGCCATGAACGGCCGCCAACGGGAAGAATTCTGCCAGGATACCCGCACGCAAAAATCCAAAAATAACCTGGAAGATCGCCGCGACGACGCCCACGGCCAGAGCCATTTTATAGGCGGTCATATCGGCTTCGCTGAATCCGCCAATCGGTCCATCGCCGCCAAAGGCCTCGACAGTACCGATCGCAATCACGATCAAGCCGGCAGCTGGTCCTTTGATGGTTAGCTCCGAATCGCTGATAAAGGTCGCCATGATCGCGCCGATGATTGCTGTAAAGACCCCGGCAATTGCAGGGTAGCCACACGCCAGGGCGATGCCCAGACACAGGGGCAGTGCGATGAGAAAAACAAGAAAACCGGAGAGAATATCTTGCTTGAAATATTTTGCGAATCCTGCCGCATTGCCGCGGGGAATTTCGTCACTGCTATTTGTCGTTGGTAAGCTGTTTTCTTCGGACATGATTCTATTCTCCTGAGAAATGGGAGGGAGAGGTTTGGTTTTCTGTTGGTACCGCCATCATGGCGTGGTCGTTGAGTGGAACACTCGGCGACACATTTCGACGAGAGATTATTTCAATCGCGGCGTGATACCGTGAAGTCACGCCCGGTTGCGGAACCAAACCGCCCCCGAGAATAAGGGCCGTCAGCAACAACACAGCGACTTTTTCTGGCCAACGTGCTTCCAGAAAAATTAACGTCGTGTGCTGCGTGCCGGTAAACAAACGAAAGTAGGCGTGAAGTACTGCGATGCCGTTGAGTGCCGCAGCAAACACAACTAAAATCCCCACCATCGGGCTAATTCCTATCGCGCCATCGACCAAGAGCTCGACGCCAACGAATCCAACCGTTCCCGGAAACCCGATGCTAGCAAGACCCGTCAGTAAGAAAAAAACCGCTAGGCTGGGCATGTGTTCGTATAAGCCGTGGTAATCGGCAAGCGAGACTCGCCCAGTGCGCGCTTCCACGGCACGCATCGTCAAGCCAAGACCCGCCAGCGACATTCCGACCGACAACCACACGCAAAGGCCGCCTGTCAGACTGACCGGCGTGGCGACTTCGAGTCCCACCAACACGAGCGAGGAATTGCTCAGGAACAGGTAGCAGAAAAACCGTCTCGCCTCGCGCTGTACTAGCGACATACCCGCCGCGTAAACGGCCGTAAACAGCGAAAACAGAGCGATCCCATGCAAAGCCCAGTCAGGAGAGACGGGCAGCACCAACCTCACGGCGGCGTAGGCGCCCGTCATCGGCGTTACAAACAATAGCGCGGTGCCAAAGGTAGAATTCTCAAAGAGGTCCGTCATCCAGCAATGCAAAGGTGCCACACCGCTGCGTATGAGGACCGCCGCCATCAACATGCCAATGGCGAGATTCGAATGCTCCGATTTAGGCCCTTCGGCATCAATCATTGCCCAGCCTGCGGATAGCAAAACTAAGAAAAGCAGCATGTGCAGCGCAAAAGGACGCGTTGATCGACCACGATCGCGTAGCTCGAAAAAAGGTGGCAGCGTCTGCGCCGCCATGAGGACGATAATCCCCCAAGGCTGCCGACAAGTCAGCATTGCCATCAACAGGCTCAGCGATACCAGCGTGGGAGCAAAGGGAAATCGCCGAATCTTCGTGCGCGGCGTGGCCAGAGTAATCAAGAAAAAGAGCAACGCTGCCAGTGGCAGCAAAGGAGCACTAAGTTCATCGATAACAACGGCCTCGTCTCCAAGCAGTTGCGAAATCGCATCCCAATGGTCATGTGCATCAAAAGTATGCAATGTGCCAAAATCTTCCCAGGCACCGAAAGCAAACAAAAGAGTGATACCAGTGAAAGTCAGCGCGCGTTTCCAGGCAACTTCCGGATCGCGCTGCCCACCGACAAGCAACGCACCGACCAGCGGCGTGAGGATGCACAATTCCAACCAAGGTAAATGTAGTTCAAGCATGATTTTTGTTTTCGGTGCAGGTTCCGACGACGGGCTCTACAGTCGTAGCTCCTCAACGATTTCAGAATGCGTTTCGACCTTGTCCGAGGCGCGTGATTGGCCACCAGAAAGCCAATCGGTCCAGCGGCGCTCACTCGCATCGCACCACTGAAACACTCGTCGGAATGGATAGACGACACACTCATCCAACAAACTGTCGAGATAGCCTCGTTCTTGCGCGAATCGATAGAACCAGTTTCTGACTTGTCCCGGAACAAGCTTCCCTAAAAAGCTCGGTTCGTTTTCTAAATGGCCACCCAACGCGTTTTCCAGCGTGTGATAGTCATGCAGCAGTGTCGGAGCCCGCAGCAATTGAAGTGTTCTCAGCGAAGCGTGACCGACAATGTGAATAAGCGCGATATAACGCAAGCCGAAACCAATTTCAGCGACAATAATGCCAACCTGTGTGAGCGAGGCAAACGCCAACGCACATTTGATGTCGGTTTGCACGCGTGCCGTGATCGAGGCGTAAGCCGCCGTGATTAAACCGATGGCAACGACGATCGCCGATAGAGCGAAGGAAAGTTCCAAGATCGGGCTGATCCGCAGCAGTAGGAATGCGCCCAAATGTACAGATAACGCACCATAAAAGATCGCGCTCGACGGTGTAGGCCCTTCCATCGCGCGTGGCAACCAACCCGAAAATGGTACGAGTGCAGACTTGCCTGCGGCAGCCGCCAGCAACAACAAACCAATAAACAAGGCCTGGGGGCTTGTAAGTACGGCTTGTCCCTCGGGCCAATGCCCACTGCCCATAATTCTCTCGAAATCGCCTGCACCTGTTAGATGGTGCATTGCAACGGCTGCAATCAAAAAGGCTGCATCGGCAAGTCGATAAACGCTCCATACACGAATGCCATTTCGTACCGGCGTGGGTCGTTCGTGGAAGAAAGCGACTAACAATGCTGAAGAAAGCCCCACAAGTTCCCAGCCAAAAAATAGTACTTCGATGGTCCCTGCTAGTGACGTTACGATCATTCCTAGTGTAAAGAACGAATAGCAAACATAGAATCGTGCATAGCCCGGTTCGCGATGTAGATAGCGACTCGTGAAAGCACCGACTGTCCCACACAACAGAAAAGACAAAATCACAAACGGCACAGAAAGCCGATCAAAAACGAATTTCAGGTGGAAATGAAAGTGCTGCTGGGGAATAACCACCCAGTTCCCCAATTCGATTGGCACAAAACGCGTATCGACAACCAGCATGATCACGAGAATTGCTATCGATGCGAGCAACCCAATCACAGTCGAGGCGTAGGTGTAGCGGTTCATCGTCTGTTCAGACAGACGGCACCCGATCAGCGGTGGGATGCCGAGTACGGCAACCAAAGCCGCAGGCGAAGTAACCACTGTTACCCCTAGCAAAAATAGTATGGTTTCGGTGTTCATGATTTTTCGGTCTGATCAGAAAGGCTTGAATTTACTGCTGCAAATCCTAGGTTGTCTCGCCAGCCGCGAAACCAACCGGCAGAGCTTTTGCATTCGGGCAATTCTGTGATGGTGGGCTGATAAGGAATAAACTCTCCGTATTGGTAGAAACGTATCTCAGCAGTATCGGGATCTAGGGTTGCAAGCTGAATCCAGTGTCCACGAATGAGCTTCGCAATCCCCTCGTCCGAATCCATGATTTTGAGTATTGATTCAGGGGTCGTCTCGATAACAAACAACAGACGCAAGGGATCGTGGATTTCGATCATCTGGTGGTAGAGTCCGGGGCGAAGGTCACTTGCCGCCCCATCCATAACGCCCAGCAGTGAAGTGATGTTGTGAGGAAGTTTATTACCTGCCCCCCAACCTGCGGAATCAACACAACAAAAGTAATATTCCAAATTGATACCCGCACAAACCGGCACAGCGGCTTGAAGGATTCGAGTCAACATTGTTAGATTATCGTCATCTTGTTTGGGGTCGTACGATTGCAGGAAGGCCCTACGGTCGAGGAACAGGTTGCGACTCCATTCGCGACGCCCCACAAAGCAGAGTGCATTGGTTGCATGGTTGTACTCCGGCCGAGCTTGCGACAAGTCTGTAGCGCGATCTTCCACATGGCGCAGGGCATCTTCAAAGCTCATGTCTAAGGGGGCCGATTGGAACCGCCGACAACGCTCATGCGCATTTCTTGCCCGTGCCTCATTGATGGCCTCTTGGGCATGTCCAAAATCAGATTTATGAGTGGTTGGCAAAAGCTCTAGGTCATAGTACTCAACGCTGTCATTGCAAGTGTTGTGGTAGGCACCGACAAAAACGGTCTCCTCAGGAATGAGCAACCCTTGGTCGCTGAGCAGCTTGCGTATCCGTGGATCGTTGGCCATTTGGGCAAAAGCTCTTGCGTTTGGGCCACCTCTTGCTCCGGCACAAGCCCCGCAATTGTACGCAGATTCATGGGGATTATTCAGGCTAGACGAACCATGACCACAAACAACGAAAATCCTAGAGAAGTTGCTGGTGAGTCCGATGTCGCGTAACACGCGTTCGACCGCTTCGGCCATTTCTGGCACGCTATACCCGATATGTCCGGGTTCCGGCCCCGGTTCTGCCTCACTTCGTTCAAGCTGAAGCTTGGTCACGACCGGAGGTAAAAGGAGGTTTCCAAAAACTTTCTGAAGCTGACGAGTAGCACGAGGGAAAATAATTTGCATGACGAGGGGAATGGAAGCCAAAGAACCAAACACCGCTGCTAGCCAACCACCTGCAAATGTCCGGCTGCTTAGGTGGCCACGATGAGTTAAAGTACCGAGGATTCGCCGACGATTGCGCCTTCGCTCTCCTGCTTTTTCAAAAGAGTAAACGACATCTTCAGTCACATACTGCTGAGGCTTCATGATTGCCGGACAAAGCGGAGTGTAATGAGCTTCAGCGGCTCCTCGATAATACATCGCAATCGCAAAAAATCCTGCCGCACCGAAGGTTTCGCATCGGGAGTCTACTTCTTCCAAGTGCCTCCGAAACGATTCTTCTCGGTCGTCGATGCAGCAAACGATTTGAAAGCTGGGGCTAGCTTTTTCTACTTGCTTGCTGAGAGCCTCCTGTTGCAACACTTGTTGTGCATATACTGCTACGGCATCTAATGTTTGTTGTCGATACTGCCGTTCGAAAGCGAGTTGGTAAATTCGTCGACGTTCAAGTCCAGAGAACGCATCAATTTCTCGAACCAGCATCGACCACTCGTCAGAAGAAAGCCGATACAAGGTTTCCGGATCCCAGCCAAGCAATTGTGCTAACTGAAATACCAGGAACGCTCGGTGATCCACGTTCGTGGCCTGACGGTTCTCGCCGTCTCGGTCTATTGATTTTCGTAGTTCCGATAAAGTCCCTTGATAGTCGAGCGTGCAGCGAGCAACATGTGCGATGGCAAGACGATCTAATATCAGCCGGATTGCAAGGAACTCGATCAAACTTCCTTCAGGGACCGCAAGAGCGACTCGATCTCCGCGTGTTTCGACTTGCCAAATCATCCCAGCAAACCCACCCAGAGCAAGCAACGTTTGGCAAATAAACTCTTCTTGCTCTTCCTCAGAAACGCCCAAAGCATCGAGTGACTCGGCAATGGATTCTAGTGGAGTTGTCGATTCCCTGCGAAGACGCAATAGTTCTCTTCGCAGGCCTCGCTGCCAACGGTCTGGAGGTCCGAAAGCTTGGCTGTATTGCTCGATAAAGGTATTGAAAAAACCACCCTGTTGCGGCAGTGGCCAACTGCTAAATCCTTGATCCAGAAACGCAGCACAAAAGCGGATCATGACGCCGTGTGTTAGCAGATCGCTGTCTTCGCCGGTTGCTTCGAGCAACCAATCGCGATGTCGAACGGAGAGGGGCTCGGAAGACTCGGCTACGGGCACCTTTTGTACTCCATCACGACAAATCAGCCACAACAGATGTAGGCAAAAGGCCTCCCACGTGGCTTCGTCCCATTTTTCCACCTGAACTTTGTCAAATCGATCGAAAAGTTTGTCGACGAGTTCACGAATACGAAGATCGCGCTGCTCGGGCAGAGAACCATTGCGAAGGTCACGCATCACCCAACGTCGAGTAATGTCAACGAGCCGATCTCGCACCGCGTGAGGAGTCTCCTCGCGAAACCGATGGAGCGATTCGGTCTCGGCTACCACCCAGCGCAGCTCGGCAGCGGGGCCTGCTTGCAGCGGATGGGCGAGCATTCCCATTCGCAGATGAAAACGCGTTCCAAGAAAGCCGAGTAATTCGTCGCCGCGTGGTCCCAAGTCGTCAATCAATACGGCTTCGATATCTTCTGGCCGAATTCTGTTGCGGGCGAGTTTTTCGCGATATCGATTTTCAGGTAAATAGGGGTGACATCCAAAGGTCTTTCCTCCTTCCACCACGGCTTTTTCAAAAGGCAAATCTTCGAAAGCATGCAACGTATTGTGGTGAACAAAAGCGGTAATCGGGCCTTGGGCTGGCAGCAAGTGTGCAGCGTTTTGAATGATTCCGTACAACTCCTCCAGATTCTCCAAAACCTGAGTCGCGGTTGATTCACGAAGTAGGACAGGTTTTGTCATAGGATTCACTTGAGTGGATTTTTCAAGTAGTTGCGGCGTCAGAAGCTGCTAGCAAAAGGGCGCGACTTACCACATTGCACCAATCACATTGCCTTGAATACGAACTGTTCCAAGTCAGCCTGAGAGGCGAGCCCCACTCAAATTGCTTCTATTGAGCAAAATCAATAGCGGGCACTGCAGAGAAAGAAATACGAACGCGTTGCTCAATATCCCACATCAGAAACTTTGTGGCGGTCACTACCAGAAAATCTTGATGTGTTTTAGAGCCAACTCGTAGGTGGCCCACGAGACTGCACGTCGTGTATCACATGCGAGTGCAGTGCAGAACTCAAAAAGTCTGCCAAGATGTAACAGAAAGCTGGTTCAAAATCCAGCGCTGCCTGACAACTGGGTAGCTGCTTAGCAGCGAACCCATCCCGCTCGACCATCTCTTCGTAATCTAGAGCTGAGAAGACATCGACGACACTACCTTGCGAGATCGCAAACACCTCATTCGCAGCAACCATCAACAAGCAGGTAGCTGTAAAAAAGATCGCTAGTTCAGCGGTAGTTCTACGACACATAGTGGGCATACTAGGCAATTCTGGCATTTGGTGTCAACCCGAGGATCTCGAAATCATAAGGGTGTAACTCGCATCCCGCTCCTATGCAGCCTTCCTGTATAGCGTGTTTTGCTCAGTTTGGATGCGGTATTGGTCGAATTCTTTCCAGTCGCCGTTGAGGTAGATTGAACGGAGGTGAAGCATCGATTGGGCGCCCTC
>JAJRWS010000537.1 GCA_024276705.1 Planctomycetota bacterium | reverse complement strand
GAAAGAGGGAAAGAGGGAAAGAGGGAAAGAGGGAAAGAGGGAAAGAGGGAAAGAGGGAAAGAGGGAAAGATGGAAAGAGGGAAAGAGGGAAAGAGGGAAAGAGGGAAAGATGGAAAGAGGGAAAGATGGAAAGATGGAAAGATGGAAAGGTGGAAGGGTGGAAGGGGTTGCGGGGTGGGGAATGAGGGCCACTCTGGGCTCCCGAAAATGAGCCTTTTTCTCTGGGAAACAGGTTCTAGGAATTGCTCGACTTTTGTTCCGCAAGTCATCCTGAGCGCAGCGTAGGATCTCCTGCTTGTAGTACGCAGCAATGAGCCCCAACGAGAGATCCTTCAGTCGCTTAGGCTCCCGCAGGATGACAGGAATAATACCGCAGGATGGCGTAATTGTTGACAGAAAACCCGCATAAGAACGTGATGCGCATTTTCGGCGGCCCAGGGCCACCCCTTCGGGGTTAATGCTGTTGGTGGCCGTTATCCCAGGGTTACGCTTTGCTCGCTGCTCGCTTCGCCCTGGGCTGGTATAGGGGCGTCCCTGCGGGACTGTGTTTTGTCTATTCAAACATCTGCAGCGTAGATACTGGCGCCGGAGGGTCAGCCACGGATGGATGGAGGTGTGGGAATGACGAAAAGGCGGAATGTTGGGAAGATGCGAAGCGCAAGCGAGGGAGTTGCTGTATTTTGTTCACTCGCTTGCGCTTCGGGCTTGTATTTTTTGTCGAGGGGCGTTGTCGGGTTGATGGTCGTATTGAATGGTGATCTTTATATTGTCGAAGAAAATAAATATTGGTAGAGGCTGGCTGGCTAATAGTGTTGCTATTGGGGTGGTCTGCTGGTCGGTCTGTGTGGTTGTGCTGATTCGCTTTCTGGGCGATCGCTGGTGGCCTGGGACGCTGCTGCTGTTTTCGCCCAGGGTGTTGTTGGCGTTGCCCATTCTTGCTGGGTTGGTTGTGTGGCCTTGGCTGGCTAAGCCAGTCAAGGTGGCGGTACTGGCCGCGAGTATTGCGGTCTGCTGGGGGGTGTTGGGGTTTTGTTTGCCTCTGGGGCATTTGCTGGCAAGCCCTGCAAAGACCTACCGAGTGTTGACGTGCAATGTGGCCAATTGGGCCGGTGGAGCGGAGCGGCTGGAACGGTTGGTCGCCGAGAGTGGAGCCGATTTTGTGATGCTCCAGGAGTACGACGATCGGACCCGTTTTACACTGCCCGATGCGTGGTCGGTGCATCACGAAGGCGAACTGCTGGTTGCGTCCCGTTATCCGCTCAAGAATTTTTCCATTGTGCCGAGAGAACTGCCTGGACGCTGGCCGCGGGCGGTGGGGCTGTTTGCCGAAGCGGTAACGCCAGAGCGAACTATTCGGCTCTATACGTTGCACTTGCTTAGCCCCCGTTATGGTCTTGATCGAATGATTGATTCACGGACAGGCCTCGCGCCGTCACGATGCGACTTGTTGGTGGAGGAAACAGCCAAACGGGAGTCGGAGTCTGAGCGAGTGGCGCGGGCCATCGATGAGAAGGATGGTTCGTTTTTGGTGGGCGGGGATTTCAATATGCCGGTTGAAAGCTATTTCTTTCGGCAGCATTGGCACTCTTTTTACGATGCGTTTTCCACCGTTGGGTTTGGGATTGGCTATACGTGTTTTGTGGAAAAACGAGGCATTCGGTTTGGGTCCCGGGTGGATCATGTGCTGACACGTGGGACTTGGCATGCTTTACGGTGCTGGGTGGGGCCCGATGTGGGGTCGGATCATCGGCCGTTGTTGGCGGATGTGTATTGGGAGTGAGATGGTGGGCGGGTGTGGTGGGTGGGTGTGAATGGTGGAAAGGTGGAAAGGTGGAAAGATGGTGAAAAGTTTGAATATTGAATATCGAACAAGGAGTGATGAATTTTGAAGTGGGTGGGGAGGTGGAAACCGATATAGGGCCACCCCTTTGGGGTTTGGGTGGGTTGTAACCCAGGGTTATGCAGATGCTCGCGGAGCTCGCATTTGCTCCACCCCGGGCTGGAATAGGGGCGTCCTTTCGGTACTGTGATTTGTCAATTCATAAACCGGAGCCGTAGGCGATAACCTCTGGTTTTATAGGGTTTTCGTTGTCTCGAAGGCACCCGAGGCTAGCGCCTACGGCTCAAAGTAAGTACCATTGGGCTAACGCCTACGGCTCAGTTGCTTGAATCGACAAAGTGCCTGGCATTGGGTTGGTGGAATTTGGATGGTATGCTGGAGTGGATTGCTTTGCGTTGTGGGAACTGCAACAGGAAGAGTTGTCGGCGTGGAGCTTGCTTTTGATGGGTTGTTTTTTAGATCGTGCATTGGGGGGGGCCCCCCCAAACCCCCCGGTGTTGATTTGCAATCTGCTCCTGCTGAGGTTTCCTCCCAAACCGCCCGGTATAGACCAAACCCCTCGGTATTGATTTGCAATCCAGAACAGTGCGGAGCTTGGAAGGTGTGTGGGGGCATGTGTTTGTTGCGCATCGGTATGTGTGGAATTGAATATTCGACATTCCTCTTCTGCGCAACAGAATCCAACATAGTGAATTAGAGGTTATCATCAGCCCCCTCCAAACCCCTCCGTTTTGTTTCACCGTCTCGTATTGGCGGGGAGTTTGCCTGACGCCTGTTCCTTAGATGCGGCTTCTGTTCCCTAGACGCAGCTCCTGTTCCCATGAACTTTGATGCGATGGTGGGCATTGGGTGGAATGGATGGAATTCGGGTATCGAATATTGAACATGGAGCGTTGAAGTTTGGTGCGAGTCTTGGCGATGTTGTTTTGTAATGATTCTTAGAGATAATTCTAAATCTTCGAACGGAGTTTCTGCCTCCGGCGCTGCGGGCGACCGTTTTGAGTCGGATCTGGCTTATTGGCTCGATCAGCTTGATGGCGTTCCGTCTCTGCTGGAGCTGCCAGCGGATCGTCCTCGTTTGAAGAGTCAGACTTGCGACACTCAGTAGCTGTCGCATGTGCTGCCGGGGACGCTGCGCGCTTCATTGGAGCAATTTTGCGATCAGCATGATGCTACGCTGTTTATGGCATTGCTGGCTGCCCTGAATGTGTTGCTCTACCGTTACACGGGCCAGGACGATTTGCTGGTGGGGACGGTTGCTTATGGCTGTGATCATAAGGAACGCGAGGGATTGGGGAGGCATTTTTCCCATCGGCTGGCTTTGCGCACTAGCCTGGCTGGTAGTCTCACTTTTTGCGAACTGTTGGGCCGGGTGCGAGATGTGGTTCTGGGGGCTGAGGCCCATCAGTGTCTACCGTTTGAGAGCCTGCTGGAAGAGCCTGAGATCGCTGAGTGCCTGAATGGTTCGCCGCCATTCCAGGTGGCGCTGGTGCTGCAGGATGCAAAGGCCGCTTCTCAGGCGTTTTCCAGCATGGGGCTTTCTTGTCCAGGTGTGGCTCGTCAAAACAGGGGCAAGGATGCGGTCGATATTGCTATTCATGACGGTGAGTCACTGGCTACTCTGACGATGGCTGTTGTCGAGCAAACCGACGGCCTGGATCTTCGGCTGGAGTACAATGCTAGTCTGTTCGACGAGGCAACCATTGTACGGCTGGCAGGCCATTACCGGGTGCTTTTGGAGGCCATCGTCGCTGATCCGGATCGGCCGATTGCCGAGCTGCCTTTGTTGACGGAGCCGGAGCGGCAGCAGTTGCTGGTCGATTGGAGCGGCACGACTGCCGACTATCCGCATGAAAAATGCCTGCATGAGCTGTTTGAAGAGCAGGTACGGCGAACGCCCGAAAACGTGGCGGTCGTGTTTGAAGACCAACAGTTATCCTACCGCGAATTGAACATGCGGGCCAACCGGTTGGCGCACCATCTCCGAGGTCTTGGTGTTGGTCCCGATGTGCTGGTGGGTCTTTGTCTGGAGCGGTCCCTTGAGATGGTCGTTGGGATCCTGGGGATTCTCAAGGCGAGTGGAGCGTATGTGCCGCTCGACGTAAATAGCCCGACCGAGAGGATCAGGCTACTGCTTGAAGATATAGAACCTGCTGTGATGGTGACATCACGGCATTTTTCCAGCCATTTTATGGCTGCATGTAGCCATCAAAGTACGTTCCATTGGTTATGCGTGGATGAGCAGGCTGGAAGAATCGATGCCAGGCCATCCGACGATCTTGAATGCCAGGGAACGGCCGATGACCTGGCCTATGTGATGTACACATCAGGTTCCACGGGGCGGCCCAAAGGTGTGGAGATCCGACAACGTTCGATCACACGATTAGTAGTTGGAAACAATTATGCCACCTTTGGCGCGGATCGAGTGTTTTTACAGTACGCTCCAATTTCGTTCGATGCTTCGACGTTTGAAATTTGGGGCGCTTTGCTGCATGGGGCTAAGCTGGTATTAGCGACTAGTGAACTACCCGATTTGGTGGAACTCGAACAGGTTATAGTTAAACACCAGGTGACTACGCTGTGGTTGACAGCGACACTTTTTAATCAGGTTGTCGACCATCGTTTGAGGGCACTTCGATCGGTCGAAGAGGTACTCACCGGAGGCGAGGCGTTGTCCGTCACCCACATCAGGGCTGCCCTGGCCGGCTTGGGGTCAGGTGTCCAACTGATCAATGGTTATGGGCCTACGGAAAATACCACTTTTACTTCTTGCTATCGCATTCCAGCGTCTCTACCAACCCATACGACAACGATCCCGATTGGGCGGCCAATTGCCAACACGCAAGTTATTGTTGTGGATCGTCTGTTTCAGCCGGTACCGATCGGTGTCGCAGGCGAATTGCTGATTGGAGGAGATGGCCTGGCGCGGGGCTATCTGAATCGGCCTGAGCTGACGGCGGAGCGGTTTGTGCCGCACCCGTTCGAACCCGGTAAGCGACTCTACCGTTCGGGCGACCTGGCCCGCTGGCGGTCGGACGGCACGCTTGAGTTCCTGGGCCGCCTGGATCAGCAGGTAAAACTGCGTGGATTCCGCATCGAACTGGGAGAGATCGAAGCGGTGCTGATGGAGCATGAGGCGGTAGGCCAGTGCGTGGTGTTATTGCGGGAGGACCGCCCTGGCGACAAACGCTTAGTAGCTTACTGGGTGCCCGCTGAGGGGGCCCAGGCAACCGCAACATCGCTTCGTGAGAGTCTTGCCGCCAGGTTGCCAGACTACATGCTGCCGGCAGCTTTTGTTGAGCTGGCGGAATTGCCTCTTAACGTTAATGGCAAGGTGGATCGGCGGCGGCTGCCGGCGCCGGACACATCGCGCGGCGAGTTGGATGCTCAGTACGTGCCTCCTCGGGATGAGCTGGAAGGGCAACTGGTTGCCATCTGGACGGAGCTTCTGGGAGTCGACCGGGTCGGCGTGCACGACAATTTCTTCGAGTTGGGCGGGCATTCGTTGTTGGCAACTCAAGTGGCCGTCCGTATCAGTTCGGTATTGGACGTCGACTTACCGATACGCCAGTTGTTCGACTATCCGACGATTGGCCAGTTATCGGCCCAGCTTGCCGGGCGGCAGGGTGGATTGCCGGCAACCGAGCGAGTGCCATTGGTATGCATCGATCGAGATGCGGACGCACGGTTACCGCTGTCGTTTGCGCAGCAGCGGTTGTGGTTCCTGGAGCAATTGGAAGGGGACCTGGCTGCCTACAACCTACCGTATTCGATGCGGTTGGAAGGCGCACTCGACTTGGAATCATTGCGGCGGGCTCTGGAGTCGGTGGTGCAGCGGCACGAGCCGTTGCGGACGACTTTTGCGATGGAAGCGGGAGAACCGGTGCAGGTGATCGAGCCATTCGCACAGTTTGAACTGCCGCTGCGGGACCTCAGCGAATTAGCAGCCGATCAGCAGGCCGGGGAAGTGTTGCGGCTTAGCCGGGAGGAGGCGGACCGACCGTTCGATCTGACCGGCGACCTGATGTTGCGTGCATCGCTATTGCGTTTGGCGGAGCAGGAGCATGTGCTGCTGCTGACCATGCACCACATTGCCTCGGATGGCTGGTCGGTGGCCGTGCTGTGGCGCGAACTGGGCGCATATTATGGGGCCTATTGCCAGGATGCACCGATCCGGTTGCCGGAGTTGCCGGTTGGATATGCTGATTACGCGGTGTGGCAACGTGAAGAGCTTCAGGGCGAAAGGCTCGCGCATTTTGCCGAGTATTGGCAACAGCAGCTCGAAGGGCTGGCCGTATTGGAGCTGCCAACCGATCGCCCACGACCGCCGTTGCCCTCGTACCGGGGCGCCCGTTATGGCTTTGAGCTGGCCGGCGAACTGGTTGAACCACTGCTGCAGTTGAGTCGTACCGCGGGTGTGACGCTGCACATGACGCTGCTGGCGGCGTTCCAGACGCTGCTTTCTCGCTACAGTGGGCAAACCGATGTGGCCGTGGGGACTCCCACGGCGGGACGCAGCCATGTCG
>JAJRWS010000536.1 GCA_024276705.1 Planctomycetota bacterium | reverse complement strand
TGATGGAGTAAGATGGTGAAATGGGCAGGATGCATTCGGTTCGGGTAAGAGTGCAGGATAATCTGGACTCTCTGGTTCTTGCTTTAGATAGGGCGACGCTGGAGCATCTTGACGGGAAACTGGCAATTCATTGGCTTGGCTCAAGGAAAAGGTGTATGAAATGAGGTTACAAAAATATCGCGATCGAAAGTTTGTTTGGATCGGTCTCCGCATCGCAACCATCGGTTGGGCGGTGGGGAGCCTGGCGTCGTCCACGGCGCTGGCGGTACCGTACGCGTCTGGCTTGTCTGAGTCGGGGGGAATCGTTACCTATGTGTTGAACGAGAATGCCGACGCAATCACGGTCCGACGGACCGGCGATTCCGATTTGGTTCTTGCGGGGGATGACCTGCTCAAAGGATCGCATACATTTCCCAAGGGGGTTGCCGTATCCTATGAGGTTGAGGTCCGCAGATCGGCAGATTCCGGATGGACGCAGACGAGCGATGATGCGTTACCTCAGAACCAGTTTTTTTCTCCTCGGGGCGTCGCCGTCAACAAAAATCCTGGCAGTGAATATTTCGGCCGCATCTATGTGTCGGAAGGCATCGGGGGCGCTACCGCGGATAGGCCGCAGATAACCTTTGAGGGAATCTATTCCTTGGCCGCGGATCAGTCGGATGTTCTGGGGCAAGGCGATGATGCTGCTTATGGCGATGTCGACTGGACTACCAGTGGCAACAGCCCGTTCCGCCTTACCGTAGCCCCAGATGACAGCCTGTATATTACCGATTGGTCGGACTCTCATTCGGGGGTCTGGCGAGCGCCTGCGAATCTCGATCAAACAACCGCCTGGCCCAATGTGCTGGCCAATGACAATCGTGACAGTAAGGGCTTGACCGGTAACCATGGCAGCATTCCAGCGGTATGGGTGGAAGGCACGGGAACCGATACAAAGCTCTACACCATGGACGAAGATTGGCCAGACGCAAGTGGTATCAATGCAGAGGGCCGCGGAGACGTTTTCCGATACGATATAGGCACTGCCACCGAATACTCAGGCCAGGCGGTTGTGCAAGTGGATGACAACACGCCCGCACCCGCCGGAGTGATCTTGAATGGCTTGATGGATTTCGTCCGCGACGAGGATGGTACTTGGTGGATTTCTCAATTCCGTTCCGATGACTCCAAATCCGTACCGGCGCTCTCCCACTGGGCGGATGGGGGAACGGAACCGTTGCTCGTCTCGGGGAAAAATCCGCGGGAACCAGGCGATTCGGATTGGGATTCTGATGTCGACGGCGCCGATTTCCTCACCTGGCAGCAGAACAGCGGAATCCAGGATGGGACTGCCACCGTGTGGATGGGCGATGCCAATGGCGATGGCAATGTGGATGCGCTGGACCTGACGCTCTGGGAGGATAATTTTGGCGCACTGATATCAGGGGAAATCGTCCTGGATGGGGTGTATGGGACCCTGGACATTCACAATGAGCTCGACTTGTTGGTTTTGGGCAGCCGCTATAGTCAAGGCGTTTATGTCGTCGACATTAGCGATCCCGAGAACCCAGTGATTCAAGATATTATCCCGCAGTCGGTTCGTGCCAACGATGTCGCATTTGATGTTGCGGGCAATGTTTATGTCGTGAGTCGTGATACGGAGACACTACGGGTTTGGTCACCGGGTGGCGATTGGATTGCGACGACCGGATCGGACGGTTCGTTTGCGCTGACTCAGCCAGCCGCGGCCGCCTCCGTGCCGGAACCCGCAGCCATCGTATTGCTTGGATTGGGAGTGTTTTGTTTTCTCGGAGTCGCTCGTCGACGGCACTAGCGTGGAAACGGCTGGGCAGCTCCGATGGGGGTGCTCCGAATCGTTCTTGACGCAATCAGTCCATTGAGTGAATCTCGGATTCTGTTTGCGTTCGAGACGTTTCGGGTAGATGGTCTGCGCAAAAAGAAGAATCGCATGCGCATAGAATGTGTATTCGGAACCTATCGGGGAATTGTCCCAATCTTGCCATGTTGTTGATCCGGGTGCTTACAACCCCTTTTGAGTTATAGAGTTAGTTTGTGCAAGAGGGATGGCCTTGGGCTTGGCATGCGTCGTGCGGATGGTTCTTTAGTCCTCTTGGGATGCGGCCAGTATGGTTTTCGGCGGATTGCATTAAATTTCTTGCAGGACGAAATCTGGCATGCTAGCATGGAGGATGGTTATGCGAGTCTGAGGTGTGTATTGGTTTTTTGAATCGGGCATCCTCGCCCTGATTGACACTTTTATATTTTCACGAGGAGGGTACTAATGAATTGGAATGCACGGCGTGCGTTCTGCCTGTTAGGGGCGATCGCACTGGGAATCATGTTTTCGACGCCAGGGTGGGCGGCGACATTGTTCCAGGACCAGATGATCAATGCGGGCGCATGGGGTATCAACTCCAGCAGCCTGGAGAATAAGGTTACCTTCAACTACGACTACAGTGCCGATGGAATTCCCGAAGCGCCAAATTCTCAAGGTGCCGACGAAGCGAATCGCAGTGTGAAATTGGAATCCAATCTGGTTCTTCCGACAGCGGCGGAATATTTTACGATCTATCCGCTAGGCGAGAATTTTACCGGTAACTATCAGTTGAGATTCGATGCCTGGATGAACTACGACGCGGAAGGTGGAGAGGGGACCACCGAATTTCTGGGCGGTGGCATCGGCTATGACAACGTGACTGCCGATATTGCCAGTGGTGCTCAGACCATGGCCACAGGCGATGGAGGCTCTAGCAATGACTGGCGCGCCTTCAAATCGCCGCCACAGTTCTTTATTGACGACGCTGACATGGCTGCGGGGACGCATCAGGGTTCCGACCCCTACTATGCGGATTTCCTGACTGCGGTCGCTCCGCCCGCCGCGCAAGGACAGGGCGCTGTCACCAGTCGGGCCGGTTCGCCCGGTTTCCAATGGATTACCTGGGAGCTCAACGTGGTTGGCAATCAGGTTTCCGTGAATATCGAGAAGCCCAATGGCGACCGGCTGCTGATTGTCAAGTACGACAAGACCGATACATCGGACGGTTCCGCAGGCGTCGAAACCGATGGCAATATCTCGTTGTTCTACGCCGACTTTTTCAGTTCGGTCAGCCCGACGCCGGCCCGTCAGTTTGGCCTGATCGATAACGTCGTGGTAAGCGAGATTCCCGAGCCTGCAACGCTGATGTTGTTGGGCCTGGGGGCTTTGAGTCTGGTTCTGCTAAGACGTGAACGGAAGTAGTTTGTTGGACAATTCATTGCCTTCGTGGCAATGAAACAGAAACCGTTGCATGGCCCGGCCGCAGGGAATTTCTCTGCGGCCGGTTTTATTCATGGATGTTAGGAGCACGCCCGGAACTTAGCCGAAATGTTTTATGAATTTCGTAGCAGAAAGTACATGAAATATTCGTGCTAGCAGCCAACCGAAAAAAAGGCCGCCGCTTCTGATTCAGTCAAGGGATGTCATGGTTCCAGATGAATTATCAGAAGCGACGGCTTAAATGCTTGCTGGGTGATCGGTGTTCGCTCCTCGGTATTGTAACCCGGCCGAAATAATTCACCTAGCAATTGGTCGTGAAAACTTTGCGTGGAGTCTGGTAACGCGCATGAGGAGCCGGGTGAATAGGAGCTTCGCGAACCGGTCGGTGCAAGGGATGTTGAAATCAAGTTAGCATCGTCCAATCATTTAATGTCGTTTATATTTTCGTGCTGAGCACGTTTCTGGCCGGTACAAGCAATGAATTTTAGCAACCACGAAAGAAACGAAATTACACGAAAAATTCAACGACCAGGCCTTCCTGCTCTATTTGCAAATATCTGCCTGCCTTGTCTTTAATTTCGTGTAATTTCGTGTTTTTCGTGGTTGTCATTGAATCACTCAAGACGTAAAGGAACTCATCGAGTCCAAATGCGACAGTTATTAATGTGCCAACCCTTATCCCGTGGTTCGCATCCCAGCGGCAAGGCCCTTGATGGTCAATCGCGTCAGGTGTTGCAACTCTTCGACCTCTCCTCCGCTCGTGTCGCTGCAACTTCGCGCTCGGCGTAGCAGTTCGATCTGGATAAGATTCAACGGATCGATATAACGATTCCGTAAGCGGATGGACTCTTTGAGCCATGGTGTGCCATCGAGCAATTCCTGGTTCTGAGTGATCGCGAGAATGGCTGTGTGCGTCCGCTGAAACTCACCGGTGATCATCGTTTCGATCCGAGAGCGGGAGGCGGAATCAGCCGCGAGATTTGCATAATGCTCCGCGACACCGAGGTCGGTTTTAGCCAGGGCGAGTTCCGCGTTGTCGATGGTGGCTCGGAAAAAGGGCCAATCGCGATACATGGTTTGGAGAAGAGCCAGCGTTTCGCCATGGGCCAGGATTTGTTCCACCGCGGTTCCGAACCCATACCAGGCGGGGATCAGGCAGCGGCATTGAGTCCAGGAAAAGACCCAGGGGATAGCACGCAAGTCCGCAAGGTTGATGCTGTCTCGACGTCGTGCGGGCCGCGAGCCAATCGGTAATTGCTCAACCTCGGCGATGGGCGTTGCCTGACGAAAGAACGTGACGAAATCGGGCTGTTCGACCAGTTCCAGATACTTTCGGTACGACAGGTCGGCCAACCGTTTCATGGTTGCGACCCATTCCTCCTTGTCGGGGGTTGCGGGTTCGCCACAGGCGAGCAGTGACGACCAGACGACCTGTTCCAAATGCCGGTGGGCGATGACCGGATCGTCGTAGCGATCCGCGAGCACTTCTCCTTGTTCTGTTAATCGTAGCGATCCTCGAAAGGTTCCCGCTGGCAAGGACAGAATGCCTCTTGCCGCGGGCCCGCCGCCCCGGCCCAAGGAGCCGCCGCGGCCGTGAAAGAAGGTCAATTCGACTCCGTGGGTTGACGCGACGGCGTGGAGTTCTTGTTGCGCCTCGTAGAGCGACCAACAAGCTGAAAGGTAGCCGCCATATTTGGTGCTGTCTGAGTACCCAAGCATGATGATCTGATGATCTTTCTGCTGGGAGAGGTATTCTCGGTACGCCGGCATATCGAGCAAGTTGGAAAGGATGGCAGGGCCTCGTACGAGGTCGTCGATCGTCTCCAGCAGCGGGATGATTGGAAGCTGGGCATGCGGAGATTGGGCGCTGCCGGGTTCTGACGAAGTCAGCCGCCAGAACCACAGCACGGTGAGCAGGTCGCTGGGCGAACTGGCCATGCTGATCACGTGACCGCCCAGCGCTTGCATCCCGAATGCCCTGACAACACGATGCAGGAGTCGGAATAGATCGAGCGAATCCTGGGCCATTTCGGTGAGGTCATGCGTGGGGGCTTGTAAGTTCTCTGCCAGTGCCTGGAGCAGAATTTTTTGTCGTTCCTCTTCATCCAGCGCCTCTGGCCTGGGGCACAGTTCCAGCTTGAGGAAAAGTTCGTTTAAGACTTCCCGGTAAAGGCGCGCGTCCTGGCGAACGTCCAGGCGGGCCAGGTGGAAGCCGAAAATGTGGATTCGATCGAGCCACGTTTGAATCTCATCCGTGAAGAGATCGCCCCCGGGCGCTTGTTCAAGCACGTTGAGTAGCAAGGTGACATCTTGTGCAAATTCGTCGGCCGATACATAATCGCCTTCGCTGACGCCGGCGCCGGTTTCCGCGCCCGGTTTGTCCTCGCCGAGTTTGATTTGCCGAGTTTGTTGGAGTCGCCAGCGGATAACGCCGAGCCAGCGGCGGCATGCCTCGTCGGGCGAAATTGCGGAGACCACTTTCTGCAGGTGCGGCCAACGCGCACAAGCGCCGTTGAGGGCGTTGGCTAGCCGGTTTCCATGACGCATCTGGCGTTCCGATAAACTGAGAGAATCAAATAGTTTGACACACGCCGATAGATGGAAGTCGAGTGCTGCTTGTCGCAACCAAAGAACAGACTGTTGGGTGATGGCTGGGGTCACGCCTGGGTGACCGTCGCGATCGCCTCCGATCCAGGAACCGAACGTTACACAGGGTCGTAGCGGCAGCGAATCGTCGGGATACAACTCGGCCAGTGAGTCGCGGAATTCACGCATGATCCGCGGGAGCACATCCCACAATATCGGTTTGATCGAAAGGCCCCGTTCGACCTCCTGCATGACGGACGGTCGCCAAGGGCGTATCATGTCGGTTTGCCAGAGTTTGGCCAGTTCGGCTCGTATCCGTCGCTCTGTCTGTTCGCATTCCGCCGGGTGTGGCTCCGCGTCGGATTGGCGGAGCAATTCGCGGATTTTTCGCAGTTTGGAACGGACCGAACGACGTTTTGCCTCCGTCGGATGCGCGGTGAAGACCAGCTCAATGTGTAGCCGATCGAGTAACGACTGCATCGCTCCTGCCGATTTGCCAGACGTCCGCAAACGTTGTACCGCTTCGCGTATCGACTCGCCGTGTGCGTCAGGGTATGCATTGCGTTTGCGCTCCTGCAAGACGCGCACACGCTGGCGATCCTCAGCAAGATTCACCAGGTCCAGAAAGGTGCTGAAGGCGCGAACCACCACTCGAAGTTGAGAATTGCTTAATGAAGCAATAAGCTGCACCATCTCCGGTTCGGCATTGGCGTGTCCACGACGACCGTCCCAGGCAAGCCGGCGTAGCGTTTCGATGGTCCGTAAGGAATCATCGCCCGCAATCTCACGAATCGTATCGCCAAGCATCTCACCGAGATTCGCAACTTCCTCACGGAGAAGGTTTTCCTGTTTTACCTCGCTGGGCATCATCTTGTCCTCTCGGCTTCAATCTGTTGTTGGTCGGCGGCGTGCCAATCATTCGCATAGGGGATTTCGGTACTCCCAATTGGCCACTCAGCCCTATAGGTGGGCAGGGCGATAAGCCGCCCGGGATCTCGCGTTTTTTTCAGTCGGCACGTTACTCGGGTCGGCTTCATCGGCCATTCTTGAAACTACTTGATTTAGCATTCTCTCGGTGGAAATTCGCATGGAGCATATCCCAATCGATCACCAAGGTTCCTCCCGTTGCTTCATGTTGCTTTTCCCAATTGATCAGGAGGTCAAGGCAAGCGTGATCGATGTAATCCAGGTGCTCAAAATCGACATGCAGTTCGACGTCGCCGGGGACCCGTTCCAGTTCTTCGGCGAGCACCGGGAGCCGAACAAAGGTTGCCGCTCCTTCGAGACTGAGGGCCGCTTTGCGATGAGGGTGGTCAACATCCAGATTTACGACCAGGTGCGAAAAGGTGTAGAGCAGTTTCGCCGCGGACAAACCAATCCCGGTCAGAACACCGGTCAGCAGATCGGTGCAGACAATCGTTGTGACCGTGGCCGCGTAGATAGCGACTTCTCCCCATCCATACTTACGCAATGTTTGGATCGCCCTGAAGTTAACAAGCTTGTAGCCAATGTAGACGAGCATGGCGGCCAGGGCTGCGGTTGGGATCATGCGAAGAATGAAGGCCAATAGCGAAACAAAGACCAGCAGCCACAGACCGTGCAAGATGGTCGCAAGGCGTGTTTTTCCGCCCGCTTCGATGTTGGCCGAACTGCGCACGATGACGCCCGTCATCGGCAATGCTCCTAGCAGGCCACAGGCCATGTTGCCAATCCCTTGCGCAACGAGTTCGCGATTGTAATCGGTGCGGGTATCCGTCTGCATCTGATCGACTGCGGTGGCGCAGAGTAAAGTTTCGGCGCTAGCCACCACTGCCAGTACTATGCCTGCCTTAAATAGGACGCGGAAAGGAACAGTTTGCAGGACGGTTAACGACGGAAAATGGATTTCGCCCCAAAGATTGTCGGGCACTTCCACGTAAAGAACGGGCAACTTGAGCAACTCGGTAACAGCGGTCGCGACCACCACGGCTAACAGGGCTGCCGGAACCAGCTTGAGCCGCACAGGTGCGAGCATTTTCCAAAGTACTAATACCGTGATCGTTAACAAACCAATCTTGGCCGCCCAATCATGATTCTTGAGTTCGCCGAGTACCTGCCCCAATCCCTCGACAACATTTGCCTGAGATGCCCGGATTTGTCCCGTGCGTCCTTGTTGCAAATCGTCCAATGCGAGCCGATTTTGCTCCAGCAACAGGGTTGTTTTTTCTTTCAGTTGAGCGGGATCACGCACTGTTTGAGATACGCCCTGGCTAGTCAATTTTTCAACAAGGGCAATGAGACGATGAGACAGTTCTTTTTGCTTCCATGCAAGCGGTTCAAGCTGCGACCGGTCTGGAAATGGCAGGGCCGAGTGCGGGAGGGTAGGATCTTGTTTCGAGGCCAGGCCATGCATCGAGATGTGAGCTTTTGAGGGAATCCGTTCATCTGCCAGTTCCCGAAGTTGCACCTGCTGTTCGTGTAGCGTTCCAAACTGCTGGAGCAGATCGCGTCGCGCACTCCGCTCCTCGACCGAACCCAACTCGGGTATCGGCAAGCCCTTCCGGATCGCTTCGGGAATCGAAGTCAGGTTCTGGATGCCACTGCCTTTCGGGTTGTCGTCGACCATGACATGAAACTGACTCGACAATATTAACACGCCGATTCCGGCAAGCATGTCATGAATGACCGCAGGCGAAACGGCCCGAAACCAACGACCATACCGCAGCATTCCCGCGAGCAACTGGAGGGCACCACCCACTATGACTGCAAGGCCAAGGACTTCGAGTCCGTAATGTTGAACCAGGTCAAAGATAATGACGGTAAGACCGGCCGCGGGACCGCTCACCTGGAGAGGAGCCCCCGCGATCCAGCCGACGACCAGACCGCCCATGATGCCGGTGATAAGCCCCGCGGCCACGGGGACACCGGATGCAATGGCAATTCCCATGCAAAGTGGCAAGGCCACGAGGAAGACGACAACCGATGCCAGAAAGTCTTGCTTTGGGGAGGATAGCATGCCGGTGGGTTTGGGCGCGTTCCTGCTTGTTGCCGGTGATTTTGATTCGCGATTCATGATCTATCGTTTTGCATGGGTAGGGTTCTCATGACCGGTATCGGCCCAGGCGGTCATCGCGTACGACATCCCCGGGAGCGCAGCCGGCCCGGCATGGGCAAGCAGGGCAATTCGGATAGAGAGACGCAGCCGCTGGGAACATAACGACCCGCCTGAGCACAACTCCACCGAAATGCCCCTTTGGGTGATATCCGCAAGGAGGATAAGGCGTCGAGAGTGATGGCGTCTAAACCATCAGAGGCGCGCAAAGGCCGTTAGCAAATCGATGGCCAACGATTGTAGGGAAACGGTGAGAGGCCGAAGCGATTTGCCGGTACCGATCGTCCATTGCAGGAGATTGCCCAGGGTTCCCATGCCCCCGCTGGCGTGGAACATGCAAGCTCCGATGAGCGGAAAGCCAAACAACGACTTCTCGTTCAGACCGCTCCCCATCCTCTTGGTATGGGCATTCCACTTCAGTCGATGCGGTCCAGGCGAATGTGGCTATCTGAGGAATTGGCAGCAAAATGAAGGCGCATAGACAGACCGACACGGACGCAAGTCGTGAAATTGTGAACCGCACCGTCGATTGTCCACTTTGTGCCATCGCAGCCTTTCATCTTGAATCTCCGAGAAACGTGCCGCCGTAATCCCCAATTCTGTTACAGGAAACGGCAGCGAGCCCTGGACCGATTGCCGCATTGTACGCGGATTCGGAGGCGTTGTCAAAACCATTCGGCCCACCCTCGGACGGCGAAATTGCATACGGCCCTTGCCGGCGTCACCTCGACGGCCTGCGTGCAAAGGCCTGCCTTTTTGCCTTCGAATTCCGAGAAAGGTACAACTGAGCCAGCCACATGGTGCTGGCCAATACCGATATGCGTTTCACAAGCAGGGATGGGGGACTGTGCCGTGACACCCATTCAGCCCCATGCGACACAGTTTACCCTTAAAACGTTTTTTTACTTTGTTACCATCTGCGCAATCGCATGCTGTTTGTATGCCAAGTCAGGTTTTCTCGGAATTGCATACCTAATGCCCTCAGTGGCAGTCGTGGCCGGTCTGCTGGCAATTCGGGAAAATCGCAGATTGCCCTATGTCCAATGCGTTGTTTCCTATGTGATGCTTTTGTTCCTGCTGTTATGGTGTTCCACGGGAATGTTTCCGCTGTTTGAAGTGGTCGTCCTTTCCTGCATGTTGGGCACGGGAACCATGCTTGCCATCGCATCGTTGTGGCGCGGGCATTGGTTGACGAAAATTTTTGCAGCCATTTCTCTCGCCGCCTTTTTATTCATTTTGAATGTCGTCGTCCGCCGAGCCATATTGAGATGGGACATCATCGTCCTCTACTGGACGAGCTGAGAACAAACCACAGCTCCTTGGTTCTTTTTGCACTTTGGCTGACCGGCAGATAAGGATTTACCGCCCCTCCCCCTGTCCTCTTCCCGCTATTCCGCTGCGTGGGCGAGGGAGAGGAGACATTGGAATTTGTCGCTCGCCTTAAGTTCGGTCCTTACATCAATACGTGCAGCGACTGCGACGTTACTTCGGTAATGGACTCAATTGGGATGTGAAAGATATCGCAAAAGTCTCCAGGCCTCATCGGGGTAGTGAAAATGTCACGCCATCGAGGGGAAACCCATCCTTGTCTGTCAGACGCAGGTTGATGCCCCAACCGCCCCATAAGTTCACGGATGTCACCACGAGGCGACTCTCGCCTTTTGGGATGGACACGGGGATCTTGTTCTCAAACAGGTAGCGATCACGGTACTGAAGGCCATGCCCACGTTCGGGGTATTTGAGGTGGTCGAATACGAGAGTGTTGTCAATCCAGACCGAGACGCCATCGTCCCCATTCAGCCAGAGGGTTGCATCGAGCTTCCTGGGAGTGTGAATTGTTGAGGCGAGATGGACCGAAGCGTCGTCTGTTTTAAACCAATCGAATGCTGCTCGGAGGTGCACCTCGCCGAGGGGATTCCGATTGCGGAAAGGCTGCCAGTGTACCACGCCGTCACGGCCGTAGAATGGATCCTGCCGGTTCAGGGAGCCATGTATGGCTTTGGTCGCGGTGAAGGTTGAATCGAGAAATGGATTCGACAACAGGCCGAGGAGGAGCCATTCGCCAGGCGTGCCGAAACGGGCACAAAGCGTCTTGCCATCGATTTTGCCCTTGTCAAAGGCCTCGATCTCCTGGATCAACTTACGAATTCGCATGTCTTTGGGTGCGGTGCGATCGCGCAGGATTGCGTGCCACCCGGGAATCGCCTCGTCCACGCCGTCGATCGCTTGCCTGGCCAGGCCATACTTCTCCTCAAGTTCCGAGGTATGCGCGTACCAGACAGGCTGGCCGGAATACGACCAGACATAGCGTTTGGAAACGGCCCGTAAAATTCGCAATTGCTGTTGCAGTTCGGCGAATTCCTCGGCCCATGGCCGCACGGGATAATCTTTCCCACCTGTTTCGACCATGTGCAAAGGCCAGACGCCTGGCGCCATAGTGCACCGCCGCTGCCAATAATCCAGCACTCGCTTATCCTGAATCAAGATCGGGACCGACAAGTCAGCCGTGCGTGCAATGGCTACCTGCGCTATTGGGTCGATGAGGCTGTACGATCGTTCCGCCCCGGCGTGAAGTCCCCCAGGCGCGTCGCGCTTCGCCATGACTTCCAGCATAGCCAACTGAAAAGCCCGCTCGATGGGGCGAGACCACAGGACTCCGGGCAAAACGAATACAACCGCATCGGGGTACTCGTTGAGCAGCGCATTCATTATCGCCCTGCCCTGCTCCTTGGCTGCCTCGAGCAATTGTTCAGGCGTGTAGCCGTCATAGGTGTAGATCTCGTGGTCCAGCTCGTAGCGTTTATACGGATACTCCACATCAATGCTGACACCGCGAAAGCCGAGCTCTCGAGCGGACTGCCCGATGACGCCAAAGTGCCTTGCCATCTTTTCCGTGTACGCCTTAGACAGTAGTGTCTTGGGCGATGGCCACGGCGCAGATTGGCCAAAGGATACCCCCAGCAGATTCTCGCGGACACCCGCTTCGCGAAGATGTGAAAGATTCTCCCGGATGCGATCTTTCCAGTCGGTCGTGGGGGGGGAATCGGCCCCGAGTCCCAGGTTGGAAATCACACCTTCATCCCAGTTTCCGACGGTGAAGAAGAACCCATCGTAAAGTTCGGCCACGTCGTCCGCACGCTCATTGAAATACGCGTTTGGCCTGGCGGAATAGGCGATCATTTTGGGCATCTCCTCCGCATGGCATCTGCTGAGACAGCAGGCCAGCGCTGTGATCATGGCCCATGCAATATGCTTGCTCATTGCATTCTCCCTTTCTGTTGTCTAACTAAAGCCCCTGCCCTCTGCCCTCAGGCGACCCCCACGTGCTTGTCATGTGGGTGAAGAAGATTCGTAAGCTAATGCACGGTGAGCTACGCGGCCCAGTGGGTTTCCTCCTCTTCCGGTTCTTCTGCCGCGTCGAGTGCAGCCAGCGATTCCTGGTCGAAAAAGTGGCCAGCCAATTGCCGGACGGGTACCAATAAGGCAATAAATAGAGGGAAAATGATGGCCAGAGAACTGGTTTTGACGACCCACAGGATAACCAGGCAGGCGAGTTGGAGCACCGTAAAGAGTTGAATGGTCCTTTTCGGCACGCGACGGGTGTAATGCGTTGTAGGCTGCAAGTCAGGGTCGATCAGCCAGAAACTTAGACGCTCAAAAAATTGATTCCCGACCATCGAGACGATACCCATGAATAGAAAGAGACCATACAGAACCGCCATGGGGATCGTTTTCAGCAGGGGCAATAGCATCAACGTGCAACCAATCAGTAGATGGATTGCCAGACCGGTCACTCGGTTTTCCTGGACATGCAGTATGTGTTCCCGGGGAGCACTTCCTGGCTTAACAACCTCTTCCGTGGTGGCCAGGCTATGCACGTGGTTGAGAGAACGTACGGTGGCAGCGACTAGCCAAGGCAAGCCAAACAACGAGCAAATGCCTGTCAACAGGCCCACCACGGCCAGGTCCAAGTGGCAGGCAGGGCCCTTGGTGAGTCGATGATCCGGACTGTTGACTAACCGAGACGTAATGTTCTGATCGAGGAACATCAAGACGGTTACCAGCAATGCCGGGCCCAGGGCCGCCAGCTTTGCCCAATGGGGTACCTGGCTCAGATCAACCCTCCAGGGGCGTCCGCTGGTGGTGCCGAAGCTCTCAGGTGCGGGCAGAATATCCAAGTCGACCTCATGCAACCACAACGCTACGAGGGTCATTGCTCCGATGGCGAGACTGGGACCGAAATCCGCCAGGAATTCCCGGATCCGCGGTCGCAGCAGGTGGCTACGGCGCATCCGAGAGAGATTCATCGCGATAAAGTAAGTTCCCAGCGCCAGCAGCAGTGAAAGCAGGGCCGTGTCGTGATGTTTTTTGACATCCAGATCCTGAAAAATACGCACCAGCGAATGGAGGGCTTCATAGATAAAAATCAACGAAATCAAGGCGGAGAAAATTTCGTCGGTAAACCGAGTGAAGAAGCGCATCAAGCAACTGGCATCGGTCAGTGCCAGCGCAATCAGCAGTACGGCCGACCACAAACCGACCCAGGCATACATCGGCAGAAATGGAATATCCAGGTCGCCACACAATTGGTACAGGATGGCGGTAATGATCAACAACGGACCCGTCCCGCCCAGAATAATCAATGGCTGACCCGCGCATAGGGCATAGGCCAATCCACAAAAAGCGGTCGCAACCAGCATCTCCACAACGCCGATGGCGCCTTGAGTTTGAATGGCCATCACTCCGCCGAAAGTGACCGCGGGTGCCAGGCATGCGAAGAACATGAACAGAGTTGCGCCCAGGCACTTTGCGCTCCGGCCATCGCGAAAAAGCGCTGGCATAGTAGTCGCTACGCCGCCTGAAGTCAGCCAGAATTCCATTCATGAAACGGCCCGTGTACCGTAGTCCCTCCTCGGGATCAACGTGAGTGGAGTGTTGGGGAGCCGTCCGGATGGTAAATCGGTCGAGTGCCTGGAGCAATTCGTCCTTGTTGCGAGCCGCCATCGCGTCATAACGGAATGTTTCGTCCGACATCAGGCGGGCGATACTCGCCAAGGTATCCAGATGGCCGGCGGCTGCCTCGGGGGGGCCCAGGAGCAGAAATAAAAATCTTGTGGGAATTCTATCCAGGCGCTTCCAGGTTGACCGGTCTGGCCAGACGCACGAAATAGACGAGCGGTCGATCGATGCCCTGGATGTATGCATGGGGAATCGCTAACGCATGTCCGATGGCGGTGGGTGCTTCCTGTTCACGAGCAAGTAAAGCTTGCAAAATCGCATCAGAATGGTCCGGGTCAATCCAGCCATGCTCCACCATCCCCGTCAGCGATTTCTCCAGGATGGAGTCCATCCGGGTGGCATCCAAGTTGAGTACAAAACGCCCTTGCTTAATGGTTTCTCGTAACAGCTTCACCTGGATTAGCTCGCTTCTCTTTTTGTAAACGGGTTGCCGAGAATCGTGGATTCCATCAATCGCTGAGCCTGGTGATTGGGATCAGAGCAAGGCGACGGAATTCGACCTCCGAGCCCTCGGCTTGCAAGGCAAGCTGCCCATGGTCCGCCGTGCCATCGAAACCGTGGTTGACCAGGTCGCCGTTGACCCATACCTTCACCTCGTTGCCCAAACATTCGATAACCATTCGGTTCCATTCACCTACGAGTTTCTCCGAATCGTCGGTCAGATTGCGAATTCGGCGTGCCTTGCCCTCGGTGATCCCCCATTTATCTTTCGGGCCACGGCGCTGTACCATGTTCGGTACTTGGATGTCTTCGACAATACACCAAAAATCGCCAGCATTACCGTGATCCATCTGCACTTCGAGCGATTGAGGGAACATTTTGTACAGGGCTCGCGGTGTCGATGCGTGTACCAGTACCCCACAGTTTCCCGGTTTGGCTGCAAAGCGATATTCAACTTCGAGCCGATAATTCTTGAACGATCGGTCCGAGATGAGATGGCCAGCGGGTGTGCCGAGACTCACGAGCATCCCATTGCGAGCGATAAACGGTTGTGTGCCAGCAGGGTCGTTGTCCAAAGCTGGCACGTCCATGTGCCAGCCGCTGAGATCGTGGCCGTTCCACAGGTATTGTGGAGATTTGTCGGTTTGAGTGGCCTGCGGATTTTCATTCGCCTGGGCCATGCCGAGCAGAAAGAGAGTTCCCAACAGCGTCGATGTCCGAATGGCAGTAGAATGCATCGAATGGTCCTTTCCTGTCAATCATTGGCGAAAAACCGGTCGTTGTCCTTTGCCCGGAGGGGTGAAATCAGTACCTGAAGCCCTAATCTATCCGGCCGGCAAGGATGCCGCAAGAAAGCCCCTTGCATCGGGTGCAGCAGCACACTTCGCAGCCAGCCTCGTGTGGCACGCTCTGAGGCAAACCTAGATCAGACGCCCAAGACCAGTAGGGATGGTGACCCGGCGTAATTTGCTTGCAGAATCGAAAGGTGCCGAAGGGCGTGGCGTGTCGCCTCAGGATTCCACAGTTGTATCCACCGCGCGCCAACCACGCCCTTCGCCAGGGGGTTGAATCTGTTCGTCTCCCTGTCATCTCTTGCCCTGGCTCCAGGGCGTGCCACACTTGCGCCCACGCGACAAAATACGCCAAGTACGTTCCTGCACCTCCCAGGCAGCCCTTCCTGCAAGGACTGGTGTCCCCTTGCAACGAACAATTGATATAATGGAGCAGCAAGCAACACGACTGGAGATTTACCCGATGCGCGGACCGGCAACATCGAGAACAACCCATCCAAAACAGCGCCTTTCAGCCACGTTGAAGCGTGTGCAACCCACGGCCAACCCAATGCCCGAGACACCGATCCATTCGACCCACGTCGATTCCATCGAAGCTTTGGGCCGGTTGCGGCAATCGTTGCTGTTGGCGGAATTAGCGAATATCGCTTACCTGCCCATGGAACCAGTACGGCAACTTACCGGTCTGCTTGGTTTCGAGCAGGTTGAACTCTACGATCGCGACGGTTCCCAGGCCTATCGGCTGGAGAACCGTACCGACTGTGTCATTGTTTTTCGTGGAACCGAACCGCACGAATGGAATGATATCAAGGCGGACGTCAACGCCATGTCGATTGTCGCCGAAACGATTGGCCGCGTGCACCGTGGATTCAAAAAGGAGGTTGACGACCTTTGGCCAGCGGTGGAGCAGACGCTGACCCACAACACCAAAACGCTTTGGTTTACCGGGCATTCGCTGGGGGCCGCGATGGCGACCATTTGTGCTGGACGCTGCTTCTTGTCGCACATTCGATCGATGCCCCATCGGCTGATTACGTATGGAAGCCCACGCGTGGGGAACAAAGCCTACATCAACTACTGCGACATCGATCACATCCGCTGGGTGAACAACAATGATATCGTCACTCGGGTTCCTCCGCCCTGGTTCGGCTACCGCCACTCAGGCCGAGAAATGTATCTCAACACCTACGGGCAACTCCGCCAGTTAAACGGCTGGCAACGCACCAAGGATCGTATCCGTGGGTTTCTGGGAGGAATCCGGCAATTGCGGCTCGACCCCATTTCCGATCACCAGATGGCGTGTTACATCGAATCGATCCACCGCATGGTGTTGGAGTACGAGGCAAGCGGCATGGAGGAAGGCCGCTGGATCCGTGAAAAAAAACGGCGGGGGAAGAAAATGACGAATGCCGAATTTAGGGGATGAATTTCCGCGACCATTTCGTCTTCCAGACGAGAAAATGTAAAATGAAACTGAGCAACATTCGCATGGAGCGACCATGCCGTCGACAAGGATTTACGGGCGACACCTGATCGCAGGAGCGTCAGGTTTACTCCTCATCGTTCTCATCGGACTGGTGCTCATGAAGCATGCAAAACAGCCAACGGATTTTGCAATCACCATGGCGGATCAAACGGCGGCTTCTGATGTTCAGGGTAAAGGTGAGCATGCTCAGAATGATGACTGGGAACAGGCGCGAGGGGGCATGGTCCAGCAGCAGATGAAAGCCCGGGACATTCAAGATCCACGCGTGCTCGCGGCGCTACGGAAAGTGCCGCGACACCAGTTTGTCCCACGGGCTTTGCAATCGCAGGCTTATGCGGATCGAGCCTTGCCGATTGAACATGGACAGACGATTTCTCAACCGTACATTGTCGCATTGATGACGCAGCTTGCGTTGCCAGGTCCCAAAGACCGGGCTCTCGATGTGGGTACAGGTTCTGGTTACCAGGCGGCCGTGCTGGCCGAACTGGTCGAAGAAGTGTATAGCATTGAGATTCTCCAACCGCTGGCCGAATCGGCCAGCAAGCGGCTAAGAAAATTAGGGTATCGCAACGTCCAAGTCCGCTGTGGAGATGGTTACCGCGGTTGGCCCGAGCGGGCTCCTTTTGATGTGATCCTGGTGGCCGCCGCGCCGGATCATATCCCTCAGCCTCTCATTGACCAGTTGGCTCCAGGCGGCCGGCTCGTGATTCCGGTCGGCGCCTTCAGGCAAGAACTGATTGTCGTGAAGAAGGATGCCATGGGCCAGGTCAGCCGTCATAAGGTTGTGCCAGTCGCGTTCGTGCCGATGACGGGCGAAGCACGGCAAGCCAAGGGCCGCGAGTGAGACCTGGCGAGGGCCAGGCAATGGACGATGAGTTCCTTGATGATAGGGGATGGGGTGGGGAAAGGTGGCGTTGCCCAAATCCAGGCGGTTGTTTATACCGTTGGTCAAAGTGGAGAGGAAGAGGCCTTTGCATTAGAGGATGAGTATAACCGGCCCTGGTTCCGCACCGCGCGGAGCTGGAGCTCAATACGCCAGGATGGCAATTCCATGAAGTTATGCGAGGATCGGTTGCTATGGGGAGCGGTGCTAGCATGCGCTGCAGCGATCTATGTATATCCGCTGGCACTGCCCACACCGTTGCTCGATCCCGATGAGGGTCTGCATGCGACTATTTCCCAAGAGATGGTCGAACGTGGCGACTATGGGGTGCCCCGGATCCAAGGGAAGCCCTTTCTCGATAAGCCGATCCTTTTTTTCGCCGCGCAGGCACTTTCACTGAGAACGTTCGGCATGAACGAGGCCGCTGCCCGGCTTCCCGGATTTCTATTTGCCCTGCTGGGTGTCGCCACCACGGTGCTATTAGCACGGCGGCTTTTTGACCCCGGGACCGGGCTTGTGGTGGCCCTGATTTCCCTGACCCTGCCGGTCCCCTTTTCAATTGCTCAGGGCGCGGTCCATGACGTGGCGCTGGTCCCCTGGACAAACCTCCTGCTCTTGTGTTGGTGGGAGGCGGATCGCGGCGACGTTCCCAAAAGACGTCTGCTGCTGGTCGGCGCGGCCGCGTTGTGCGTTGCCTTGGCCCTGCTTACGAAAGGTCTGATTGGTATTGCCGTTGTCTCGGTCGGCTATGGCTTGTTCGTATTGCTCAGTCGACAGCTTTAGTTGCGGCGTCGACAGCTTTCGTTGCGGCTGGTCACGAGATTTGCCGTGGGGCTTTTACTCGGCATGCTCCTGGCGTCTCCATGGTTCCTCGCCATGGAATATCGTGCGCCCGGCTATTTATGGTATTACTTTGTGGAAAGGCATTTGGCCGGATTTGCCACGAATAGTCAGTGGCATGGTGGCGCGCCTTGGTATTACTATCTGCCGATCTTGTTCGGTGGGGCGATTCCCTGGATTTTTTATCTGGGGCCCGGATTATGGCAGACCTGGACCACGAAGCGTCATGGCCGCAGCGAAGAAGCGAAGGCCATTTTGTTCATCCTATGCTGGCTCCTTGGCGGACTGTTGTTCCTGTCAATCGCCAGCTCGAAACTGACCCCTTATGCCTTGCCACTCTTTCCGGCGATCGCCATTCTGGTTGGCCACTATTTCAAGCGGTTTCTGGACCATACATTGGTAAAAAACGTTGACACCACGTTTTCGAAGATCTTTCTATCAGTCTGCGCGGCGGGTTGCATGACTCCTGTTGTCGCTCTCGTGGGTGCCGATGTTTTCACCCACATGCGTTCCCCCGCTCCGGCTTACTTGCTGGCTTTGCTGGCAAGTGCGGCATCGTTGGCGGCATTTTATTGGCTGCGACAAGGACGCAGGCATGCGGCGGTGGCGGTCGGCATGTTGTGGTTTGCCTTGCTGTTCATTTCCATGATGACCTGGCCTTTGCAGAAAGTCGCGGACCAGTATTCACAAAGATCCTTGGGGCTCGAATTGGCGAAACTCCCGGAACTG
>JAJRWS010000535.1 GCA_024276705.1 Planctomycetota bacterium | reverse complement strand
GCATACATCGCATACGCCAGCAAGCCGAAGCCGAAAGCGAGCGAGAAGAGCAACAGCAAAATGGCTAGGACCAGTAGACGCATGGGACGGCGGTGTTTCGGTGTTTCAGTGTTTCGGTGAGCCGGTGGTCGAGTTGCCAACAGGAGGGCGGGGTCTGGTACGATTTTCGGCCAACGAGCTTTTTTAGCCGATGGACGTGCAAGCCGAAAACTTGTACCTGACCCCTTCCCAGGTCTGAAGGGCACTGGGGGCGCCATAACTCAGTGTTTCAGTGTTTCAGTAGGCAGGGGGCAGTGGGCAGTGGGCAGTGGGCAGTGGGCAGTGGGCAGTGGGTGTAACCGGCGTCCCACCAGCAAATTGGGGCGCTGGAACGTGTCATCTATCAATAGTTATTTGTCATTAGTCATTTGTCATTAGTCATTTGCCATTAGTTTCAACGGAGGATCATTCGTTGATGATTCGATATTCGACATTCTTCTACTGCGCAACAGAAGCCAACGTAATGACTTAGAGGTTTTTAGCAGCCCTGCCCCCTGCCCCCTGCTCACTGTTGCTAAGCAACGGAACTGGCGTCTCGTCCAGGATGTCGGTGATAATTTCCCCAACGCTCACTTTGCGAAGACGACTTTCGGGGAGTAGGATCATGCGGTGGGTCAGGACCGATGGGACGACATGTTTTACGTCGTCCGGTTCGACGTAGTTGCGCCCACGAATCGCCGCCACGGCTTGGGCCGTTCGATAAAGGGCGATCGAAGCTCGTGGACTGCCGCCGAGGCTCAGTTCTTCATGTTCGCGAGTCGCTTGCACCAATTGGGTAATATAATGGCGTATTTTTTCATCCACGTGGACCGTGCGAACCGCCCGCTGGCAAGCGAGCAGTTGCTCCGCACTCACGACCGGTTGCAACCTGGTCAGGGGATGCTCGCGGCGGAGCATCTCGAGCATTTGCGACTCTTCTTCGGCGGTCGGATAGCCGAGGCTGAGTTTCATCAGGAAACGGTCGAGCTGAGCTTCGGGTAGCGGAAAAGTCCCTTCATGGTCAATCGGGTTTTGCGTCGCGATCAGCAAAAATGGAGGTTTGAGTGGATGAGTTGTGCCATCAATGGTGACCGCGCTCTCGGCCATCGCTTCCAGCAGAGCGGCCTGAGTTCGTGGGGTTGTCCGATTGACTTCATCGACCAGCAGCAACTGAGAAAAGATGGGACCCGGCCGAAACTCAAATTCACTTTTTTTCTGATTGAAGATCGAACCACCGGTCACGTCGGTTGGTAGCAGGTCGGGAGTGCATTGAATCCGGTTGAACGAACAGCCGACACTGCGGGCGAAAGCACGGGCCAGGACGGTTTTCGCAACTCCCGGTACGTCTTCCAAAAGGACATGCCCTTCACAGTACCAGGCGACCAGTACACGAACGATTTGTTGGCGCTTGCCCACGACAACCTGTTCGATGTTTGTAATGATCCGCTTGCTGATGGTGGGGATGTCCAACCGGTTGGTGGAAGGAGTCGCTGGATCAGGAGGAGCCGATGAGCCTGCCTTGGGCTGGTTCGGTGCTGGAGTTCGTCCGGAACGCGGCGGGTCGGTCATCGTTTCGGTTCCTGGATTGTAGGCTGAGGCGCAAGTGAGTTTACTCTACCTGGCTGTATTGTAATACTTTGCGCCGTGCCGTACGGCCTGCCGCGCTTTCTTCTCCGAGTGACGCAGGGCTTCGTATTTAGCCTGCTGCCGGATCTCGTTTTCGGCCACCAACCGAAATCCGGCCATGTCGGCCCGCGGCCGGTCGGCAAGGCGGTCCCGGCCGGTCCGGATAATCTTCAACGCCTCAACGTAGGCGGGATCCGTGGGATCGGCCATTTTTTCCAGGCAGCGACTGATTTCTGGCCGCGTGAAATTCACGTCGGTCGAGCCGGTCAGTTTCCGCAGAGCCTTCAATTCGAATTCGTTCAGAGGCGAGCGGCCGTAGCGATTGCCACCGTACGCACTTGCATACTCCGGATAGTAGGGCGCATTGATGTCGATCCAGGTTACAACCCGATCGAAGCTCTCGTGGTTCAATTTCACTTGAACGTCGATTTCCGGATCCCCGTGCCCTTCAAGGAGTATTTTCGTCAGGCGACTGGCATGCGAGCCCCAACTCTTGGGCAACAGTGTCTGATACGGTCCGGCGCCAGGCACGGTGACATAGTTGCCTTGCCGTAGCGCCTTGTACGATGTGTTAAACGGTAAGCCAAGATCGCCGGCCAGGTTCAATTTCTTACCTGCCATTTTCCCGTAGTCGTGGCAGGAAACGCAATGCTGGTCGAATACCGGTTGCACTTCAGCCAGGTAGCCAAAGTTGCGTGGAGGTCCGTACCAGGGGGTGAGACGTTTCGGTGGACCTCGTACGGCCATCACCGACTCGTGATTGGGAACGGTCGTCCGCCCCGGTTCGTGGCAGCCGACACAGCCGGCAGTCTCGCCTGGCCGCACCATGGTGCCGCTACGCATCGATTGAAGCATCATTCCTCGCTCGTCCAACAGTTGGAAGTAGACGAACCGATCGGCTGGCACCTCGAAATAGGCGCTGCCGTCTTCCTCCACCGGTACCGTCCCCAGGATCCGTTTGTTATTGAAGTCGTCCCAAGCCATACCGGGTGCTTGCTGACCGGTGCCGCCATCCCAGCCTGCCGAGGTCCAGAATCGCTTCTCAGGCGATTCAACCACTCGCAGCCAGTGGATGCTCCCTCGTGGGATCGCTTCCATTCCCATGCCCCGATAGACATCCGCCACATAAAAGGTGCCCACCGATTGGTTCAGATCAACGCGTGATGGGATCACGGGAGGTCGCACCCGGGACGCGAGTGGCATCGGGTCGTAGCAACCGGGTTCTTCGCTGTGCAGCAGCGTCTCGCCTCCCTCCAGGTCGATCCGGTAAATTCCCATCTGCTCACCCTTTCCCACACTGCGAGAGCAAAGCAGCAGCGTGGGGGATAGCGGATAAGGATCCTCATATTTGGGCTGAACCTGCTTGAATGTGTCGTAGTTGCCTTGGCCGACCCAATCGATGGCGTTGGCGGGCCAGGTGCGTACGACCGGAGCGCGGCCGTCCAACCCCAGCTTGCGATTGACGATCGCCAATGCTCCCCAGGGCCGATCGTGACAGGAGGAGAAAGTGCTGAGGAACAGCCCGGTGCCCGGGACCGCCCGGTTGTCCAATACGGCACCGGGTGAATTCGTGTTGTTGCCCCAGTGAATGGAATGCTGGGTGCCGTCGGGGTTGCAGACCCAGGCACCCTGCGCGTCACCGAAATTTCTGTCAATGTACTCCCAGCGATCGTACAACACGCGACCGTCAGGAAGCAACGAGGGATGCCCTTCGAACAGCGTGCTGTGGCCGATCTGCTGAATATTCGCACCGTCTTCAGCCATGGTGAACAAGTTGCACATGATGTGCCGGTTGCACATGCAGTACTTCGGCTCGCGTGTGGACGAAAAGAGGATGCGGCCGTCAGGCAGGTAAATTGGATCGATGTCGGAGATCCCGGAACCATGCGTGAGTTGCTTCAGGCCGGAACCGTCGGCATTCATTTCATAGATATGATAGTCGTCCGCTTTGTTACGACGCATGGAAAACAAGATCCGGCTGCCGTCAAAATCAACTTCCAGATCCCGGGCCACACCGTCAGGCACGTCGAGTAGTGTTGTTAATTCGCTGCCGCGGGTGAAGTCGATCGTTCGAATCGCACTACCGCCCTGAAACTTGTGCGCGTTGATCTCGCCCGTTTGAAATAATGTCGCCGTATTGTGATGATCTGGTGCGTACGGGTGCCGTACGACAAACACAATCGGGTGGTCTGTCGCCCTTATCCGGGATGCGGTGTCGCTGCCGTAAAGGTGGGCGGGTTTGAATCCACTGAGAGAAACAATCCACAACGCACAGCAAACGGTCCAGCGAAGCGTCAGACTTTGTCTAAATACCAGAAACAGGGATTCCGCCGCGGCGTTTCTCATCCCCTTGCCTGCCGGTGGGAGAGGATCAAGGAATTGATGTATTGTGGCAAAATTGAACATCCACGATCCAATGGAGACACGAACCTGACGGTCCTACAGCTACGATGAATGGCCAAGAAGAGGCCCAGTTCCAGCTATCCATCTTAAAGTAATTGCAGCGTGGATGCAACAAAAGAGAGGTAATCGTTCATCGCATATGACCGTTCATTCCCGCTCTTACTAT
>JAJRWS010000534.1 GCA_024276705.1 Planctomycetota bacterium | reverse complement strand
TTAAGCGGAACGCACGCATGGTGATGGTCATTACAGAAAATGATGAATTGACGCGGGGTGGAGCAGTCCGGTAGCTCGTCAGGCTCATAACCTGAAGGTCGTAGGTTCAAATCCTACCCCCGCAACCAATTTTCGATAATAAAAACAAGGGCTTATAAGTCTTCCACCAGAACCGGATGGGAGCAAAAATCCCCTTAGGGTCACAATGGGGTCACGAAATCGCATGTGCTTGGAGGGTCATCTGTGACCCCGTATGGGCATTGGACGCTGCACGATCTGCGCACGACATTTGCCAAGCATCTGTCTTCCCCTGTACAAGTCCCTGGGTTTCACTTTTTACCAGTTCCAGCAGTTTTTCAGAAATCAGAAAATCTGCTGGGGTTCCGCTGGGAAGGTGTATGCCAATGAACAGATTCATCCCAAAGCACACCTAGTTATCGCTTTTGATTAGTTTTTTGAAACTGGTATCGTTTTGTAATAATTTTCGTGCACTGTCGATGCTTGCGTCATCATTGGCAATAATATTATTATCT
Organism: Planctomycetota bacterium; assembly: GCA_024276705.1. Taxonomy (GTDB): domain Bacteria; phylum Planctomycetota; class Planctomycetia; order Pirellulales; family Lacipirellulaceae; genus JAJRWS01. The sequence goes on along the minus strand of JAJRWS010000534.1, from coordinate 12,424 downwards.
GTAAGAATTTTTACAGCTCTTTGTGAAGCCAAAGTTACGTCATCTGGAATAGAATCGAGCAATGATCGTGCCACATCTATGGTCATCTCCTGATGAGCGTTTTCGCGTTTCCAGTTCTTTATTTCTATCTTCAGCACTTTGATTTGTGCAGGCGAAAGCCAAACGGTTTTCTTATACAGCACATCCTCGAAAAAGTCCCTTTTGTACTCCTTCGAGTTTGGTAAATTGTCTTCAATATCTGGCGTTCCAATACGTGAATACAGATTTCCGGTCATCCACCCAACTTTTGCAGCAAAAATATCGTCTAGTTGCGCGACCTTATGTTTTAAACATATGTCATAATGAGTATTTCTTAGTGCAATAGATAGGGGGAGAAAGACGCAACTATCTTGCTCAATCGTAGGTGTACTTCCAGCCCTCAAAAAGAAAAATCCATCTTCCGTGTTGTGAAGCAGTCGTTCGAGAAACTGGTCAACTAATAGTCTGCGTTCACGGGCACAAACCATAATGGGAAAATCAACTCCCGGCGCAACATATTTTTCCACCCGACGACCCAGAGCCTTTTCCAGTGGTCTAACAGCAGCCAGTGTGATGTACGGGGATTTCGGTGGTTTTTTTTCACGTTTTACTAAGTCGCATGATTGAGTAAGTACCAGAAAATGGGTGTAGTCATCCGCATCAGCGTAGTATGAATGGGCTTCCTTGACTGCATTCGCTAGTTCTTCTGATTTCTCAAGCAAATCACCTTGACGAAGCGAATTCCCATCTATCTGCTCGCTCTTTGCAAATATGAATTCCATCGACATTATCAAGACCTTTGACGACCAGCGAAATGAAAATACGATCAGCTGTCAGTATCACTCACGTCTTGGTTGTCCGTATCACCACCTTCTAAAGGGGGGTTCTTGCCATGTAGGCGTCTATTAACTTCTTGCAACGAGACCTGTTCGCCTTTGGATTGTATGTGAACTGTATCATGGGAGAAAGTGACGGAATCATCACCGTAATAGGTGATCCGACTCTCTGTCCGAGTTGCGATCGGCGGAACAACACCTGCTCTTACTGATTCTTTCATGTATTTCAAAATTGTCCGTTTGTTGCTCATGAGTTTTGTTCTTCCGTTGGTTTTTGATGTGAAATGAACTCAATCTCGTCAAGGGCATACAAATTCTGCATAAACTCTTTTGTCTGTTCATATCTAGCAGTGACGCTACTATCTATCAGATTATCAGCCTTGGCTGGACTCAGAGGTGAGAAATGATAATTAAAGCTAAACTTAACAAATTCATCTGTGATAGCTCTGGTCAAGTTTAAGTCTACCTCATTTTCCAGCGCGATGGTGGCTGTAAAAGATTGAGTCTTAATATCGAATGTACGTTCGATGCCATCCGGGCTTTTCAGCTTGTCTTCGAGGTCTTCAGATGGATCTTCTTCGACAAGATTAAAATTAATACCCATCGCTCCCATCGGCGTGTGCTGTAATGTTGAAACCACTTTTTTAGCAACAGACTCTAACGAAGCAATATTATTTTCATCGAATGACGTAGCGTACAGTTCCAATCGGCCACCAGATAAACTTATGCCAATGCCATCTATAAAAAGAATTTGTTTTGGTGGCTCATTCTCAGATGTGATGATAACCTGATCAACGTTAAGCTTGTCACCTTCGTGATAATCATAAAGGTGCACTGCAATCCATGGAGCAGTGAATATTTCTGTATTCCATGCACCAGTGAGAACGATTGTGGCGGAGCGGAGATCTAATTTCATTTTATATAATTCTCAAAACCGCAGAATCAAAGATCATTTTTCATACATTGCACCATTTTCCTACGCAAGATGATAGTTGGTAGAGGCTGGATAACTTTGAAAAGATAAAAGCATTTTACCCAGTATATGTTGAAAAACACGAGTGGTGAATAATTTTACCAAACCGACATAGAATGAATGAATTTGACACATCTCATCGATACCAAATACGGTTCACTTCTTCAGCTATTTTGCAATGCCGGACAAGACGGTCGAGCTTAGAACCATGCCGTGAAGACAAATGTAAAGGCTGGTTTGATAACCCGCATTTTCTTCGTACAACATTGATTGCGAGCAGCCTTAAACAAACATTCAATTTGAATTTTGTCCCTCTCCCCTACCCCAACCCCTTCCAATGCCCCTACCATTAGAAAAGCCAGGGGAAAAGTCAGCCCCATTCATTGGAAAATGCCTATATTTCAACGTGATGGGAGCCGCCCCGGCCCTCTTCCACCAGTGGCCACCAGTAGACCCACCGGGGGTCCCATCAGTAGCCCTTCCAGTGCCCCACACCGTGGGCCCCACCAATGGGTCGGGCTTGACGACCGGCGTCAATCCGCTCCCACTCCCACACCCGCTACCCTGAAACTCTGAGGGCTTTGCGAACGTGCTCGGCCAGTTCCTGACGGCGCACGGGCTTGACGAGTACCGGAAAACTGACTTCCTGGGCGCTTGTCAGCGAACTGAACTGGGTGGCTTCGGGGAAGCCTGATGTGAAAACCACAGGCAGGTTGGAGCGAAGCTTGGTCGCCTCGCCGGCCAGGGCCCGGCCGTCCATGCCGCCGGGCATGACAATATCGGTCAGCATCAGATCGACATTGGTCTTGGTTTCAAGGATCTCCAGCGCTGGCTTCGCACTGTCAGCCTCAATCGTTTCATAGCCCAGTTCCTGTAATTGCCGCACAACAGCCTGGCGCAATGCGTCATTGTCTTCGACAACAAGGATGGTCTCGGCTGATCCCGAGCAATCGACATTGTCTGCGGAATATTCAGGTCTGTCAGCAATTCCATCAGGGGCGCGGGGCAGGTAGATATGAATGCTGGTGCCTTTTTCAGGTTGGCTTTCAATCTTCAGTGTTCCTCCCGACTGGCGGACAAAACCATAGACCATGGAAAGGCCGAGACCACTTCCCTTGCCGAATTCCTTGGTTGTAAAAAACGGCTCAAATGCCCGTGCCGCCACATCGGCGGGCATGCCGATGCCTGAATCGGTAACAGTGATCGCAACACAGTCGCCGGACAATTCCTCGACCTCACCTCTCGCGTCAGAGGTCATTGTCTTGTTGGCCGCGGAAATTATCAGCCTCCCCGCGCTCGGCATCGAGTCCCGGGCATTGACCGCAAGATTAAGAAGAGCGGATTCAAGCAGCGACGGGTCGACAGTCGCGGACCACAGGTCCGGTTCGATTTCAATGCGGCAATCAATATGCTCGCCCAATATCGGATAGAGGAGAGAGTACATGCCCTCAAGGGTCTGCTGAATATCGACATTCATCGGCGTTAGCTTTTGCCTGCTCGAGAAGGCGAGTAACTGCCGGTTGAGTGCGACACCTGAAAGGCTCGCCCGGAGTGCGGCACTTACCAGCTCCGAGGCGAAACTGCCCTTGGGCACACGCGATTCGAGCATATCGAGATTGGAGATGACGACACCGAGAAGGTTGTTAAAGTCGTGCGCCACACCGGCGGTGAGTTCGCCGACAACCTCCATTTTCTGGCTTTGCTGGAACTGCTCCTGGAGCGCGCGGCTTTCGGTCAGGTCGACAAGTGTGAAGATGGCGCCGTGTAAAGTGCCGCGTGCGTCCCACAATGCGGCGGCGGCTATATTGGCGATGATCGGCTGGCCATCCCGCCGTCTGAGCTCGAGTTCGACATTGTTGAAATTCTCACCCCTGCACGCCCGCTCGAGCAGGCTGTCAAACGCTTCGGCTTCCTCCGGCTCAGTGAGGGTTGGAAATTTCTCGCGCGCTTCTTGTTCACTAAAACCGGTAAGTCGGTCCGCGGAGGGATTCCATATGGTTACCTTGCCCGCCGGATTGAGTGCCATGATGGCGACGGGAGCTGACCGGATCAATGTCGAGAGTTCAGTGTTCAGCCGTTCCAGTTGTTGATTGGCCTGATCCAGATCATTGGTTCGTTCGGTGACCCGCTGGTCGAGTTCGGCGTTTATCGAGCGTAGGGCAACCTCGGTATTCTTGAGTAGCGTAATGTCCATATAGACGCCGACGGTGCCACCATTGCGGGTTTGAAACTCGGACTTGCGAATGATCCGGCCGTCGCCCATGGTCAAATCGGATGGTTCCCCGGGATTGCGGAAATCGGCGAGTTTTTCTGCCACCCACTCCTCGATCCGGCCCCTGGCTTTGGGCTCCTGGCCAAATTCAGCACGTCGCCTCAACAGCGCTTCATAGGACACGCCCTGCAAGGCTATGTCGTCTATCTCGGGATACATCTCTCGGTATTTCTGATTGGTAAGGACGAGAAGTTCGTTGGAGTCAAAGGCGGCAAATCCATCGTTCAATGCTTCTACCGAATCAACAAGGTTTTGCTGTTCGGCGGCAAGGGCGGCCCGGGCCGCCTGCCGGGCGGCCTGTGCTTCGCGTAATTTTCGGGTCATGTCATTGATGTGGATGGCGAGCTCACCAATCTCATCCTTGCGTGAAACAGGGAGGTCTTCGACGACGTCATTGGTTGCAATGCGGTTGACATGGGCAATCATACCGTCAACCGGCAGAAGAATTTCGCGAATAGCGGTGAAACTCAACATGCTCATCCATATGCCGCCGCACAGCATGAGCGAGAGAAGTACGCCCAGTTGGAGAAGAAGCCCGTCGCGGAACTGGCCGAGAAAGAGGGTTGCGATCTGGTATTCGGCCGATCGGACGGCGGATGCCTGATTGCGAAACACTTCAAGCCGCTGGCCGCCATTATCTCTGATCAGAAGATCGCGCACGCCGTCATAACCCGACTGGCGGAAGATCCGTAAAATATTTGCCTGGTGCGCGAGCTTTGCATTTAATGCCGCCTCCAGTATTGGCACCAGCGCTCTCTGTTCGGCATTGTCTGCGGTCAGATTCTTGATCGTCGCGAGGTAACCGGGGATCGCAGCGACCGCCGCGTTATAATCGTTCAGATATGATGGCTTGCCGCTTAGAATGAAACTGCGGTTGCGATTTGCGGCTCGTAATACCGTGGCGAACAGCTGTTCCAGAGTTCCGGAGATAGCGCTGGCGCGTTCCATTCGCTCAGTATTCGTCACCTGCTCGCGGTATTGATAGAACGAAACCCCGACCGCGGTCAGGGCAAGCGATACACCCAGGATCACGATGCCCATAATGCGCAGCTTTAAAGTTGTATTCATGCCGGATATTCCGCTCCGCAAACCGTCACGGGCTTGCGATCTCTTCACAGACACCCGTTTTTGAGGAGTGCAATATACCAGACCGGGGCGACTACGACCAGAGCCTGCTCAACTCGAACAGGAAAGCCTCTGGTCTTCCGGCGTTAATCGGTGGGCGGATGAATACGGGTCCGCCGCTACATTTTCCAGGGCAGAACCTTTCCGCTCACTCGAAAGTCCTTTCTGCCGCCAGCATATAACCGATATCGCGCACGGTTACGATCAAGTTCGGATGAGACGATGCCTCAGTCAGCTTCTTGCGCAGATTGTGCACATGGACGTCGACGCTGCGGTCGACAGGTGACCAGGGCCTCCGGTGGGCGACCTGCATCAGCCGGTCGCGGCTGACGGCCCCGCCGGCATTCGTGGCCAGTTCAATAAGAATGTCGAGCTCAGCGGTTGTCAGCAATACCGGTTGACCTCCAGGAGAGGTCAGAATCCGGGAGACCAAATCGATCCGCCATTCGTCGAAAAAGATCGTCTTGGCTCCGGCGAGGCCGGTGTCCAGCCTGTTGGTTTGCTGCGGCTGCTGCTTGGCCCGCCGCATCACCGCATTAATGCGGGCAAGAAGCTCGCGGTTCAGGAAAGGTTTTGTGACGTAATCATCGGCGCCAAGCTCCAGGCCGACGACGCGATCAATGGGATCGGATTTACCTGTAAGGATGATGACGGCGATTTCGCAAGTCTCGCGGAGTTGGCGCAAAAGGTCCAGTCCGGTCTCATTTCCAAGGCCGAGATCAAGGATAACCAGATCGAAGTTACCACCTGGCAGGGTCTTGTTCATGGCCTGACCGTCACCAACCGCGGTTACCGAAAACCCTTCGCTGGTAAAATATCGAACAAGCGTCGCCTGCATCTCTGGTTCGTCGTCGACGACCAAAATCGAACCGCTCATGTTCGCACCTTGTTAAGAATTGTTAACACGATGAAATTGCCGATCTTCCATTTGTCAAACAGTCCCGAAACTGGACGTAGGCCAATATTATATGATGCAAGCCCAAAAATCAGGTTAATGACTACTCGCCCGCCCAGCTTAAGCCATCGCCTGCCACTGCCTATATTTAACAATTGATTTCAATATTTAACAAGTCCTAACGAGCATTCGCGGTGCAGCCTCTTTAAAAAAGAAAGTTGCGGTCCACTGCGTTTCGAATTTTTTTTTTTGGATTCTTTAGCGTTGCGGGGCCCCACAAGTGACATGGCACTTGATAGTGCCGGCTGTGGCGCAGTTTTCCAACTGTGGCAAATTTTTAGATTTCTCTGGGAGGGAATTCATATGTCCACAGAACCGACTTCAGGCGCGGCCGTAGATGTCGGACCGGTGCCCAAGGACTGGCTACCCGGTCTGGCCCAGAACTGGAAGTCCGATCTCATGTCCGGGTTCGTTCTTTCCCTTATAGCCCTGCCATTGTGTCTGGGCATCGCCATTGCATCCAACGCCCCACCGATTGCCGGAATTATCGCAGGCTTTGTCGGTGGAATGCTGGCGGGTTTTTTAAGCGGGTCGCATTTGACCATCAATGGTCCGGCGGCCGGGCTGATCGTCATTGTGCTTGGTGCCGTTGCAGAGCTGGGCGGTGGCGATCCGGTCAAGGGCTTTCAATATACCACGGCTGTCTGCGTGGTGGTTGGCGCCATACAGATAATTTCGGGTTTTCTGAATGCCGGCAAGCTGACAAATTTTTTCAATCTCTCCGTGATCCACGGCATGTTGGCCGGTATCGGGATAATTATTATACTCAAGATGTTCCACGTGATGATCGGGATGGACGGTACCGAGGTGATCAAGAACGCCAAGGGTATGCTGGGCTTGATTACGGCCATTCCCTATGCCGTCACGAACATAGAAAACTACATGGTCGCTATGATTGGTGGGCTGGCTCTCCTTATCATGGCTGTCTGGCCGATGCTGCCGAAGATTGTTGGCCAGTTTATTCCGGCACCACTTGTTTTAGCAGTTCTTGGTCTGGTGCTGGCGACGTCATTTAGTGTCGACGAAAAATATCTTCTGACCGTTCCTCTGGACTTCTTTGCAGCGATCAAGTTTCCGGATTTCTCCATGATCCTGACGCCGGTCTCGCTCAAATACATCTTCATTTTCCTGTTTGTGGCCAGCCTGGAGTCGCTGTTGACGGCGTCGGCGATCGACAAACAGGATCCATGGAATCGCCAATCCGACATGAACAAGGAATTTATCGGCAAGGGCGTCGGCAACATGGTGTCCGCAAGTATTGGTGGCCTGCCGATGATCGCGGAAGTCGTGCGAAGTGCCGCAAATATAATGAACGGTGCCAGGACACGCTGGTCAAACTTCTTTCATGGCACCTTCCTGCTGGTTTTCGTGCTGTCGATCCCGGCGGTGCTGAATATGATACCGGTGGCCGCACTTGCGGGGATGCTGGTTTTCATCGGTTTTCGCCTGGCGCATCCGAAGGAATTCGCTCATGTTCTGCATATCGGCAAGGAAGAGTTCCTTTACATGCTCGTTACCGCGCTGATCGTCGCCTTTGTCGATCTGCTGGCGGGCGTCTTTATCGGAACGGCCTTGGCGATGTTCACCAATATGATACGCGGTGTACCAATAAGCAGGCTTTTCACAGCCAATACGACCGTAGAGACGCAGGGTGACAACATCGTCTTCAAACTGCAGAGTGCGGCCGGGTTCCACAGTTTCATGAACATTCGCAGCAAGCTTGACGCAATTCCCGCAGGTCAGAAGGTGGCGATTGATTTCAGCGAAGCCGGGTTTATCGATCATACGGTTCACGAACGGCTGCACGATTTCAAACGCGAATATGAACTCGGTGGAGGAAATGTCACCATGCAGGGGACAGAAAATCACACGCCGTACTCCAGTCACCGGTCTGCCGCTTTGGTCCGGAAACGTTAACCGGCAACGCATGGAGCGTGGACCGCTTCCCGGGTTTGTGACAATGGGCCCGGGAAGTCTAGATCATTTAAATGCAAATCCAATATTAGGATAGCCTGTCATGCCTATTTTGAGCCTAATCATCTGGATTCCACTGCTCGGTGCAGCTGTGATCCTGTTTGTGCCCAAAGAATGGACGCGGCTGATTCAGTTGATCGCACTGGTTTGCTCTTCCATCAGCTTCGCTCTCGCCTGTTACCTGCTCACCATGTTTGATCTGAGTTCCGGCGCGCTACAATTTGCAGAGAACGTGCAGTGGGTGCCGGAAATGGGCATGACCTATTCCCTCGCCATAGACGGTCTGTCGCTGTCGATGATCCTGCTGACCACACTGATCACGATTGCCTGTCTGTTTGCATCACTGTCACAGACGGACAGAGTAAAGGCCTATTTCGCCTGGTTCATGTTGCTGGAAACCGCGGTGCTCGGCGTATTTGCCGCCCAGGACTGGTTCCTCTTCTATATGTTCTGGGAAATCACCCTGGTGCCGATGTTCTTTCTCATTGGAATCTGGGGAGGCGCGCGCAAGGGCCCCGCAAGTCTGAGCTTCTTCCTCTACACACTTGGCGGCTCTATCTTCATGCTGCTCGGTATTATTGCCGCATATGTTAATTCCCCCACCCAAAGCTTCGATATGTCGGTTCTCGTGCAAAACAATGCCGGCTGGAGTGCAGAGCTGCAGGCCTTGATTTTCTTCGGGTTCTTTCTCGGTATGGCAGTGAAGATCCCGGCATTTCCACTTCATGGCTGGTTACCTCTCGCCCATGTCGAAGCGCCGGTGCCCGTCAGTATGTTTCTGTCGGCCATCCTGCTCAAGATGGGGGCTTACGGTCTCTTCCGGGCGGGTATACTTCTTCCTCTCGGCCTCGAATGGTTCCTGCCCATTCTATTCGCCCTCGGCCTCATCAACATCGTCTATGGTGCGTTGATGGCCTGGCGGCAGGACGATCTGAAGGGCATGGTTGCCTATTCCTCGATCAGCCATATGGGCTTCGTTCTGCTCGGCGTCGCGGCGATGACAGTCGCCGGCTTTACCGGCGCCATCATGCAGATGGTGACACACGGTATCATTACCGCAGCATTGTTCTTTCTCATCGGCGTGCTCTATGAGCAGGCAAAAACCCGCAATATCTCCGATTTTGGCGGGCTGTCACGGCAGATCCCCCGTTACGGTGTGATGATGTCGATCGCTCTGCTTGCTTCGATGGGTTTGCCGGGACTGGCTGGTTTCATCAGCGAGTTCCATGTCATCCTCGGCGCTTTTGAGCATTGGGGACTCTATGTCGCGATTGCCAGCGTCGGTATATTGGTGACCGCCGCCTATTCACTGCGCACCATCGGTTTTATGTTCACCGGTGCCCTGGATACGCGATGGAACCATCTTCAGGATATTCGTGGCAGCCAGATGCTTGTCGGGCTGGTGTTGGTGTTTTTGATGGTCGCCATTGGCGTCTTTCCCAGCCCCGCCCTGAATATCGTGAATTCCACGGCTACCCAAATGATTGAGGTATTGAAATAAATCATGTCAGACGCCGACACAGCCGCTCCAAACACCACATCTGACGCCGCGCAGCACGGCGGTAGCGACGAACAGCACGGCGACAGCCGGGGGGGAAGCATCTCCCAGCACAGCCGCGATCACCTGCGCGAACACGTCGACCACATCTGCCACATGCTTTCCGAGCAAGGGCCGATGAGTGTGACATTCGTCCACAACAATACGCTCCTTGGGCTGCAGAAACACCATTTCGAAAAAGCCATCCAGATCGCCGAGGGCTTTCTCGGCGGCAGGGGCTATCTGGAAAACAGCGAACACCGGGGCCACTACAAACGCGGCCGTATCAACGACGACGACATCGCAGCCGTGATGGCCCGGCGCAAGGATCTCAAGCTAGGCGAAGTCCTCGCCAGCGTGAACAATAAGCCGATCATGTCGGAAACTGTGCTGCGCCTGCATCTCGTAAATGGCGTCAATGCCTTGAGCGCTTCCGAGTTGCGCTTTGCCGCCAGAGAGGCGGCGGCGACACGCAGTTTCCGCCCAGATCTGCCGATCGCAACCCGGGCTGCCCTTCTCAAGAGCGCGGATTCAAGACTGGATGGCATTGATCAGAAAATCGGTATAGAATTAACCCTTGCCGGCTGGCTGCAGAAATTACTCAATGTCGATATTCTGGGTTACATCCGCCGAGAAGTTGTCCGGGGCCTGGAGACCGGCCAAGGTCTGTCCGTTTCGACAACGACGCTGTTGCGCCAACTTGAAATTCCTCCTGAGAAATGGGACGAGTATCAGTTGCTGGTCGCCAAGCTGCTTGATGGCGTTGTGCTGGAAGAAAACCGCGAGAGGGCGGTCAGACTGTGGTTGAAAGCCGAAATCGGCGCAGTGAACCGTCTGGCCCGGCGCTGTTTCGACATTGACGGCGGCATGAATTCAATGACAACTCATTTCAGGGCCAATCTTGATGAGTTTGCAGCCGTTGGCATCTGGAGCGCGTCACTCGGCCGCCTCGGCCTTTCCGACCCCTTCTCCGCCGTGGATTCAAGCAATCTCCAGGAATATGACGTATGGTCGAATTCGGCCGAATATCTAGCCACGCAGACGCAGCATATCGAGCGCTGGGGTGGTCCTCCGGTACCGGTGGACGGTAAACTTCATGACGTAATTTCAACGCTGGTCAGGGCCGAACTCGACAAGCTCGGCGATGTTGAAATTGGCGAGCGCGGTGCCGTGGAGCGCGCTCATTTGTGCTGGATCGTCTTGCATGACCTGGAAGAAGAGCGTCTCAACCGGCTCGGATTCGAAGCCTTGCAAGCACTTCTTTCGCTCGGTGACAACCCTGAGTACAGCAAAGTTCTCGCCCGCGTCGAGCAGCTCGATCCGCGCCGTTCAATGCGACGTTTTGCGGAGGAGAGCCTCGCTGCCGATATAGCCTCCCTGACCAGTGGCAAGAGTCATATCGATTTAATACGCTCGCTCAGCGGTGAAAACATCGTCGAACGGGTGAACGACTACATGATCGGGTTGTGTAGCACCTTTCTTGACGAGGGGCTGGCTGCCTGGCATCTGCCCGGCCGTACCCTTGGTTTCTACGAGGCCTGGCGGAATCTCGCCGATCACGACCGGACGTTCTATTTCGACGGCCTGAGTGGCTGGCGCGAAGGGATCCACAACCTGCCGATCTTGCCGGTGGACGCGGTGATCGTTCAGTTGCAATCGCTTGGCATACCTGAAAAGAACTGGGCCGATTATTGCGGCAGGCTGCTTGTCGACCTGAAGGGCTGGGCCGGCATGGTGTTCTGGCGTCAACTCAACCCCACCTACGCGAAGCAGCAGGCGCACCCGATCGACGTAATGCAATATCTGGCGGTGCGGTTGTTTTATCAAAACCTGCTGGTCGAGCAGGCCTGCCGCAATCATTGGCAGGTTCGTTCGGGCATAAAGGACCTGCAGCAGTATTTCAGCAGCCATCCATCCGAATATCTGGTGCGCAAAATGCTCCATAGCGGTAATTTGCCAGACCATCTGGCCGAGCAGGCCCGTGAACTCGGTGACGAAAACAGCACCCCCGGCGGTGATGAAAGCGACCGTTGGAAACGTCTCGCCGACATGGCCTGGATGCATCATGAAAGTGAGCGGCCGGCGCGGCAGGCGGGTGACCGGGGATGGCGGATGTTCAATCTGGCCCAGTTGCTGGGGCTCGATGCCGACGATATATGGTCTCTGTCGGATAACGAGGTCAAAGCACTGCTCGGGAGCCTCGATGGTTTTCCAGAGGATATGCACCGGCCGGTTTGGCTGCATGCGTTTGAGCATCACTACCGCAACGAAATTCTCAACGCCATGTCGCTCAACCGCGGGCGCGGTCGCTGGATGAAGCGTGAAAGCCGGCCAAAGTCGCAGGTGATATTCTGCATCGATGAACGCGAAGAATCGATCCACCGTCATTACGAGGAGCTAGATCCCGAGCACGAGACAATGGGTGCGGCAGGTTTCTTCGGCGTCGCAATGGACTATACCGGGCTTGATGAACACCACGACACCCCGCTTTGCCCGGCGCCTGTCACGCCCGCGCATTCGGTGCGCGAGGTGGCGCGGCCGGCCGATGAAACCAAAACCCTTCCCGCCCATCGTCGGCAATCCAAATGGCTCGAGGTGTTTCACGACACATTCTGGGAGATGAAACGGAATGTGGTGGGCAGTTACTTCCTTATAGACCTCGCCGGCTTCCTCGCCGCCTATCCGCTGCTCGGGCGCATATTCTTTCCGGTGAGGTATTTTGCCGGTGTCAGCG
>JAJRWS010000533.1 GCA_024276705.1 Planctomycetota bacterium | reverse complement strand
CTCGAGTACGAGTACCGCCGCAAGCGGCTGAGTACGAGTACGAAGGTGCATTATCAGAACGCCACGATTTACCGAAGTTTTTTTCTTGAACGTTCCCTACAGAAAACCGGGTAGTTATTTATCGGCCAAGCCTTAAGTAACAATGCCCATGGAAAAATTGATGCCACCGCTACGCAGTTCAGGGGCTCTGGCACACGGAGCCCGTGGGTTAGCGCCCACGGCTAGACGATTCCGCCGCTTCGCGGCTATCGGAGTCCTACAGAACATCAAGGGGGATGAGTTAATGTTCTCCGCTCCTCTCAAGATATCTAATCCCAAGACTGCCTCCGGCCGCAACCAAAAAGGGTTCAGGGTTCAGTACACGAAATCAACCCTCAACCCTCAACTACACCTACACCTTGCTCAACTGCAGTAAACAGTCCACCACATCACCGGCCGAGTAGCTGTTCGCGTCTTGTTCCTTGAGATATCGGAGAATACTGTTGACATCGTTCCCGCTGGTGACCACGGGGCTTTCCTGCTGTCCGTCCATGCGAACTTGTCCCAAGCCGATGGTGGCCAATAAACCATTGCAGATGCATTTACGTCCGATCGTCTCCTCTCGCAACCCCCCTTTGCGCAGGTAGGCAGCCTCGGGTTCCGCCGGGCAACGCCAACCGATGGTCCCATCCTCGCGTCGGTATCCCTCGCGCAGGAATCCCAAGTCGCAGGTGCGATGGCGTGCCTCATAGACCTCTTCTTCGGATAGAGTGTCCTCCAAACCGAGCACCTTAAACGGAAATCCGGTCGGTGAGGCCAACGGGTCGGTGAAGACCGTCAGCTCACCTGCGCGGCAGCCCTGCACGACCCTCTCCTTAATCTCCGCCGAGATCCCAGACTCCTCGCAAAATGCAAAAGCGGTCCCCACCTGGACGCCTGCCGCACCGGTCGCCAGTGCATCTTGGACCTGCTCCGGCGAGCCATACGATCCGGCGAGCCAGAATGGCAATCCCAGGTCTCGAATCACGGCCAGGTCAACCACATCGCGCTGACCATAGACAGGCTCTCCCAGTCCATTCAGCCTGGTCTTGCCGCGTGGCGGTGCATTGTGCCCCCCCGCGGTGGAACCTTCGATAATAAAACCGTCGACTTGACCGTTGGACTTGCGAACCAACATCTGAGCCAATGTCGACGAAGCGATAATAGGCAAAAACCGGGGCCGCGTCAGCCAAGGTGTAAATCCACCGGTAAACTCCGCCGGATCAAATCGTAGCGTGGTCGCTTGATTCCGGTCGGCGCCGGTCACTCGTAGTGACAGTTCAACCGCTTCCCCTTCGCTCATCCGGTCCAACATGCCGGGAATCGCGGCGGGAATTCCCGCCCCCATCAATACATAATCCACTCCGGCCATCATCGCCCCATACAACGATGGCAAGGTGGGTATCTGAACTTTTTCCAGATAGTTAATCCCGACTAATCCATCATGGCCTTCCTTAGCGAGCATCACTTCCACAAAATTGGCCGCCACCAACAACTCCGACTGCATGCGCGTTGGCCGTTCGCTGAGCATCGGCACTGGAAGAAAGGGAGTATCGGCCAGCTTGCCACCCGGCACAAAATAACGATCCAGGATATTGTCCGCCATGGAGGTAATAGGAAATTCCGCGAGTGCATGTCGGACGTGCCCACCAGGATCTCCCATCTGCAATCGACGTGCAAGCACGACATCGAGCACAGTGCCCGAAACGACCCCCAATTGTCCGGACCGGGCGACAGCTCTGGCCAAAGGCCACGCCGAGACACCGATTCCCATGCCACCTTGAATAATGACCGGATTCTTCTCATCTAAGACCATCGTGATTCCTTCCCTTGCCTTGCACCTCTGCCAGGCTCAATACACACGCTCTGGCTGGCAATTCCATCCATCCACCAACAGGCGCGCCGGCCACTCCATTCAGATAAGCAGGAATTGCAATCTTCCGCAAGGGAAAGCGTGGCGAGAAACCACTGATTTTTAACCCTAAAATGTCAAACCTGGGGGGCCCAGCGGACCTTTCATCGCCCATTTACAAAACCTTTACAATACCCATACAAAACTCTTACAAAACCCTAACGAGCTCGCGTTGAAAACGACAATATGCCTCACTCAATTATTCATCCTCACCTATCTATCAAACACCGACTCAAGAATAAACCACTAAAAAATTTAATTATTTTAGATAAAATGGTCTTGTTATCTAATTACAGTCTGTTTAACTTTAGAAAATCTGACACGCAGTCATCGCACAATCTCTTGGTTTCTTCGGTAAATAACCAGATTTAAGGGATATCCGACACCATGGAACCCAACACACCATTCAGGGCGACAAACAGGGGCTATTGGCAGATCGCTCTTCACCTGTCCCATGGAAACCAACCGCCGGTTGAGACTCACAAGCCGCGCACAGATGAGTCCAATCGAGGCTGGCTGGTTCCCGGACGCCTTGCTTCTCTACGAGCGTTTGTTTCTCTACGGGCGTTTGTTCCTCTACGGGCAAATTCAGGGATGAGTTCAAGGCAATCCTCACGGCACCTATTAAGGCTCCAGCCCCTATGCCTGACACTGCTAGCATTATGCCTGGCACTCCTCGATTGGCTGCCTTTGGGATCGGGAACGGCCTCCGCTCAGGATACCCCCGACTTTTTTCGGCAGTATTGTGTCAGTTGCCATACGATCGGTGGTGGACGTTTAACAGGTCCTGATTTGAAAAATGTTCTCCAACGCCAAAAGCGTGAATGGCTGGCGAACTTCATGATGGACCCACGTGGGGTGATCGACAGTGGCGACCCTTACGCCCTGAAAATATTCGAGGAAGCGCGAAAAGTCCCCATGCCTAACCTGACTGGGATGACTCGCGATCGAGTAGAAAAATTGCTCGATCTGATCGAAGCAGAATCCAAGCTGGAAAAATCCCAATTCAAAGGGCTGCAAATTTCGAATAAACCCTTCACGGATGAAGATCGCTCGCAGGGACGCGAGCTTTTTCTCGGCCACAGGCGATTGAAAAAGGGCGGGACCGCATGCATTTCCTGCCACAGTGTCCAAGGGTTGCCAGCCCTGGGCGGTGGCCGTCTGGGGCCTGATCTGACGAAGGTCTACGAACGGCTAAAAGGACGCAAATCGCTTAGCGCCTGGCTCGTTGCTCCTGGCACCGAAACGATGCAGCCTATTTTTAAAACCCATCCATTGGAGCCGGACGAAATTCACACGCTGGTTGCGTTTTTTGAGGCCCACGCGAGTGAGCAGCCAGCGTCCCCCGCAGTCAACCGGGTAACCTTCCTGCTCCTGGGCCTGGTCCTCTCCTGCACATTAATTTTTGTCTTCGATTCACTCTGGAAGCAGCGGTTCACCGGCGTGCGCCGCGCGCTGGTCGAGCAGTACACCGCTAAAAAACCTAATTCACCTCAAGAACACTGAGAACCTGATGAATCTACTCGATGCCATCTCCTGGGTACGGGACGAGCTCAATCCGCAAGGCCGAAGCTGGGAAGAGTTTTACCGAAATCGCTGGCAACACGATAAGATCGTACGCAGCACGCATGGTGTGAATTGCACCGGTGGCTGTACGTGGCAGATCTATGTCAAGGACGGCATTGTCACCTGGGAAATGCAGGGGCTCGACTACCCACTGCTTGAGTCGGGGATTCCGCCGTACGAACCGCGCGGCTGTCAGCGAGGCATTTCCTATAGCTGGTATCTCTACAGCCCGTTACGGGTGAAGTACCCTTACATTCGCGGAGCTTTGCTGGACGAGTGGCGCAAAGCCAAGTCCAACCATCAAAACCCGGTCGCGGCCTGGAAAAACATGGTTGAGAATCCCGAAGCGCGTCGCCACTGGCAGCAGGCGCGTGGCAAGGGCGGGCTGCGTCGAACCAATTGGCAAACCGTGCTGGAGATTATCTCGGCATCCCTGATCCATACGATCAAGGCCCACGGCCCCGACCGTATTACCGGTTTTTCGCCGATCCCTGCCATGTCGATGGTCAGCTACGCCGCCGGTTCGCGTCTACTCCAACTGATGGGTGGCGTTTCGCTTTCATTTTACGACTGGTATTGCGACCTGCCGACCGCCTCGCCGGAGACCTGGGGAGAGCAAACCGACGTGGCGGAAAGTGCCGACTGGTATCATGCCAAGCTACTGGCGGTAATGGGGTCGAACCTCAATATGACTCGCACCCCGGACTGCCACTTCGCGGCGGAAGCACGGCACAATGGTTCGAAAATGTGGGTTTTCTCTCCCGACTTCAGTCAGGTATCGAAATACGCCGACGAATGGATCGACATCAACGCCGGCCAGGATGGCGCCTGGTGGATGGCCGTCAACCATGTCCTGCTCACCGAATTTCACCACCAACGGCAGGTTCCCTACTTTGAGAATTACACCCGAAAATTCACCGACGCACCCTACCTGGTGGAGCTGGTTTCCGGTGACGACGGCATCGCACGCCCGGGTCAACTACTCCGGGCGGGACGGCTGAAACCGTACGCCGACCAACAGCATGGGGAGTGGAAATTCCTGATGTGGGACGAGACATCCGGCACTCCCAAAATGCCGATGGGCAGCTCCGGCCACCGCTGGGGAGACGAGAAAGGGAAGTGGAACCTCCTGCTCAAGGACGGCAAGGATGGTAGTGAGATTCATCCGGAACTCACCTTCCTGGCCAGGCACGACGATGTGGTCCAGGTCGAGCTGGACAATTTCGGCATGGGCTCGACCTATCAGCGCGGCGTGCCGACCCGTACGCTCCAAACTGTCGATGGCACCAAGGTGCAAGTCACCACGGTGCACGACCTGATGATGGCCCAATACGGTGTCGAGCGTGGATTGCCCGGAGATTATCCGACCGATTACAACGATGAGGATGCGCCTTACACTCCAGCCTGGGCGGAAAAATACACCGGTCGAGGGCGGGAGGACCTGATTCGCTTTGCTCGAGAATGGGGCAACACGGCCGAATTGACCGAAGGAAAATGCACCATCATCATCGGTGCGGGGATCAACCACTGGTATCATGCCAATTTGATGTACCGGGCCGGCATTCATGCCCTGATGTTCTGCGGTTGTGTGGGCGTGAACGGTGGTGGCCTCGCCCACTATGTTGGCCAGGAAAAATTGGCTCCGGCCGAATCCTGGGCATCGATCATGTCAGGCAAGGACTGGCACTCGACCCCACGGCTGCAAAACGCGCCGAGCTGGCATTACGTCCATTCGGACCAATGGCGTTATGAAAAAGATTTTACCGACTACCATACGGTTCCCAAAGCCCGAGGAGGGGCCAAGGGCGAGGACAACATGGCCTCGGGCCATGCAATGGACATGCAGGTCCGCGCGGTACGCAATGGCTGGCTGCCCTTCTACCCACAGTTCCCGGAAAATCCGCTCGAAGTGGCCGCGGCTGCCCGCGAGGCGGGGGCGAAAACGGCCGAAGAGGTTGCCACTTGGGTTGCTGAGCGGCTTAAGAACCGCGACCTGAAATTCTCGGTAGAAGATCCCGATGCCGAAGACAACTGGCCACGCGTCTGGTTTATCTGGCGAGGCAACGCGCTGATGTCCAGCGCAAAGGGCCATGAATATTTTCTCAGGCATTACCTCGGCACCCACGATAACTGCGTCCACGAGGACATGGCCGCCGACTCGGTGAAGGAAATCGTCTGGCATGAAAAAGCCCCCCAGGGAAAAATGGACCTGGTTGTCGACCTGAATTTCCGCATGGACACATCGGCCCTCTACTCCGACATCGTTCTGCCAGCTGCCACCTGGTACGAAAAGGCCGACTTGAACTCGACCGACATGCACAGCTTCATCCATCCGCTCTCCGAGGCGGTGCCTCCCTGCTGGGAAGCGAAGAGCGACTGGCAGATTTTTCAGGCGATCGCCCAGAAGTTCTCGGAACTGGCCGAGAAGCATTTTCCCGAACCGGTTGAAGATCTGGTCGCCGCGCCGCTGGCGCACGACTCGCCGGCGGAAATCGCCCAGTCCAGCATGAAGCAATGGATCGATGGCGGAGTGGAGGCAATCCCCGGCAAAACGATGCCCAATTTCAAGGTCGTCACGCGCGATTACAAGAACCTCTTCAACCAATTTATTTCCTATGGACCCAACGTCCGTGCCGGCGGCCTGGGAGCTCACGGCACCTCCTATGCGATCGAGGACGTTTACGATGAGTACCTCACGACGCATCCCACCACGACCTGGGACGGCAAGACGTACCCGTCACTCCGTCGCGATACCGAAGTCTGCGAAACGATCCTCCATTTCGCCACCGTAACCAATGGCGAACTGGCATACCGGTCGTACAAGAACATGGAGGTAAAAACGGGGGTTCCGCTGGTTCATCTGGCGGAAAAAAGCCGTTCGGTTCGCGCCACCTACAAGGACTTGCAGTGCCAGCCACAACGGTTCATCAACAGTCCCATGTGGTCGGGACTGATTGAGAACGGCCGCACCTACACGGCATTTTCCTACAACGTCGAAGCGGATGTACCGTGGCGAACGTTGACCGGACGCCAGCACTTTTACCTCGACCATCCGGTCTACATCCAGTTTGGCGAGCATGTCCCCACCTACAAACCCAAACCGCTGCCAACTCAGTACGCCGACCTGACTTTCAGCGAAGGGGAAGCACCCGCGGACTCGAAAACGTTGACCCTCAACTACCTGACGCCACACGGCAAGTGGCACATCCACTCGACCTATG
Source organism: Planctomycetota bacterium (assembly GCA_024276705.1). Taxonomy (GTDB): domain Bacteria; phylum Planctomycetota; class Planctomycetia; order Pirellulales; family Lacipirellulaceae; genus JAJRWS01. Next base: position 29,237 of record JAJRWS010000533.1, on the reverse strand, counting down.
GCGATACCCAGCGGATGACTACGTTGTCACGTGGTGTCGATCCGATCTGGATCAGCGTACAGGATGCCGAAGAGATTGGTGTGAACGACAACGACTGGGTCGAGGTTTACAACGACAATGGTGTCGTGGTAACTCGGACGGCGGTCAGTTCGCGTATCCCGCCAGGCATTTGCATCCAGTACCACTCTCCCGAACGGACTTACAGCGTACCGAAGTCTCCCATCCGTAATAATCGCCGTGCGGGCGGCCATAACAGCCTGACCCGTACCCGACTGAAACCGAACTTCATGATCGGCGGCTACGGACAATTTACCTACCACTTCAACTACTGGGGCCCCATCGGTTGTAACCGGGACACGCACATCATCATTCGCAAGTGCCCGGTAGTAACATTTTAGCGGAGAGCGGAGAGCGGGAAGCGGAAATTACAACTGAGCCCAAAGCTTCCATCATCAATCATAAATCAGACATCAAATTCCCAGGATCCCCCTCATGAATATCCGTTCGCAAGTCTCCATGGTATTTCACCTGGATAAATGTATTGGCTGCCACACCTGTAGCATTGCCTGCAAAAATGTGTGGACCGATCGCAAGGGGGCGGAATACATGTGGTGGAACAACGTGGAAACAAAGCCGGGCACCGGCTATCCCACCCAATGGGAAGATCAGGATAAGTACCGAGGTGGCTGGGAGAAAAATAGCCAGGACAAGTTGGTCATCAAGTCGACCGGCAAAGCGCGGGTGGTACCCAACATTTTCCACAATCCGCACATGCCCAGCATGGACGATTACTACGAACCGTGGACCTACGACTATCAAAACCTGTTCAACGCGCCCGAGGGAGCCGATCAGCCCATCGCGAAAGCGATCTCGATGATCACTGGCGAAGATATCGACATTCAGGCGGGCCCCAACTGGGACGATGACCTGGGGGGATCCGAAATCTACGCCGCCAACGACCCCAACCTGGCTGGACTTACCGAGCAACAACGTCTGCAGCTCAATTCGGTCGAACGACTGGTCTTTTATTATCTGCCACGTATCTGCAACCACTGCTTGAATCCTTGTTGCGTCGCCTCCTGCCCATCCGGCGCGCTCTACAAGCGGGGTGAGGACGGCATCGTGCTCATCGATCAAAAACGGTGCCGGGCGTGGCGCAGTTGCGTGGCCGCCTGCCCTTACAAGAAAACCTATTTCAACTGGTTCACCGGAAAAAGCGAAAAGTGCATCCTCTGCTTTCCCAGATTGGAGACGGGTCAAGCACCGGCCTGTTTCCACTCTTGTGTCGGTCGGATACGTTATCTGGGTGTGTTGCTTTACGATGCCGACCGGCTGGAGGAAGTTGCCAACATGCCGGACAACCAGTTGGTCGAAGGGCAGCGTTCACTGATCCTCAACCCGCACGATCCCGAGGTGATCCGTGGGGCTCAATCGGCGGGCATTCCCGACAGCGTGATCGAGTCGGCCCAGCAGTCGCCGGTGTACAAGTTTGTCATGGATTGGAAAATTGCCTTACCGCCGCACATCGAGTATCGCACGTTGCCGATGCTTTTTTACGTGCCGCCCATGTCCCCGGTCATCGCCAATTTCGAAGATGGCCTGGCCAATCACTCCATGGACAGCCTGTTCCATGGCATCGATCAGTCGCGGGTGCCGATGCAGTATTTCGCTAACCTGTTTGGAGCCGGACACGAAGGTGTGGTCCGCTACGCGATGGGCAAACAGTTGGCCGTGCGTTGGCATCGCCGGGCGGAGACGGTAGGCGATGTGGATCGGGCCACGGCCGACCGTTATTTGCACGAGGCCGACCTCACCGTGGAAGATGCCGAAGCGATCTACCGTTTGACATCGCTCTGCACTTTTGAAGATCGGTTCGTCATACCACCCATGCATCGTGAACAGGCCATCGAGATGATCAAAGATCCCTACGAAGTCAAAGCCGAGACAGGCTTCGGCTTTGTCGGTGGACCGCAGAGAGGACTTTGAAATGCGGATTTCGGAATGCGGAATGCGGAATGCAGAATTTTGGAGCTAACAAGATACAGCCAACTAGAGGGCGGGGTTTGGAACCTTTCACGCACCAACTCGCGTCTCACAACTAACAACTTCTTCATGACCCAATCGCCTCCCGAAAATCCGACCTTTCCACTCCCCATCGTGGATGCCAGCGCGGCGGATACGCCCGTCTCGGAGAAAGTACGTACCCTGGGTACCATCAGCCGGCTGCTTGGCTATCCGGACGAACATTATGTCTCATTGACCGAACTGCTGTACGTCATCCTGCAGTCAGAACTGCCCGAGGCCGCGAGCGGCATCTCCGAGTTTGGCCGGTATGTCGAGCAATGTGGCCCGTACGAGCTGGAAGAAGCATACACCCGCACCTTCGATGTCAATCCATCCTGTGCCCTGGAAGTGGGCTGGCACCTCTTTGGGGAGGACTACGTACGCGGACAGTTCCTGGTGCGTATGCGGGGCGAGTTGGCCCGATACGGCATTACCGAATCGAGCGAACTGCCCGACCACCTGACCCATGTCCTGGCCGTCATCGGGGCGATGCCCGAGGATGAGGCACGACGACTGACCCGCGCCTGCGTGCTGCCCGCCCTGGCCAAGATGCAGCGTGCCCTGGATGGTATGGATTCGCCCTACCGGCATTTGCTCCGCTCCCTGGTGCTGGTTCTGGAGCAACTTTACGGACCTTCCGAACCGTGGAGCGAAGAAGACGAATTGATGCCGCCCGCGCAGCAAGCCACCGGCAAACAGTCTTTCATGAGCAAGCGACGGGCAGATACGCATCCGGGCCAGAATGGCCCACGGCCGCCCGGACTGGGCGACCCGTTGCGAGCTTATCCCATGCCCGGCACCTTCCCGATGGCGAGCCCCGGGGGTTGCGGTGTCGGGCCCACGCTGGTGCCACTCCAGACGACCTATTCCGCGCCTGCGAACCCCGATTCCATGGGCCCCGAGTCGGAACCTTTGGCCGTGCAGCCAGAACCCAGCCAATCACCAACCAACCCGACTGACAACTCCCACTCAACTGGCAGCCCCCACTCAACTGGCAGCCAAACCTCGAGGAGAAAGACGTGAGTCAACACGTACTCGATCAATTCATGTTCGTGGCACTCCCTTACGTGTGCCTGTTTACGTTTTTTCTGATGACGATCTACCGTTACCGGATGCAGTCGTTCTCCTACTCGAGCCTGTCGAGCCAGTTCCTGGAAAACAAACATCATTTCTGGGCCGTTGTGCCATTTCACTATGGCATCCTGGTCGTAACGGCCGGTCATTTTGTTGCCTTCCTGATCCCGCGCACCCTGCTCGCATGGAACAGCCATCCGCTGCGTCTTTACGTATTGGAAATCACCGCCCTGGCATTTGGCCTGCTGACATTCATTGGCCTGACGGGCGTGATCGTCCGCCGCCTGAGCAGCAGTAAAGTGCGCATTGTCACCTCACCGACCGACTGGATCCTGTTTGCCATGCTGCTGATCCAGACAGGGAGCGGCATCTCCAACGCCCTGGTCTACCCCTGGGGTTCCTCCTGGTTTGCGACCAGCATGGCGCCCTACCTCTGGTCGATCCTTAAACTGTCCCCCGATGTTACCTTCGTGACCGCCATGCCATGGATGATCAAGCTGCACGTGGTGCTGGCGTTTCTGACCATCGGCTTCTTCCCCTTTACGCGACTGGTGCATGTGCTGGTGATTCCCAATCCTTACCTGTGGCGCAAACCGCAAGTAGTCCGCTGGTACGGACGCAAGTAAATCACAACAAATCCCAGGCGGCGTCCACTCCCCATACCAATTCACAAAACCAAACAATCAAGCCTCCATGGAAGTTCGCAACAAAGCCACAAGTATTGATCTCTTCTCGCTGAAGACGCCCCAAATGCGTGCCTTCCACATGTCGTGGTTTGCCTTTTTCCTCTGCTTCTTCGCCTGGTTTGGCATCGCTCCGTTGATGGCGGTGGTGCGTGATGAGCTGGGACTGACAAAAGAGCAGATTGGCAATACGATCATTGCCTCGGTCGCGATCACGATTGTGGCCCGGCTGATCATCGGCTGGCTTTGCGATCGGATTGGCCCCCGGCTAAGCTATACCTTCCTGCTCCTGGGCGGCTCGATCCCGGTTATGGCGATCGGACTCTCGCACGACTACATGACCTTCCTGCTATTCCGCCTTGGCATTGGCGTGATTGGCGCTTCGTTTGTGATTACTCAATACCACACCTCGGTGATGTTTGCTCCGAATGTGGTCGGTACGGCCAACGCGACCAGCGCCGGCTGGGGTAACCTGGGTGGTGGCGTGACGCAGATGATCATGCCGCTGGTCTTCGCGAGTTTTGTCGGGCTCGGCTATCTCGACGCGACCGCGTGGCGCCTGTCGATGGTGGCCGCCGGGGCGGTCTGCTTCCTGGTCGGAATCGCCTACTTTTTCTTCACTACCGACCTGCCAGACGGAAATTTCAAAGAGCTCCGTGCTTCGGGTGAGCTGGTTCAGGATGATTCGGGCAAGGGATCGTTTTGGCTGGCCGCCAGTGACTATCGGGTCTGGGCACTCTTCCTTGTCTATGCTGCCTGCTTTGGCATTGAACTGACCATCAATAATATCGCCGCGATCTACTACATGGATTACTTCGATCTGGGGCTCAAGACCGCGGGACTCGTCGCTGGCCTGTTTGGCCTGATGAATATCTTCGCGCGAACACTCGGCGGCTTCATCAGCGATAAATTCGTGCAAAAGAGCGGACTGAAAGGACGTGTCCGCTGGTTGTTCATCGCCCTGATGATCGAGGGCATCGCACTGGTTTTTTTCTCTCAGATGCGAGTCCTGGCACTCGCAATCCCGGCCATGATCCTTTTCAGTCTGTTCGTGCAAATGTCCGAAGGGGCCACCTATTCGATCGTGCCTTTTATCAATAAAAAAGCGCTCGGCTCGGTCGCCGGGATCGTCGGGGCTGGAGGCAACATGGGAGCCGTGGCGGCAGGTTTCCTGTTTCGAGCGGAAAGTATCAGCTATCCTCAAGCACTGCTTATCTTGGGCGGGTTGGTCTCTTTTTGTGCCTTTTTCAGTCTACTGGTTCGGTTCAGCCCCGAAGACGAATTGGTCGCTGACCGGGAGCTTCAACGGGCCATGCTCAAACGGCATGAGGAAACTAAGAAGCGTGTTCCACTCCACGAACTCATCCCGGGAATCCGTCACCTGCGACCGATGGATGCACTGCGAATCTATCTTGGCGCAGCGCTGGTGCTCAAAGGCATTTATTTCATCATGAACATGGCCGATCTTGAGGCTGCCGTAAATCTGGGCAAAGAACTTCCCCATGAGATCAGCTTGGGCCAGACGATGATCGCCTGGTCGGTTGTGTTTGCCCACGTGATCGGTGGGGCCAGCCTCATGCTGGGTTTTGTCACCCGTGTGGCTTCGGCAGCCAATGCGCTGATCCTCTTTGGCGCGGTGATCATCTCGTTTACCAGCAGTGCCACCGAGGGTGTCCTGCTTGGCAACAACGTCGATTTCCAATTCACGACATTCGTCTTCTTCACGCTGGTGCTGTTCATCTGGCGAGGTTCGGGGCCCCTTTCGGTGGATCACCTGCTACGCATCGACGCCGAGAAAGAGCCCGAGGTGATCTTGTGAGCAACGGCTATTTTATTTTTTAGAACAACCAACAACCCGTAAAAGTGAACCACCATGGCCAGTACGCCTGAACATTGGGACGTCGAAGACGAAGCTTTTTGGGAATCGACCGGAAAATCGATTGCCAATCGAAACTTATGGATTTCCATTCCCAATCTGCTTTGCGGATTTTCCGTCTGGCTTTACTGGGGCATGATCATCAAGATCATGCAGCGGTTGCACTTCGCCAACCCGGATCTGTTCGACTTCACGTTCAACCACAACGGCGGGTCCTACGACAAGCCTGGCTACCGGGCCCTGCTGTTCACGCTCCCCGCCGTGGCTGGCCTTGCCGGGGCGACACTGCGAATACCCAACTCGTTCATGATCGCTATCTGCGGTGGTCGGAACGTGAAATTCATGACCACCGTCATGCTCATCATTCCAGCCGTGCTGGCTGGCATGGCGCTGCAGAATCCCACCACGCCGTTTTGGGTCTACATCATCCTGGCAGCTCTGTCGGGCGTCGGCGGCGGAGCGTTCGCTTCGAGCATGTCGAATATTTCCTTCTTCTTTCCAAAGCGGATGCAGGGCCTGGCCCTGGGCCTGAATGCCGGCCTGGGCAACGCGGGGGTCAGCGTCATGCAGTTTCTGATCCCCTGGGCCATCACCTTTGGCATGTTCGGCACGATCGGCGGTTCCCCTCAGGAATTCACCGTGGATGGCCAGGTCCACCAGCTCTGGATTCAAAACGCGGCGATGGTCTGGGTACCGGTCATGACCGTATTGGCCGTCCTGGCGTGGCTGTTGATGAACAATCTTCCCCAGCACGATTGCGGTCCCACCCCGGTTGCCATCGGCAAGTACCTGTGGCTGCAGATGATCGGCTTTTTCGGTGCGGCAGTGGGTGTCGGACTGCTGGTCTTTGTACCGATGCCTGACGTCCCCGATTTGTTACGAATTTTCCTGGTATTGATCGTCGCGGTGATCACCACCTTGCTGAGCATGCGTTTCATGACTCCCAAGACCATCCAGGAACCTTTGAACCGGCAATTCGCCATCTTCAAAAACAAGCACAACTGGGTCATGACCTGGCTCTACGTGATGACGTTCGGTTCGTTCATCGGCTACGCCAACGCCTTCCCCAAGCTGATCGACGATGTATTCGTCACCCCCACCAATGGTCTGCTCACTTCGAAATACATCTGGATCGGAGCCGCGGTCGGCGCCTTGATCCGGCCGGTGGGAGGCTGGCTCTCCGACAAGTGGGGTGGAGCTCGCGTGACGCAGTGGGACACCTGGATCATGGTCGCCTCGACGATCCTGGCTGGCTACATTGTTTCGCTCGCCGGCCAGTCCGACAAACCCGAACAATACTTCATCCCATTTTTGATTACTTTTATCGTGCTGTTCGCCACCACCGGCATCGGCAACGGCTCAACGTTCCGGATGATACCGATCATTTTCTCCAAGGAACAGGCAGGCCCCGTGCTGGGCTGGACTTCAGCCATTGCCGCCTATGGCGCCTACCTTATTCCGAAAATTTTCGCGACCCAAATCAAAGCAGGGACCCCCGAATACGCGCTCTACGGCTTCGCCGCCTACTACGGCACCTGCCTGGGAGTGAACTGGTGGTTTTACGCCCGCAAGGGAGCGGAGATAAAGTGTTAAAAAAATGCGGATTGCGGATTGCGGATTGCGGAATTTCACCGAAACACTGAAACACCGAACCCTGAACCATGCAACAACGTGTCATTACTATCGTGCTTTCGATCGCGTTGGGCCTTAGCGCGTTGACGCTTGTCTCGGGAATGGCCTCTTGGCGTCTGCCAGACCGCGAACAAGGATATTCCCCCAAACAACCCATCGCCTATTCTCACCGTGTGCATGCCGGCAAGCTACAGATTGACTGTCGATTCTGCCACTGGGCGGCCAGTGAAAGCCGCTATGCGGGCATCCCTTCGTCGGATATCTGCATGAAGTGCCACAAGGTGGTGACCGCCTCCTTCGATGTTATCAGCGAAGAACGAAAGAAGGCGGATGAGGAGAAACGCAAACCCCAACAGATCATCACTCCCGAGCTTAAAAAGCTATACGATTCGCTCGGCCTGGACGACAAACTGAGCCCGGTGGGAGGGAACGAGCCCCAGTCGATTGAGTGGGTGCGTGTGCATAACCTGCCCGATTTCGCCTGCTTTGATCATAGTGCCCATGTCTCTGCCGGATTCGCCTGCCAACGTTGCCATGGCCCGGTGGAATCGATGGAACGAATGCGTCAATTTGAAAGCCTTTCGATGGGATGGTGTGTGAATTGCCACCGCGATTCCAACAAAAACGGAGTCAATGGCAAACTGGTCCACGCAGCCACGGACTGTGCCATTTGTCACCATTAGAGAATTTTTCGAAATTGCATGTTTGTTTGTCACGCGTTGAGTGTCCAGGGGGTGCGATCCACTCGCTGAGTTGCCGCCTTTTAATTTCGAAAATTTCTCTTAGGAATTGAATAACAAAATTTGCCCGATTTGCACCCCACGGAGATTTGGCCGTGGAACTATGGAACAAGTATCGACCAAAATATACTGAAAAACGTCTTTTAGTCCCGGAGGGACGGCGGCGAATGGCCCAGGGCGTAAGCCCTGAGTTAACAGGCGCATGAACCGTAAAGCCCCGTAGGGGCGACAGCGAAACTTTCCTACCGAGAAATATTAACCGCTTTTGCACTCCACGGAGATTTGGCCGTGGAACGACGGAATATTGGGATGATGAATCAAGAATCGACCAAAACATACTGGAAAGCGCCTCCCAATCCGGCAAGTCGCGCACCGGCCCATGCAGGCGAAACTCCTGGGAAACTGGTTCAGACAAAGAAGCCCGCTCTGACTGACCATGGGCACCGCGACAACGTTGAACCCGAAGGCGAACTGGGGCACGATTTGTGGTCACTCAATCGGCGACGATTCCTTGAAGCTGCCGGATTTTCGCTCTCGCTGGCCACGGTGGCCGGCTGTGGCCGAGCGCCGTCGGTGGGCGCGCTGCCCATGATCGAGCATCCCGCAGGCATGGTGCCAGGCCAGATTCGTTACTATGGCTCGACCTGCGAAGGCTGCGCCGCGGGCTGCGGGCTGCTGGTCGGCACGCGTGACGGCAGACCGCTGAAGATGGAAGGGATGCCCGAGCATCCCCTCACCCGAGGCGGACTCTGCGCGGTGGGCCAGGCCATGCCGTTGGAGTTGTACGACAGCCAGCGTCTCCGTGGCCCACTCAAAAGTGGAAAAGAGGCTCAATGGACACAGATCGACCTGGACATTTCCGATCAGTTGGGCCAAATCAAGAGGGCAGGGGGAGCCGTCCGCCTGGTGACCCCCACCATCACGAGCCCCACTCTCCTGAAAACCATCGCCGACTTCCTCGGCCAATTCAAGGATGCCCAGCATATCACCCTTGATGCGGTCAGCTCTTCGGCGATTCTCGATGCGCATGAGAAAACCCACGGAGTGCGCCTGCTGCCTCACTACCAATTCGACAAGGCGCAGGTGATCGTCTCCTTCGGTGCCGACTTCCTGGGTACCTGGATCGCACCGGTAGAGTTCACGGCAGCCTGGAGTCGAAACCGGCGACCTACCGAAGCGGCCCCTTCGATGTCGTACCATGTGCAGTTGGAAAGCCGCCTGTCCCTCTCCGGCAGCAACGCGGATCGCCGGGTGGTGATCGGCCCAGGCGAGCAACAGCGAGTGATCCGCAACCTGGCCCATCATCTGGCCCAACTGGCGGACCAACCGGAGCAGGGCTCTTCTCCCGCAGCTACTTCGGTGAGCGAGGCTGACATGGCGGACCTGGCCAGGCGACTGTGGGATGCACGCGGCAAATCCCTGGTGCTCTGCGACAGTCAGGACGTTGCCACGCAAGTGGCGATCAACCAGATCAACCATCTACTGGAAGGTTATGGCGAGACACTCGACATCGAGCATCCCAGCCTGCAGCGGCAAGGTAATGACCGCCAGGTCGCAGAACTGGTGGACCAGTTGCGGCAAGGTAAGGTCGCCGCCCTGCTGGTCGCCGGAACCGACCTGACGTACAACCTGGCCGGCCGCAAGGGATTGGCGGACGCCATCGACAAGGTCCCACTGGTCGTCAGCTTTGCTCCCCGAGTCGACGATTTATCGGCTCGAGCTCACTATGTCTGCCCCGACCATCACACACTCGAATCGTGGGGAGATGCGGAACCGATCCACGGACTTGTCTCGGTTGTCCAACCCACCATCCGACCAATTCACAACACGCGTTCGCTCCTGGAAAGCCTGGCCAACTGGTCTGACCAGGCCGCTTCGCAGTACAGTCTGGTGCGCGACCATTGGCAGAAGCAACTGCTACCCCTGCAGCAACAGACCGACTTCTCTCAATTCTGGGACCAGGCGGTACACGACGGGTATGTCCAGCTCCAACGCGAACCGGTCTCCAGCCAGCCATTCCAGAAGAGCCAACTGCCAGCCGATCCAGAAAACCCAGCAGCGCCCGCTGCCCAGGAAGGTCTGACCCTGTTGCTCTACCAGAAGATTGGTATGCCCGACAGCCAGCACGCCCACAACCCGTGGCTGCTGGAATTGGCCGATCCGGTCACAAAAGTCACTTGGGACAATTACGTATCGGTCTCTCAGACCCTGGCCGGACAACAATCGCTTGTCGATGGCGATGTGGTACGAATTGAGGTAGCTGGCGAAGAGGCAGACGGCACCCAAACGCCGCTGGAACTTCCGGTTTTCATCCAACCGGGCCAGCATGCGCAAACCGTTGCCATCGCCCTGGCCTATGGCTGCCCAGGCACCGATCGGTTTGCAAAAGTTGGGCCGCAATGGCTGGAATCGCGGCCCACCGTCGAACCGGGAGAGACCGTGGGCAAAAATGCGGCCCCCTTGATTGCGCTGAAAGATGGCACCCTGCAGTACGTTCGTCAGGGAGTTACTCTCAAGAAGACGGGGCGCAAGCAGACGCTGGCCAGCACGCAGGAGCACCACTCGATCGACGTGCCAGCGCGAGTCGCCCCCCACGGGGCCGAACGCCGCGAGATCATTCAGGAAACCTCGCTGGCCGCCTTCGCACACGACCCCCATGCGGGCGCGCCCGAGGTCCATCACCCGACGACACCTCATCCTCAAGTCGAGCCGCCAAAAGATCCGCCGGGTGATCAACCCCACGAGCCTCCGCGAGATACCCAACTCTGGCCCGAAGATCATCCCAAAAAGGGCCATGCATGGGGCATGATGATCGATTTGAATGCCTGCACAGGCTGCTCCGCCTGCGTAATCGCCTGCCAGTCCGAGAACAACGTCCCAGTGGTCGGCAAGGACGAAGTCCATCGCCAACGTGAAATGCAATGGATGCGCATCGATCGCTACTATGCTACTTCAAAAGAAAATGGTGCTACTTCAACAGAAGGTGGCCCCGAAAAGAACGGCACCGAAAAGGACAACATCGTGCCCCAAGAGGGCGACCTGGAAGTCTATCATCAACCGATGCTTTGCCAGCACTGCGACAACGCTCCCTGCGAAACGGTCTGCCCGGTACTGGCTACTGTGCATGGTGAGGAAGGACTCAACGAGCAAGCTTACAACCGGTGTGTCGGTACGCGTTACTGTGCCAACAACTGCCCCTACAAAGTACGCCGATTCAATTGGTTCAAATACACGCATGACGATCTGTTGCAGAACCTGGTATTGAACCCCGAAGTGACCGTACGGACTCGCGGCGTGATGGAAAAATGCTCGATGTGCGTCCAGCGGATCGAAGCAGGAAAAATCGCGGCCCGGCGGCAGGGCAAGCCCCTTGCCGATGGTGAGATCCTGACCGCCTGTCAGCAATCATGCCCGGCCCAGGCGATTGTTTTTGGCGACATGAACGATCCTGAAAGCCGTGTTTCCGCGGCGATTGCCGACCCGAGACGTTACCGGGTACTGGAGGAATTCAACTTCCGCCCCTCGATTGGCTATCTCCGTGTCGTCAAGAATACCCACGAAGAGACTAACACGAATCACCATGAGCCTGAGATGGGCAAGTACGAACGGGACAACCGCCATGGCAGCGAAGGACCGTCGAAGGAGACCACGCATGGCTAAACCTTTGGACACGAAGTTGCCTACCCCCTTGCGGGAACCCCAAATCAGGCCGCCCCAGATCAGGCCACCCCTGGTCGAAGGCGACAAATCCCTGGGAGATGTTACCCGGGACATCTGCAAACCGCTGGAAGCCACTCCGACAGGCCTCTGGTACGCGGCGCTTTGCGTCTCTCTGACCGCGTTGATTCTTGGCGTAACAGCCGTCACCTATCAGATTGCCACCGGCATCGGCACCTGGGGTCTGAACAAAACCGTTGGCTGGGCCTTTGACATCACCAACTTCGTCTTCTGGGTTGGCATTGGCCATGCCGGAACCCTGATTTCCGCCGTGCTGTTCTTGTTCCGTCAGCGCTGGCGGACTGCCGTCAACCGATCGGCGGAGGCGATGACCCTGTTCGCGGTGATGTGCGCAGGCCTGTTTCCGTTGATTCACATGGGACGTCCCTGGCTCGCCTTCTGGATGGCCCCCTATCCCAACACGCGTGGGCCACTTTGGGTGAATTTCAAATCGCCCCTGTTGTGGGACGTATTCGCTATTTCTACCTACCTGATGATTTCCGCCGTCTTCTGGTACATCGGCCTGCTGCCCGACCTGGCAACAATTCGAGATCGGTCCCTGCCAGGCCTGCGGAAAAAGCTGACCGGACTGCTATGCCTGGGCTGGAATGGCTCGGCTCGAACCTGGCATCGTTACGAAACGGTCTATTTGCTGTTGGCCGGCCTGGCAACTCCACTGGTCTTCTCGGTCCACTCGATCGTCAGCATGGACTTCGCCACAGGGGTGATTCCCGGTTGGCACACGACGATTTTCCCTCCGTACTTTGTCGCGGGGGCCATCTTCAGCGGCCTGGCAATGGTATTGACCTTGATGCTCGTAGCCCGGAAGACCATGCGGCTGGAACAATACATCACCCCCCTGCACATCGATCGGATGTGCCGTTTGATGCTCGCCATGGGCTCGATCGTCGGCCTGGCTTATGCCACGGAATTTTTCATGGCCGCCTACAGTGGCAATCCGTACGAACAGTTTGTTTTCAAGAATCGAGCCCTGGGGCCGATGCGCTGGGCCTACTGGACGATGGTTTGCTGCAACGTCGTCATCCCCCAACTGCTGTGGTTTCGCGCGGTTCGCTCGAAACTGGCCCTGGTTTTCGTGCTCTCGATTGTTGTCAACATTGGTATGTGGTTCGAGCGGTTTGTCATTATTGTGACCAGCCTACATCGTGACTTCCTGCCTTCCAGTTGGGCTCACTACACGCCTACGATCGTCGAAGTTGCCACATTGGTCGGCAGCTTTGGATTGTTCTTCACTTGCTTCTTGCTCTTCTGCCGCGTCGCCCCAGTGATTGCCATGGCGGAGGTCAAGGGAGTGATGGGATTCCGACGACCCGCTCCCGAAAGAGATACCCAGGAAACAGCCGCATGACCGATCGACACCTGCTCGCAACGTTCGACTACGAAGAAGATCTGCTGGCCGCCACCGACGAGGTGCGCCACCAGGGTTACCGGATCGTCGATGCCTACACACCCTATGCCGTGCACGGCCTCGACCGGGCGATGGGCCTGCGTCCCTCCCGGCTCACCTGGGTTTGTTTTCTCTGCGGCCTGACCGGAGCGCTCGTGGCTCTCTGGTTCCAGCATTGGACGGCTGCAACCAGTTGGCCGCTGGATGTTGGCGGCAAGCCATGGAACTCGCTGCCTTCGGACGTCCCGGTCACATTTGAAATGATGGTCCTGTTGGCTGGATTTGGCTCTGTTTTCGCCCTGCTGGGTGTAAGTCGTCTCTATCCGGGCAAGCATGCGCGTACGCCCTCCATACGAGTCACCAATGATCAGTTCGTGCTGGTGCTTGACGAAGCGGGATCAGACTTTAATCTACCCAGCCTGGTCAAACTGCTCGAAAAACACCATGTACAAAATATTGAGGAGCGGCTGTCGGCGGACCAGGCATCGTGCTGCGAATAATCCCGTGCTCGAAGGCTGCCATGACCATTTCAACAACGACGAAACACAAAATTCGCAACCCATACCCATCACCGAATTACCCATGACAAAAACAGCCGATCAACCCATTTTTCCGCGAGGCTCCGTACTCGACACGTATCAAGGGGAGGAGTAACCGGTGACCCTTTCTCGGACCAATCTCGTTCTGGCCATCTTGCTGGCTTGTACGGTCGTGTTGTCGCTGATGTCTGGCGTGGATTTATCGAAGCCGAATATTGAAATCCTGCCAGACATGAAATATTCGCCCGCTTATGGTGCCTATGCGCGCAACCCTAACTTTCCCAATGGACGCACGCTCCAACCCCCCGTCCCCGGCACGATTGCCCGTGGTCCGTTGCCTCTGCACTACGAAGCCACACCCGCCGATGCGCTTCGAGCCGGTGCTGAGCTGGAAAATCCACTACTGAAACTGGCCGAACCACTGGGCCAGGCAGCAGTCCAACGCGGCAGCGAAACTTTCACAATTCTTTGCACCGCCTGCCATGGCAGGTCGGCGAATGGCGACGGTCTGGTACCCAAGTATGGTTTCCCGCCGCCCCCTTCGCTGCTGACTGGCAAATCGGTGCAAATGAAAGATGGTCAACTGGTGCACATTCTCACCTATGGTCAAAACAGCATGCCCAGCTTCGCAGCCCAGCTCACGCTCGAGCGGCGGTGGGAAGTCATCCAGTACATTCGCAGCCTGCAACAGCAAGCCAAAACCGATTCAAGCACCACACCGGCACCCCAAGCGCAGACCGATCAACCATGAATTCACCACCTCATCCTCCGCGGCAGGCACTCCCCACGCACGGGACGACTCTTACTCCCCAGGCATTTCGCACGCTGCAGGCGATGGCTCTGGGCGGACTGCTCGTTCTGGTCCTTGGCTGGTTCTATTCTCCCCTGCGAATCTGGAGCAACCTGCTGGTGGTAGCCTACTATCTGGTGACCCTGGCCCTGGGAGGGGCACTCTTTCTTGCCTTGACTTACGTGACCGGTGCGGGTTGGCATGTCGCTTTCCGACGTATCCCCGAGGCCATGGCTTCGTTGGTACCTAAAACGGGAATCGCCATTCTGGTAGTGCTTGCCCTGCGCATGAACCAATATGGCTGGCAACTCCATGCGGGGGCTCCCGAGGGAACCGACGCCGGAACCTACTGGTTCAAGCAACTCTGGCTGGATCCTCCATTCTGGATGGCCCGGGCAGCCATCTATGTCTTGTTGTGGTCAGTATTGGCACTGAGCCTGGTTGCCTTCTCTCGCCGGCAAGACCGTCTGAATCCGCAGGAGCTTCCCCGTGCTATCGGTTCCATGAAATGGAGTGTACGCCTCTCGGCCCTGTTTCTCGTTGTCTATTCCATCACTTTTTCCCTGGCCAGCGTCGATTGGATCATGGCCCTGGAACCGATGTGGTTCAGCACGATGTGGGGCGTTTATCAGTTCGCGGGCATGATCCAAGCCACTCTGGCCGCGATCGTTATCGTGGGACTCCTCCTGCGCCGCCCTGGTAGACTCCTCTATGGAATCTTCCGCACAGATCATCTGCACGATCTGGGCAAGTTGCTTTTGGGTTTCAGTTGCTTCTGGATGTACATCTGGTTCAGCCAGTTCATGCTCATCTGGTATACTAATATCCCCGAAGAAACCTCCTATTACATCGCGCGTATGCACGGTCCCTGGGGCCCAGTGGTTTTGGTGAGCGTCCTGTTGAACTGGATAATTCCTTTCTTTGTCCTGCTCCCGAAGCCCTGCAAACGAAGCGAGCATGTTATGATGAAAGTGGCCGTAGTCGTATTGATTGGCCGCTGGGTCGATTTGACGGTGATGGTCTTTCCCTCCACCGTGGGCAAACTCCCCGTCTTGGGAATCTGGGAAATTTCCGGCGCATGTTGCATGATCGGCATATTCGGTCTGCTCTTTTTCAAAGCACTCACGAAATCGGCCCCAGCGCCGAAAAATGATCCCTACTATGGAGAAAGTCTCAGCTATCATTGCAGTTAGCAAAATCTCAGTACTATTGCTGGACCTACTTTCCATGCGAACTCTTATGAAAGAGAATATCCAATGATTTCGCAAACGGTTGAATACTCGCTACGGGCGGTAATCGTCTTGGCCAACCAATACGACGAATCGATGACCGTACGTGAAATGGCCGATCTCGCCAAGCTCCCCGCGCCGTACCTTTCCAAAATCATGAAAGGTCTGGTACGTGCTGGAATTGTCCAATCGCGCCGTGGCCTGGGGGGTGGCTTCAAGCTGGCGCGATCTCCCGAAGAAATCACTATCTGGGATGTCACCCAGGCAATCGATCCACTCGAGCGCATCCACAAATGTCCAGTCGGGATCGAGGGACATGCAAAACTCTGCCCGCTGCATCAACGGATCGACAATGCGATTGCGCAAATCGAGGTGGCGTTTCGATCCAGCACCCTTGCTGAAATCTTGAGCGAATCGGGCGACTCGAAACCGCTCTGCGAAGAAAATCCTGTCGTCCAAATCACCCCGCCCGAGGAAGAAAAATCCAAGGAACCCTGAACCCTGACACCTCTTTTTCCTGAACGTGGGCGTGTAGGGTAGGGCTTTTTACTAGCACCATCAAAATTACCGGGATCGCTATCGGGATCGAAATAACTCAAAGTGAAAAGAGCAACCACGAAAGACACGAAACAAACGAAAACTAAGTATCGTAAACAGAAACTGCGAGCCTGAACTGAAAGCCGTAAATGGAGCCAAAATACACCTTTTTTCGTGTCCTTTCGTGTATTTCGTGGTTCAAACTGTTTTCTGTATAAGGAAATAACATGGGCCTGATATACGAAAAACTGGATGTTTGCCGCCTCTTGATAAGCAGAAAGTCGACAACAAAAACGGAATAGGACCGTATTGTCGCTAGGCTCAGTCGCTTAGTACAACTGCGTTAAGTCAGGTCACAAATGGAACCGCGAACAAACGCTATTCGTGTTCCTTTGCATCGCAGCTTACACCAGAACCGATGGGAAACCGGAATGTAAATAAAAAGGCTGAGAACACTAATCTACGCTAATCTGCGCTCATGAGATTCAGGATTAGTGCGGATAAGCGAAGATTAGTGTTCCTTTGCCTGGCAGCTTATGACCCGTAGCCCTCCTGAACTTTGCCATTTCTTTCTCCTGAACCCTGACACTCTCATGTCAAACGATCGAAAAAACCGTCGTGATTTTCTACGTACGGGCCTGGCTGTCGGAGCAGCCGCTGTCACACCCGTGTTGAAAGCCCATGCCGCCCCCGGCAAAAGTGCCAATGGACGCATCGGGGTTGGCTTCATTGGCACCGGTGGTCGCGCCCAGGCACATCTGGACATCCTTGAACATTTTAAGGAGCAAGGGATCGCCGAAACGGTGGCTGTCTGCGATGTCTATCGCCCACGCCTGGAAGCGGCGAGCAAGAAGGCGGGCTCGGCGCGGATGTACATGGAACACGAAGCCCTGCTGGACGACCCGCGCGTTGACGTCGTCTGCATCGCGACGCCCGACCGTCTCCACGCCCCGCAAACGATCGACGCCCTGAATGCGGGCAAAGATATCTATTGCGAGAAACCGCTCACGCATTGGAGCCAGTTCGAGCAGGCGAAAAAGATCCAAGAGTTAGCCACAAAGAAGGGCAAACTGGTCCAGGTCGGAACTCAGTACATGGCCGACGAGAACTACCCAAAACTGATTGAAATGGTCCGAAATGGGATCATTGGCAAACCGGTCCATGTTCAGTGTGGCTACTTTCGCCGTGGCGATTGGGGGGAGCGGATGCCGATTCCCGACGCCAACGCCAAACCTGGCCCGGACTTGAACTGGAAGCGTTTCCTCGGCGACGCTCCCCAGGTGGATTTTTCTGTTTCTCGTTTCTTCCAGTGGCGCATGTTCTGGGACTATGCCGGTGGCCCCGCCACGGACCTGTTGGTCCATGTTTTCACTCCCGTCTTCTGCATCTTGGAACTGGACTATCCCCAGCGCGTCTTTGGCGGCGGCGGAACCTTCCAGTACAACCGCGAAGTACCCGACCAGTGCAACATTATTGCCGATTACCCGGACGGACCGAGCGTGGTGATGACCAGTTCACTCTCGAATCATGTCCCATCCGATACCATCATCCGCGGCACCGATGGGATTATCTCGTGGGCCATGATCGCCGGCGGCAAGGATTATGGCGTACGGATCGTCCCCTTCGCCAAAGGCAAGAAAGAGCTGCGTATCCCATGGAACGGAATGGCGGATACCAGCAAGCTCTGGCAAGACCTGCTGACGTGCGTCGAAACTCGAGCGCAACCCAAATGCAACATCGCCATGGCGGTCCGCGTGCAGGCTCCCCTTTCGATGGGCATCCTTTCTCATCGTCAGAGCAAGACGGCCCTGTTCGATCCCGAACAGGAATCGATCCGGATGTCGTAAACCACCTACCACAGCCGGCGGGTGCGCGGATCCCGCGCATAGTGGCGGCCAAAAACCGTGTCGGGTTCCGCCGGCAATTTGCGGCGATAGAACATGGCGACCACCACACCGGCCACGAAGCCGCCCAGATGGGCCATGTAGGCCACCCCTCCCGTTTGGCTCACGCCAGCCGCCCCGAAAATCGACCCATAACCACCGATCACCTGGGTTACCGCCCACATCGCCAGCACCAGGAAGGCGGGAACCGAAATCACCGTGAACAGGAAAAACGCGTAAACCCGATTACGCGGGAACAAAACCAGATACGCGCCCAATACCCCGGCAATCGCGCCCGAAGCGCCCAAAGTCGGAATGACACTGTCGGGATTAAGCGCAATTTGGGCCAGGCTGGCTGCCAGGCCACTGGCCAGGTAGAATATCAAAAATGGCAGATGGCCGAAACGGTGCTCCACGTTGTCGCCAAAAATCCATAAAAACAGCATATTGCCGCCCAGGTGCATGATGCCGGCATGCATAAACATGGCGGTGAGCAGCGTCAATTGAATGGGCGATGGCCCTGGCGCCTGCGGCAGCTCTACCATCTGGGCCGTCCCATCCTGGACCGACCCCACTTGGACCGGCACCATCCCCACCAGATCCTGCCCCCTGGTAATTTCCGCTGGAATGGCTGCGTACCCAAGCGTGAACTGGGGATTTGACATCTGCAGCAGAAACACTAGAACGTTGAGCCCCACCAGGGTCCAAGTCACATAGGCCGGTTTGACCAACAGCTGGTCGTCGTCGGAAAGGGGAAAAAACATAGCTTACCCGATTGAATTGAACATTTCGTTAGCCGGGCATCGGCATGATGCGCCGGTCGGCGGGGAAAGCAGGGGAAATACCCAGGATTCGAAACGGGGGAAACATTCCCTGCAACCGCGCCGGTCCGGATAATCCATTGCCTCAGTATTTAAGCAAAATCTTTGCCTGCTGGCCAGTTCTCCAATAGAATAGATAATTAGTAGAGGCCGGCGGATGAAGCCGACCCGATGAACGTCCTGGTCGTTTGGAACGCTTAGCCCGGGCGGCTTATCCGCCCAATCGATCGTGTGTTACTGAAGCCGGCAGCACGGACGTTCCGTCAGTCAGCAACGACCATCCACCAATCAGCACGGCGAACCCGAATTGAATAACCGCATGAGTGACGCACCTGCTGGAAAACCGATCATGCCAACACCGATCATCAAACTTTGCACCACCACGATCCTCCTGTTGGCAGCCATGCCGGCCTCAGGCGCAAGCTTCGATCTGTCGCTGACCATAACCAGTCCCGGTTCGTTCACTGCAGCCCAGCTTCAGATCCTGGATGACGCGATCGCCGACGCCGAATCACTTTGGGAAAACGCCATCACCGGCTATCAGCCAGGAATCAGCCTTGGCGGCGTTTCCATTTCTGTGATATCCGGCTCCAGCTTCGCTGACGCCAATGTCACCTCCAGCGTCAACCAAGGCGGATTTCGACTGTCCACAACGGGCCGGATACGCATCAATCCGGGCGTGATCGACCTTTTTGGCAGTTGGGACGGATCTGGCCCCACCCCCCCCAATACCGAATACGTGGGCGTAAACTACATCGACGAACTCATCGCTCACGAAGTTGGACATGTGCTGGGGATTGGCACCCAGTGGCTCAGCAACGGTCTCTACACTTTCGGAACGGGAGAATACACGGGAGCATACGGCGTGGCAGCTTACCGGGATGAATTCGATTCGCTGGCAACTTTCGTCCCTGTCGAACTGGCCGGCTCGAGTGGTACGCAAAACAGCCATTGGGATCAGCGGATGCGGAGCAGTAGCCAGGAGGGCAATCCAAGCGATCCATGGAGCCTCGATCCCCGTGTCGGCATCACCGACCCACTCGGCCGCGACCTCGCGATGGAACTGATGACCGGGGCGATCGACCCCGACTACGGCGAACCCTTCCTAAGCCGCACAACGATTGCATCGATGCGCGACCTGGGCTTCACGGTCGCCGTCCCCGAGCCGGTTTCCTGTATCCTGGCCCTGGCCTTGCTGCTGCTCCCCACACGGATGGTACGATTCTCTGGCCAGGCGTGATCAAACATGTTTTACGATCATCTCAGGCATTTGCAGTTTGAGCAGCTCGAACCGCGAATCGTACTTGACAGCACGGTTGTCTTCAACGAATTGATGTACCATCCGGCCGACTCCGACCAGTCGCTGGAGTGGATCGAAGTTCACAGCCAGCTAGCGCTCGATGTCGATCTGACCGGGTGGAGCATCGAGGGCGGAGTCGATTATGTATTTCCCGACGGCACGGTGATGCCGGCTGACGGCTATCTGTTGGTTGCGGCTGACCCGGCCAGATTATCGGCCAGCGGAATTCCGAATGCCTTGGGCCCCTACACGGGGGCACTTTCCAATGGGGGCGAAGAACTGCGGCTGGTCAATAACAGCGGCCGGCGGATGGATCGGCTCGACTACAACGATGGAGGCGAAGGGGACGACGGCGTCGAATGGCCCGTGGGACCGGATGGTTCCGGTTCGACGCTTGCCAAGCTGGATGAGCAGTGGTCTTCCGAAGATACCTAGAATTGGCGAACTAGCCTTCAAGTTGGGGGGACGCCTGGGACGGAGAATTTTCCGGTCCCTGATCGGACGCCAGTGACGACCGAACCGATCGAGCGGATCTCGAGTTGGCGTTACGAGGATAGTGGAACTGATCTGGGCAGCAGCTGGCGGGAACTGACCTTTGACGATTCCTCATGGGAAGTCGGGCAAGCTTTGTTCCATGCGGGGGATGAGCCGGGCAGTGGTTTGGAGGCGGAGGTAATCGATACGCTTTTCAGCACGGGCGTCTCCGAGGCGGGCGTTCCCTTACCGCCGGGGACCACCGATCCGCATTGGTTCGAGACCGATACGGGAGATCCTCTTCTGACGATGGCCCCGAATCCCGCTTGGATCGACGGGACCAACAGTTCGCAGTGGACGGGCGTCGTCTCGAGCGGCTCCACGAATGTTCCGCCAGGAAACTATTCGTTTAGCACGCAATTTGATCTGTCGGATTACGATATTTCCACGGCGACTCTTTCGATCATGGGGGCCGTCGATAATTCGCTCGGTTCGGTTCTCCTCAATGGGGTGAGGACGGGCATCAGCTTCGCTGGTTTCGGGGCGTTCCAAGGACCCTTCACCATCCATAGTGGGTGGGTGCAAGGAATCAATATCCTGGAGTTCAATCTAATCAATAGCGGAACGAGCGATAATCCATCCGGTTTGCACGTTCAGTTCGACTCGAGCGCGGTCCCCCTGTTGGGAAATACTCAGGTCGATGAGGGCCCCAACACACATTATTTCCGCCAAGAATTCACCTATTCGGGCGATCCGGCCGCCAGCCACACCATCGAGCTGGACGCCCAGTTTGACGACGGCGCCATTTTCTATCTCAATGGCACGGAGGTCCACCGACAGAATATGCCGGCAGGCCTCACGACTTATGCAACCATCGCTTCAGCCAATACGGTCAGTCCGATGGCGACCGGGCGCATCATCTTGCCGGGGGATGCCTTGAATGTGGCGGGCAATAATGTTCTTGCGGTCGAGGTGCATCAGGGAGACGGTGATACGGACGTCTGGTTCGGCTCCCAGCTCTTTGTGGTGGAGACACCGGCACCACCCAATCCGCAACCGAGGCTGGCCCTCAGTGAAATCGACTCGGCCGAAAGTGGCACTTTTTTCATCGAGTTGGTGAATCAAGGAGAGACTTCACTTGACCCATCCGATTTTTTCTTGCGTACTCTCGGAGTGACGGAGACCGACCATCCACTTCCAAGTCAGGTGCTGGCACCTGGCGATTATGTTGCCTACGACGTCAGCGAGTTGAATGGGCTGCCTTCGGATGCGGATCGCGTATTCCTCATGGAACAGGCCACCCAACGCGTGCTCGATGCCAGGAAGATCACGGACCGCCTGCAAGGGAGGTCATCCAATCATGGCGACAGGTGGCTCTATCCGTCGGCAGCCACGCCGGGAGTCACAAATCTCTTCTCACTACACGAGGAGATTGTCATCAACGAGATTTTCTATCACGCGCCACCGAAAGTTGCCAGGCCGGGGAACTTGGTTGCGGAGGTCCTGGTGGCGATGGATGACCCATGGCGTTACAACCAGGAGGGTGACGATTTGGGCCCGTTGTGGCAGCGAATCATGCATCCGGTCAATGGGGCCGATTGGTTTTCCGGTCCTGGCCTTCTGGCTTACGAGGGCGCACTTTTGAGCGCGCCGATCGGGACGACACTGGACAATCCTCAAACGAATAATCCGCCGGTAGTCACCTATTATTTCGAGAAGGACTTCGATTTCTCTGGCGATCCGAGTAATCCCGACCTCGACTTGAAGCTTCGCCATTGGATCGACGATGGGGCCATCTTTTATCTCAATGGCAAGGAAATAAGCCGGTTCAATATGCCGACCGGCGCCGTGACCTCGGGGACCTTTTCGGCATCGGGGATAGAGAATGCTGTTTCCGTGGGGCCAATAGAGATATCCTCGGAGGCACTCGTACAAGGCACAAACCGGCTCTCGGTGGAAGTCCATCAGGCAACCACCACGAGCAGCGACATCGTCTTCGGCGTGGAGTTGATCTCGAGCCAAACGGTCGGGGCCGTGCCGTTCGAGAAAGACGCCCTCGAGTGGATTGAGCTTTATCATCGGGGCGGGTCACCGGTCGATCTTTCGGGCTGGCGTGTGGAGGGAGGTGTCGACTTCGTCTTCCCGAGTGGCACAGTGATGGCACCGGGAGACTATCTGGTGCTGACCGACGATGCCGCAACCTTTTCTCAGCAAGTTCCGGGCATCGACGTGTTGGGTGGCCTGGAGCGTCGGCTATCGAATCAGAGTGATCTGATCCGCCTGGTTGATGGTTTCGACAATCGGGCCGACCAGGTCCATTACTTCGAAGATGGCCGGTGGCCGTCGCGACCCGATGGAAGGGGCTCCAGCCTGGAATTACGAGATGCCTGGGCGGACAACAGCAAGGGAGAAGCATGGGCCGCCAGCGTGGTGGAGTCAGCTCCCTGGCAAACGGTGACCTACCGCGGTTGGGCGAGCGAGCCGCCCGGAAGCAACAATCCCGAAGAGTGGCAGGAATTTATATTTGGCTTGCTCGACGAGGGGGAAATCCTGGTCGACGACGTTTCGGTCATCGAGGATCCCGATGGGGTGGCGATCGAACGGATTCAAAATGGCAGTTTCGAAAGTGACCCGTTGGGGAGTGAACCGGCAGCCTGGCGGCTGGTCGGTAACCACGGACAGCACGGCCTCTCGGGAGTGATCACCGAGCCCGGCAATCCCACCAACCAGGTATTGCATCTGCTGGCGACCGGCGGGACCGAGCATATGAGCAATCATGTCGAAACGACTTTCGCCGGCGGCGCTTCGATCGTGGATGGAGGGGAATACGAAGTCTCGATGCGGGTTCGCTGGCTTTCCGGGTCGCCCCAGTTGCACACCCGTTTTTATTTCAACCGGATGGCCCGCACAACGGTCCTCCAGACGCCCGATCCCTATACGCTCGGCACCCCCGGAGAAATCAACTCGACCTCCGAGGCAAACATTGGCCCCACCTACGACCAGTTTGCCCATGCGCCAGCCGTTCCTCAAGAAGGCCAGCCAGTCACCGTTCGAGTTCACGCATCGGACGACAATGGTGTTGCGGCGGTCATGCTGTGGTATTCGGTCAATGAAGGAGCGTTCCAAAGCATGGTGATGGCTGGTTCCGCCGCTGGGACTTACGAGGCGACCATTCCAGGGCAGCATGGAGAGGATGTCGTCCAGTTTTATGTTGAAGGGATCGACTTGATGGGAGCCAACTCCCAGTTTCCCGCCAAGGGCCAAGATTCTCGCGCCCTTTATCAAGTCGACAACAACACGGTTCCCGATGGCCCACAACATACCTTCCGCATCATCATGACCGGGGATGATTACAACCAGATGCTGGAACCGATTCGGGTGATGACCAATCATCGAATGGGAGCGACGATCGTCTTCAATGACCGGCAGGTTTATTACGACGTTGGTGTGCGCTTGAAAGGGAGCGGGTTTAGTCGCGGATCGGGTGCGACCGGTTTCAATCTCCGTTTTCCGGCTGATTCCCGCTTATTCGGCGTGCATGATATTGTATCCATCGACCGGCAAGGAGGAGTGTGGGGAGTCGGGGCAAGCCACCGCGAACTGACCCTTAAGCACATCGCGAATCATGCCGGGGATATTCCGATGATGATGGATGATGCGATCTATGTGGTCGCACCCAACGCAGCCCTCAATGGCACGGGCCAGTTGCTGGCGGCTCGCTACGACGATGTTTTTTTGGATTCGCAGTACGAGAATGGCAGCGACGGGACTCGATACAAGTTCGAGTTAGTTTATTATTCCACCAGGACCCAGTCGGGGGATCTCGAGGACTTCAAACTGCCGCCTGGCTACGCCCGGGAAGGTGTGTTTCCCGTGCTGGCGGTCGATATTGTCGATATGGGCGAAGATCCAAATGCTTATCGCTGGAACTATCTGATTCGCAGCAATCGGGATGAAGACGACTACTCGCGAATCATCAACATGGCCAAGGCATTTAGTCAGGATGGAAGTGCCGTCGATGGGCCTCTCGACGTCGCTTCCCAAGAGGCGATCGATGTCGACCAGTGGATGCGCCTGTTTGCATTCGAATCGTTGGTTGGGATGGTCGATACGTACAATCAAGGCCTGGCCCACAATTTACAGTTTTATGTCCGGCCTGCCGACAATCGGGTGCTGGCGCTTCCATGGGACCTCGATTTCTCGTGGTATCGGTCAACCAGTGCGTCAATCTATGGAGATGGCAATTCCGAATTGACCCAAATCATCAACATTCCCTCCAATCGCCGCCTCTTTCAAGGGCATCTGCTCGACATCATCTCGACCACTTACAATCTCGACTATCTCGCTCCTTGGATCGAACATATTGCAACGCGCTCGGTGGAGGACAATTCGACCGAGATCGCCGATTACTTAACGGCACGGCGAGCCTACGTGCTGGGTCAGTTAATGCCGGAAGTCACCTTTTCGATCACCACCCATGGCGGGGCCGATTTCGGCGTGACCACCAACACGGTCGATCTGGCCGGGGCTGGCTGGATCGATGTCCGCGAGATCCGTTTGGCCGGATCGAGTCTGCCTCTGGGGGCCAGGTGGACCGACGACCATTCGTGGCAGGTGGCCGTTCCCTTGGTGGAGGGAGCCAATCCGATCGTGCTGGAAGCTTATAACTTCCAGGGCGATCTCGTTGCCAGCGACACGATCACCGTCACCACCACGCTTCCCAATCCGGTCGAGGAGTCGCTCCGATTGACGGAGATTATGTACCATCCAACCGATCCGACCTCGGACGAGCTGGCCGTAATTCCGGGGCTCGATAACGATGATTTCGAGTTTCTCGAATTTGTGAACGCGGGTACCGCGACCATCAATTTGGCCGGCGTGCAAATTATCGATGGGGTGAGCTTTGCCTTTCCCGATGTGGAGCTTACGGTCGGCCAACACGTGGTGGTGGTCAGGGACAGGGTGGCGTTCGAATTGCGATACGGCTCTGGGCCTGCGGTGATCGGGGAATTTGCCAGCGGCCAGTTGAGCAATGGTGGGGAGTCGATTGTCGTCGCCTTGGCGGATGGCACGCCATTCATTGATTTTATATACGACGATTTGGGCGATTGGCCTGGGCGGGCGGATGGCACCGGCTCTTCACTGGAGGTGATCGACACGGCCAGAGATTACCAAACAAGTGCCAATTGGCGAAGCAGCAATGAGTATGGCGGTTCGCCGGGGCTGCAGGGAACCGGACCGGTATACGACGTGTTTATCAACGAATTGCTATCCCACAGTGATGGTGCTGCTCCGGACCTGGTCGAACTGACCAACATTACGGACAGCCCGATCGACTTGAGCCAATGGACTCTGAGTGACACCGATGCTAATCTTTTTCTCTTTCAGATTCCTGACGGCACGACTTTGGCTCCGGGCCAATACACGGTTTTTAATGAGTCCCAGCTAGGCTTCGCTCTCGATGGCCAGTTCGGCGACGAACTGTGGCTGCTCGAGGCCGATCCAACCACCGGCAAGCCGCTTCGCTTCGCGGACCACGTCAAATTCGATGCGACCGACACCGACGTCTCGTTGGGCCGTTGGGCCAATGCGGATCCGGCGAGCGATCTGTTTCCCATGACGGCCCAGACATTCGGCTACGCGAATAGCGGGCCCGTGTTTGATGACCTCTTGATCAGTGAAGTACACTACCATCCGGCCTCCGTTCCACCGGCCGAGGTTGGGAACATCGCTCTGGAGGAGCTCGAATTCTTAGAGTTGGTCAATGTCGACAGCGCAACTCGGGACATCAGCCAGCTGACGACCGATGGCATCGGTTTCGTCTTCCCGGCCGGCACGGTCCTCGCGGCGGGCGAGGCGATTGTCCTGGTGACGTTCGATCCGGTTCTGGAACCAGCCAAGGAAGTATCGTTCCGCAATGTCTTTGGAATCGGCAGCGGGCCGCGTCTGTTCGGTCCGGCATCGGGCAGGCTGGACAATGCTGGTGAGCGGGTCAAGCTACTCAAACCGGAAGACCCAGTCACACTGGCAACCGGAGATGTGCTCGTCGATGCGGTCCGTTATGGCACGGGGATCCCATGGCCATTGTCGGCCGACGGTGGCGGCGACTCCTTGCATCGTCTCTCCGAACACGATTACGGCGGTTTTGTTTCGAGCTGGATTGCCGCGCCGCCGAGTCCCGGGCTCGTTCCCTTCGTTGCTCCCACGGCCGATTTCGATCAAGATCTGGATATTGATGGGAATGATTTTCTGGCATGGCAACGCGGCTTCGGAAAATCGAGCAGTGCCACTCAGGCTGACGGAGATGCCGACCATGATGCGGATGTCGACGGCGAAGACCTGCTTATTTGGGAGAGCCAATTCGGCGGGGAAGGCCAGTTTGGTGGCACCGGCCTGATTCAAGCTTCGGCTGCTTCGCCAGAAGTTGCCACCACGTTCTATTCCGGTGTGGAAGTCGTGTCCGCACCGCTAGAGATGCCAGCGTGGCAGGATGCACCCATCGCATCCATGCTGGGCCTGGTCCGTCCGACTCGTTTCTCGGATCCGTCTGCCGTGTCATGGGCCGTGACGGAGACTTACCGTAGAAATGCTTTCCAGGAGGCGCGAGATTCCGTGTTTGAGGCACCCCTGCGACTATTGGAAAGCAAGGTGATTGTCGAGAAGCGTTTATTGGGGAGCTGGCCTGGAGACTTGCCCGAGCCAGTGGATGCAATCATGACCGAATTGGGAAAAGGCAAGCATGATAGACCTTGCGGATAGCCACAACGATGTCCTTCACGTCGTCGTCAGTGAAATTGGGATCCATGATCACGCCGCCCATACGGTCGATGATGTCGATGGTTCTTGGGCAGCAGTCCGCGCCGTAGCGGATGGCCTTTCCCTGCGGCGTGTTGAAGCTGGGCCAATCGGAGTGGACGACCAACTTGTTTTCGATCCGCCCATCGATCGGCAGAATCACCGAACCTCCGGGGCCCGAGGCGGCAATTCCTTCGGCCCGCAGCGCCCGCAGGAACCGATCGCGTCGCCCGCGTGTTTCCAGATCCAGGAAGACGGTCACGCCGATGTCGCCCTCCAGGTCCGGCGTCTTCCGCAGTTTCAGTCCGGGCAGGTCGGCGATGCCCTCGCGCACCTTCCTGGTGTTGCTCCGAACTGCGTTGCAGATGGTCTCGATGTCCTGCTCCTGCGCTTTGAGGATTGCGCCGGTGAATTCGCTCATGCGGAAGTTGGACGCAGCGAAGCCCTCCAGCAAACCGCCGTCGAACTCCTCCTTATAAGGCGAGCGAAGCGAGCCGACGTCGTGGGCCCGGATGGCTCGCTCGAAGAGCTCCGGGTCGTTGGTGACCACGGCGCCGCCCTCTCCCGCCGTGATGGTCTTGCCCTGCTGGAAGCTGCTAATGCCGATGTCGCCCAGCGAGCCCAAGTACTTTCCCCGGTAGCGTCCTCCCACGCATTGCGAGAAATCCTCCAGGACACGGAGCTTGTGCTTCCGCGCGATTTCGAGGATCGGCGTCATATCGGCCGGGCATCCCTGAAGGCTGACGGCTATGACCGCCTTCGTCCGCGGCGTGATTCTCGCCTCGATATCCTCAGGGTCGATATTGAGCGAGTCATCGATCTCGGCGAAGACCGGCAGCGCTCCCGCGAGGACGACGGTATCGAAGTCTGCGTACCATGTCCAAGCGGGGAGAATGACCTCGTCACCGGGGCCGATTTCCAACGCTGCCAAAGCGACCGACAGGGCCGTCGTTCCCGAGGTCACCCCGAGGGCATGCTTCACACCGATGTGGGCCGCGTACGCTTCCTCGAACTGAAGGACCTTAGATCCGTTCTTCCACCAGCGGAAAGGCTTCCTCGATTTGAGGACATCGAGGATTTCACGCTTCTCGACCTCGTTGTAGAACTGGGGGCCGTAGGGCTGATAGTGTAGTGGGATCTTCCGTACCGGCGTCCCCCCGTCGATTGCAAGCTTCTCCTTGCCGTCAACGCCGAGGCCAACCGCAGCTCCGGCAGATCTCGCGACGATCGACGCGGCACCCGCAGTGCCAACTGTAGCCAGAAACTCGCGACGGTTCTTCTTTGACTTATTCATTGACCGGTCCTCTCCAATTGATTTGAATCCCATTCATACCCCCATACGCGCTACGATTTCCCCCGATTGTATCCTCCACCTAGTCGGGATACAAGAATTCCCTGGAATCTCCTGGGGCTTCAGATAGTCAACCAACCGCGCAACTCACGCCTTGACCACCTGGTCGTGGGCCTCCGAGAAACGTTCGCTCCCTTTTAAGGCTTGGCCGATAAATAACTATCCGGTTTTCTGTAGGGAACATTCAAGAAAAAAACTTCGGTAAATCGTGGCGTTCTGATAATGCACCTTCGTACTCGTACTCAGCCGCTTGCGGCGGTACTCGTACTCGAGTCGCATGGCGAGTATCCTACGGCCGTCGAGTACGAGTACCGCTTCGCTGAG
>JAJRWS010000532.1 GCA_024276705.1 Planctomycetota bacterium | reverse complement strand
GTACGACTCGGCTGGGGACGATCGATTCACCGGTCGGCCCGAATCGAGCCAGTTGGCAGGCGCTGCGGGCGAGTACAACAATGTCGCGGATGGGTTCGACCGCGTTTTCGCCTTCTCCACGGAGGGGGGCAACGACCTGGCGTACTTGTACGATAGCGTGGGGAATGACCAGTTCGTGGCCAGGTCCATTTACGGGCTTATGATCGATGACGGGAGTACTTACTACAATTACGCGAGCACCTTCGATCAGGTCTACGCTTACTCCACCGCGGGCGGGTATGACAGTGCCTACCTGTATGATGGTGCGACGAACGATCTGTTCACGGCAACTCCGACGGAGAGCCTGCTGCGTGGCGAAAACAACGAGTTCTACAATAGCGCAAGCAACTTCGAGCGAGTGTATGCCTTTGCCAACGGGGGCGGCACGGACAGCGCCTCGCTGTACGACAGTGCGAACGACGATGAGTTTATTGGCACCCCGAATTATGGTTTGCTCCGCGGGACGAATGGTGAATTTTTCAACTATGCGGGCAACTTTGAAAGCGTGAGCGCTTATGCGACCAATGGCGGTCTGGACAATGCGTACCTGTATGATGGGGCAACCGACGACCTGTTTGTGGGGCGTCCTGATTATGGCGTGCTGCAAGCGCAAAACGGTGACTTTTACCACTACGTCGGTGGCTTCGAACGCGTGTCCGCCTTTGCCACCGCGGGCGGTAACGATCAGGCTGATTTGTACGATTCCGCGTTGGATGACGATCTATTCGGACGTAATAACTACGCCCTCCTCTATGGATTGAATTTTAGAAACCTGGCACAAGGGTTTGCCATGGTTCGAGCGCATGCCGAAAACGGCGGTACTGATGTGCTCAACATCGACTCGCTCGACTATGTCTTCGAACAGTATGGTAATTGGTCCTGAGCACCGGCAGGAAAGCGGGTGGCCGTGGAGTTTGTCTCCCCGGCAGACGCTAAAAGCTACTGCCAGGCCCTGAAGCCACGAAATGCCCGAACGATGAAGCCCGAACGATGAAGAAGGGCGCAAGCTCATGCGGCGGCTTGAGGGAATGTCCGGCCAGAAGCCATTTGAGTTTCAATCCGTAAACCTTTGCCACAGAGCAACAGGTTGATTTTTTCAATTTCCGCCTCGGTAAACACTCGGCGGAGATGGTTCATGGCATCGATTTCATAGAAGTGGTCGTAGCCATGTTTCTGAAGATAACGCCAGAGGTCCGTTGTCTTGTATGAAAAGGCTTCGCAGGTCTCGTGGTTGAGCTCAATCAGAATCATCGGCGCCTCCGGCTTGTCGAGTAGCGACTGGGCCCCTTGCAGGACCATCAGTTCCGAGCCTTCGACATCGCACTTGAGAAAATCAACCTTCTGGACTCCACGCGTATCAAGGTACCGGTCCAGCGGAATCACCGGAGTCAGGAAAGTATTGGAGGTCGTGAAACCTAGGGTTGAAAGAGACGCCCGGGAGTGAGAAAGCCCTGCAAAAAGATGGATCTCCATTTCTCCCGGCTCTTTGCCGATCGCTGCGTGGATGGCGGAGACGCGCTTTTCGAGATGGTTGATCTCAACATGCTCGGTCAGCCGAGTGTAGGTAGTCGGTACCGGCTCGAACGCATGGACATGCCCGGAATTGCCAACCAACTCGGCCAGCAGGGTCGTATACCAGCCATAATTGGCACCTGCGTCCACGACCGTATCACCCGGGCGGACCAACCGACGAACCATCGCCGTGGCTTCCGGCTCGAAATCAAGCCCGATGTGGAGTGGCCAATAGATGCAGTCGGGGCCGATATGAAATTTCCGCCCATCGGTAATACGAACAATGCGGTCGGGGATGGAGCGATAAGTTCCACCGAATACTTCGCGTACCCACATTCGGCATCGGGCTCCCGTAAATCGCTTCACGAGAACCAGCATGCCGGGCGGTATGTATTTCAGTAACCGCCATACCAAGGTCATGGAGTTCTCCTGGTTGGATTCGCTAGCACAACAAAGTAATTGATTTGGACAAAGTACAATCTGGCCCTCCCGGTGAAGCTGGAGGAGATGCGAAGAATAACAGGCAAATTGCCGGCAAGCCAATGCCTGTTTCGCGGCCTGGACAGCGCCGCAAGGCTTGCTAGCAGCTTATGTTACTTGCAACTCCATTTCGGGTTGGTGCACGGTCGCCGCCCCAAACTCTCCACTTTGCGACTCTTTCGTGCGTCCGGCTATAAGTCTTTATCAGCGAATTCATGCTACGTTATTAAGTTTTTTTGCCGTTGTGTGTGGATCGGGGTCGGCATGCCTCCCATCTTGCCAAGGAGGTTCAACCTGATGGCTATGACTTGCTCCATTGACTAACTCTTGACGAAACCGATCGTGCTGCTTTTCGTGTTCACACCAGGTTAGAGCCCAACGCCTGCCATTTTCGCCGCAGGTACGTCGCATCGCATTGCTTTGAATCAGTGGCTCAAGTTCACGAGTCAATTTATTGGCATCGAAATCGGTCAAGCTGATTCCAACTTGTTCATCCCGGACAAGGCGGATCGAAGCCAATTCCGGGGGACCCAACGCTAGAATGCAGCGGCCAGCCATCATGTACTGGCTCAATTTGGTAGAAAATGACCACTTCGTCAGCAGGGCTTGTTGGGGGTCGAAACTTTCCGCGTGCACCAGGATGTCGGAGTCATGAAATAGACGTGGCAGTTTGGCCGGGTGTGCCCAGCCTCGCAGTTCAACGGTTGGCCTTAGGTCCAACGCTTTGCGGTGAATTTCGATCTCTTCGGGAG
This sequence comes from Planctomycetota bacterium, assembly GCA_024276705.1. GTDB lineage: Bacteria > Planctomycetota > Planctomycetia > Pirellulales > Lacipirellulaceae > JAJRWS01. The sequence continues at coordinate 9,848 of JAJRWS010000532.1, read as the reverse complement.
GAGCATAGATGGCCAATCGTACTTCTATCCCCTGGCGGGTCGCGAGCTCGCGTAAGGCCAAGGCGAGTTTTCTCAGGGAGTGCCAACGCCGAAGCCCCAGGTTGCCGGCATAGACAAGGCGGACAACGCCATCTGGTACCCTTGGGTTGGGGTCGTAGCGGTTTGCATCCAGGACCGTGGTAAACCATGTCCAATGACCGCCATAGCGCTGCTGATACTCTTCGGCCATCGCCGGACAAATCGCGGCACAACCACTCGAGTATCCGACAGCGCGACCCAGCCAACGTTTGGCAGCTTGGTGGAAAGTCGCTGAAAAAGGTACGCCATGGTATTTGGAAGTTACAAAATCATCGGTGACATGGACAAATAAGGGAAGTCCCAATTTTTGACAGGCGGAATAGGTGATTTTCGTGAGACAGTAATTGCCAAGCAGCCCGTAGACAATTTCAGGTCGTACTTTTTTTAGTTGGCGTTCCAGGGACCTTTGCAGCCAGCCGTGAGCGGACCACGCTTCTTGCCCCGCTTTCAGCCAGGGGAACAAACGGGATCGATGGCGCAGATGCTGCATGACAAGACGTTTGCCATTGAGCTTGCCGTGGTTGGTGTCAGAAGAAGTCGGGTTGGCTTCCCGCTCGTTCTTCCGGGGATGGCATCGGTGCGTTAAACCGGACATCGTAATCATGCGATAATCATCACAGACATCCGAGTCAGGCATATTGGGCATTGCGACTTTGAAATAGATCTGGGCCAAACGGTCTTTGGGCCAACCCGAAAAAAGAGACTGCATGAATATCCCATTGGCCATATCACTCCGTAAGGGATTGGAGGAGACAATGGCAACATGCGGGTAATGATTCACGGGTACGGATGACATGCTGGCGATTTTTGCGGGATGACTCATTCAAGCCTCCTCTGTTTTCTTGTTTTCATGCAATCGTACCGGTGGGAGTTAGTGGGCTGACGAGAGCTTATCGGCAGACTCTTCCCGGCGTGTGGGCCGACGACAAACTTCTACGTGTCGCCAGCCAAAGTATCAGCAGTCCCCAGAATGCAATGGCTTCTTCCGAATAGGAGAGCCGGCCATTGTTCGCCGGGATGTAATAAAACATCAATAGCGCTTGGGCTAAAAACCCAATCGCAAAAGGATTGTGTCCTGGCAGCGAATCGGTCCAGGCCTTGGCCAGCAGGTAGGCCATCAGGCCGATGAAAAGAATCGCTCCTGGAAACGTGAGGTCGGAAGCCAGCCAGGGATAGATCGTGTGCCAGTAATTGGCGACGTTGTACCCGGTTTCTTCCTCAAGTCGATAAGGATAGGAACGCAGCAGGAAAAATTCTGGGTCGCCAACGACTCGCCCCGCATAACGCATCAGAAGTTGGGAATGGCCGAAACCGAAACAAGGCTCAAAAGGTATTTCCAGACACTCGGAGAGCCCCTGGTATCCTTGAGTCCAGTATCGGGTAACCATATAGACCGGGTATTCGACCCAGGGTGGCAAGGACACCCCGTACTTCTGCTGTGACCATTGGGTTGTCCACAAAGGATACTGATTTCCCGAAAGACGATAACGAGATTGCCGCGAGAAGCTGAAATATTGAATTCCCGCCAGTACAATTGCCAGGGATACAATGCCTAAAAAGACCAACCGGGCAGGCCGGTTATTTCGTCGCCGGGGCAACGGTCTGATGGCACGGGGCCGATTCCTGTCACTCGGCTTGGAGTGGATGCTCTGGCTCGCAGGGGCCTGTCGCGAAGTCTGGAGCAAACGCAACCACAGCATCCAGGGAACGACCAGGACCAGGTCAAACAGTCCGATGGCCGCCCCCGTTAAGAGTGTTTCGACAAGGTAGCCGATCAAGCCGATTCCCCAGAGCAAACGCCATTGGGCAGGCAGGCGATGCCAGCCAAGGATGCCCAGGGGAACCATCAACCGCAGCCATGGTGTCATGATCGCCCGAAAAATCGATAGCACGGGAGTCATTGCCTCGCCATCAAAACCCTCCAGTCGAGCCATGTAGGCGGCTCCAGGGTTCGTCAAGGCTTCCACCAACGAGATGTTCGCCAGGCCACGATAGTAGATCGTAGGCGGCAGCATGACCAGCATGGCGAGGATTGACAGTTTGAGGATTGCCAGCAAGGGATACTTACCACGGTACCCGGCCGGTTGATCCGCCATGGCAGCCCAGCCACCCAGGAAGATGGCAACCTGGCCAATCAGAACATAGGCGTAGAGTATCCAAGGATTGGAGATTTGGAACTCCACTGGCCCAAATGCAAACGCCAGTATCGAACCGAACAGATACAGTTCAAAAAACAAAATAGGCAGCATGCGCTCACGCACCGTTGCCAAGGGCCGGTTGCGGGCGAGAGTTCGAGTTCTCGTGCACCTTCCCCGAGCGGCCACGGGATTCCGAGCTCTTTCCCCAGTGATACCACGGGCCACATCAGGCCGGGAGATCGGAGTATGCATTTTCATACTCATGCCTCCTGCCGAAATGCTTGTGCAATCTTCTGGGGATCAATTTGCCGATTTCCGAAACCTGAATGAGCCGTGTTGCCGTGAGAATCCCCAAATAGCCAATGGTTAACAGGGGAACCGCAATGAGCAGAAAAAGACCCGCGCCCCATCGGTTGGTGTCGTTTCCCAGAGTCTGTTCCAGATCCGAGGTGGCCCACCAGCCAATGCCGGATAGAATCAGCGTGACCAGGAAAAATCCAATGGCTTGCCTCATTGCTTGATGGGGCAGATCGATTTGTCGATGGAGGATCAGCAGGAGGAAGAATGCCCCGATACTCCAACTTACGGCCGAGGAGGCAACGGCTCCGAAGGGTCCTCCAACAATCATTAACAGAGGCTTGGAAAACAAAATCAGAGCCAAGGTGAGCATGGTGTAGGTGGTTTCCAGCCCAGGGCGGCCAATGCCTTTGGCCAGAGCGACTCCCGCACCGGAGAAGATAACCGCGCTGGTTCCACCCAGCAACAGCAGAGCCAGGAACCCATGGGCTTCGGGCTGATCTCGCCCGAGCCATAGCATGAAAAGGGGTGTGCGAAGTGTGCTAACCAGAAATCCGACCAGTCCCGCGATGGCGCCCATCCACATTCCCAGTTTCACATAAAGATTTCGAATGCCGGCCCAGTCATTCCGGGCGTGCAAGGCACCCACTGCGGCGGTGAAGGGCAAGTAAAAGACCATGCAGGCTTGCAATACCAGGGCGGTGAGCCGCTGGGCCATGCCGAAGTAACCCGTGGCTGTTTGAGAATCGAATGATGCAAGGATCAGCTTGTCGGTATGATCGCTAAAAATGAAGGTGAGATTGCTCAGCAGGAGCAGGCCCGCATAGGGGGCCAGTCGGCTCCATTCTTTCCGTGAGGGCCAGGCGGGCAGTAAGCGGATTCGTCCACAGCAGGAGCAGGCACAGGGGTAAGCGACTGCGAACATCACGGCGAATCCTACCAGGTAACCAAGAAACATGGCTTCCAGGCCACCTCCCAGGAGCAAGATGCTTGCCGCGATCACGTTGGTCGCCAGGAGCCCGGCGGATTGGATTAGCGAGGCAATTCCCGACTTTTGGTAGCCCGATAGTACGGAGAGCAAAGATTGGTTGATGCCACCCAACAGCAGCACACCGACAAGTGCCGGGAATATCCAGCGGATATCGTCGCACCAACGCAATGGCACCTGCAAGCTTGTCGTGAAGGTCTCCCCGCTCCACCATGCCAGGGGTGCGAAGAGTGCGAGCATCCATAGCGTCGTGCCAATGCCGATGCGTACCAGACGCCGTGTTTGCAGGTGGTTGCCCACACCATAACTGGTTGAGATCTGCCACAAGATGGTGCCGCTGACGACCGACTGCAGTACCATCGCAATTCCGGTGATGGCAAGCAAGGATTCCCAAACGCCATAGCCATCCTTTCCCAGCGTGGCAAGGATGACCGGTACGGTCACGAGCAAGGCCACCATACTGAAACAGCGTGAAACAACCATCAGCCCGCTGTTTTTAAACAATTGGCGGGAGAGGCGATCGGCGTTCAGGCTGGGTGGGGTGGTGCCCATTCGTCTTTATTCCGAGTCTGAAAATCACCAGCTCAACGGGTGAGGACTTTCCTGAACATTCTCGCCATCGTTTTCAAAATGACCACGGTGTCGTGAATGACCGTGGCCTGTTGCTGGTATTGGAGGTTTCCCCGAATCTTGGCTGGCATGATCTGTTGTAAGTACAACTGCTCTGGGTTTTCGGCTTGGGCGAGAATTCGCTCTTCGTCGTAGAACCGCAGGGAGGTGGGTTCGGTCATGCCAGGAACCAGTTGTAATACTTCGCGTTGCTCGCCATTGTACAATCGCGTGTATTGTTCAACCTCGGGTCGTGGCCCCACCAGGCTCATTTCTCCTTTGATCACGTTGAAAAGCTGCGGTAGTTCGTCCAGCTTGGTTTTTCTCAGCCACCTGCCGATGGGTGTAACGCGTGGATCTCCCGCGGCGGTGATGGAGGGTCCAAGCAGTTCGGCATTTTGCACCATGGTGCGGAACTTATGGATATGGAAAGGTCGGCCAAAACGTCCCACGCGGCGTTGCGAGAAGAAAATAGGACCACGGTCGTCGAGTTTGATGGCCAGGGCCACACAGGCAAACAAGGGTGCCAACGCAAGGAGCCCAATCGAGGCACCGACCAGATCGAAAAATCGTTTCATGCCACTTGTCTCCCGGGAGGAGCAACAATCTTGAGCACGGCTGCGATGACTCTGTCCACCTGGGGATCGGTAATCGCTGGCGAAAGCGGCAAGCTTAGCATCCGTTGAAAGTTGCAGTAGGCAACCGGGAAATCGTTCGGCCGATAGCCATACTTATTCCGGTAGTAAGAATGCATGTGCATGGGGGTGAAGTGTACGGAAGTGCCAATGCCTTGCTGTCTTAACAATTCAATGAAGCGGTTGCGATCCATGGGAGTGGCCTTTCGGTTCAAGCGAATCACATAGAGGTGCCACGCATGGTCGATACCTGGACGGCAGGGAAGTACTTCCAGGGCTGCAATGCCCGCAAAGGCCCTGTGGTAGCTTGCAACGATTTCTTTTCTTCGCTGCTGCATCTGCTGGAGTCGATCAAGTTGGGCCAGGCCTAAAGCGGCTTGGATGTCTGTCATGTTGCACTTGAACCCCGGAGCAACGATGTCATAACGCCAGCTACCCTCGGCTTCGTATCGCTTCCAGGCATTCCGGCTCATGCCGTGCAGACTGAGTGTTCGGGCACGATCCACCAGTTCCGGGTCTCCGGTCAGCATGCCTCCCTCGCCCGTGGTCAGATTCTTGGTCGCATAGAAACTGAATGCGGTGAGGTTTGTCGACGAGCCGATCGGCCGGCCATGAAATGCCGCGGGCAAGGCGTGGGCCGCGTCTTCCACGACATGCAGATGGTGCCGCTCGGCTATTGCCGACACGGCGTCCAGGTCGGCTGGGTGGCCCGCGTAATGGACCACAATGATTGCTTTTGTCTTGCCGGTGATGGCTTGTTCCAGGGCCCGTGGATCGATATTGAGCGTGTCGGGTTCCACATCGACCAAGACTGGCCGGGCGCCCACGTGTTCAATGACATTCACGGTCGAGGCGAAGGTCAGCGTGGTGGTTACGACCTCGTCGCCCGGCCCCACGTCCAGCACACGCAATGCCAGATGCAGGCCCGAGGTGCAGGAGTTGAGTGCCAGGGCAGCGGGCGCCCCAACCAATTGTTGGAATTGACGTTCGAATTGTGCCGTTTTAGGGCCTGTGGTGATCCAGGCGGATAGGAGTGCTTCCTCGACGCCGTGCAATTCCTTGGCACCGATCGTGGGAGGTGAAAACAGAATGAAATCATCGGTGTTTACGCTGTCGCTCATGGCTTATTGTTTGCTCGGTGGATGTTTGGTTGATTCAGCGTAGGCGCCAATATCGATGGCTCCCTCTGGGAACGAGTCCGAGATTTGGAAGAACCCAATACGCATGATTTTGCCACAAAGTCTGATGGTTCCCTACGCGGCCTTCCGTAATGGTGTTCCTGAGAGGTATCCCCAACGCTCCAGAGCTGGCCGGGCGATTTCGATACCCAGTCGAAGTTGGTCCGGAGGGATGCGTGCATGAGAGCCCACTCGGCCCGATTGCAAGTTTGCCGAGGCGTAGTCCTGCAAGGAATCGGTATCTTCGATCTCCAGAAAACTTCCCAAATGCCTGGCTTGCTCGATGGGTTTGCGGACAAGGTCTTCATACTTCAATTCGAGTAGCTGCCCAGGGGGTACCAGATGCCGGGCGGCCTCGTAGAGTTCGATCGATGCAAGCCACTGCCGGGCGCACACTGTCAATAAGCTGCCTTGCCTCGCGTCGTCATCAATTCCTGGGTAGCGTGGCCCCCAGGTATTGACATGAGCTGGCATGCCCAGACTGCGGAAGATCACGCTACGCAAATATTTATGACCATAGCCGGCACAAGATAGCCAGGGAAAGGTGCGCAGTTTGCCGAGTAAATAGGCAAATTGTGGTGGTTCCCGCCAGCAGCGTTCGGCCGATTCCATCACATCGCGGCCATCGCGGATAAGAAAGACAAATTTTGCCTCGGGATAGACTCGTGTTACGAATGGCAGCCGCAAGACATTGCTGACCGTTTTTTCCACAAGACCGAATGGCTTGCGAGTAATCCCGGCACACGCTCTTAACTGTTTGCGAATAAATTGGCGGACTCGTGAGGTCGCCATGGCAGGGTCCAAGATGTCGTGTGGTGACGATTCGTTGCCAAACCGCCAAATATAATTCACATCGTAGGGGACCGGAGCGTAGCACCTGGATGAGGCGATCAGACTGCGAACGATTTTGGTTCCCGAACGGGCAGCGCCGAGAACGATGACCGGGTGAGGGTGCCGACGTGGGGACGGCGATACGATTTTCCAGGTCATGCGGCCTCCCTGGGATACGTCGCGGACGGGCAATTCGCCTGGACGACTTCTGGCTGCGCAAGCAGGTGGGACCAGGCGGCGTCGATTTTTTTGGGTTCGAACAGTTCTCCGCAAGTGCGGACAATGGCTTCACGCCGTTGCGGAGTCCATTCACTCCGCCGTGCCACGGCAACGGAAAACAACTCAGCCACCGCTTGGGGAGTATGTTTGGCGGCGATGAATCCGAGCCGGTGCCTGGCAATCGTCCGGGCTAATCCGCTTTCCGGCTCGAGCATTCCCACGACCGGGCACCCGGCGGTGAAATAGGCCATGCTTTTACTTGGGTAGGCGAAACGGGTGACTCCGGGCAGCAGCGAGAGGATCCCGTAGTCAGCCGTGCGCATGGCTGAGAGGGCCGTTGCCATGGGCTGGTGCGGTAGAAAAAAGACAGACTTGCCCAGTCGCAAGCCAGCCTTTCGTATCAATCGTGCTTTCGCCGCGCCTTCGCCCATAAATACAAGTCGCAGGGGCAGGCGGTCTTCAAGGTAAGAGAGCGATTCCAGGATCAAATCGAGATCCTGGAAATTTCCCAGATTTCCGGCAAAGAGAAAGCAGGCATGCCGCGAATGGCCAGGCAGAACATGACGCGGACTGCATGCATCCTTGTTCTGTTCGACGGTGGGGGGAGCATTGTTGAGTACCGTGATCCGACGGGGCATGGGACGACCCCTCGCCGCAAGCGATTTTTGCATGTCCTCGGAGAGTACGACAAGGTCTCGAGCATCCCGGCAAGTCGCGGCATCGATTGCCTGCAGCCGATTGGATAGCCAGCCTGGCTGGAGCGCACCGGCCAGCAGCAGACATTCCGGGTGGATGTCCTGAACGTGATAAAGGTAGGGCATGCCGGTAAGCCAGCGGATTAGCCGGAGTGTGCAACCCATCAAGATCGGGGGATGGGTATTGGCCAACAACAGATCGTACTGTTGCCGATGGTTTACCGCGTGCAAGATTGACCGTAGCAGAAAATAGCAAAAATTGACCGCCCGGCGTAGTTTCTGCGATTTTTTTTCTGGCAGGAGTCGAGTGCGCAGGATGGTCACCCCAGCCAATCGTTCATGACGGGGAGAGCGGGGCGGGTAGTTGCCCTGGGTACCTGGCTGGGCGGTGAAAATAGTCGCCTTGCCGCCACCGGCGGTATGGGATTCCAGAATCGCCCGGAGGATTCTCGAGTAGGGTGCCGTATCGGGCCAATAGTGGCGATAGATTGCCAAAACATGCACTGCCTGGGCTCCTATCCGGGGTTGGGGACAATCATCGCGAAATTTCGTTGCGTTCATCTCCTGCAGCGTTCACTCATGCCGCGATTCTTCTGGCCCCGGTGCGTTGGAACCAGGATTCCAGGTCGCGTTGAATTTCGGGGAGCGACAACAATAATTCTTCGACCTCCGAAATCGAAAGTTGGCGGGCGTTTTCCGAAGTATAGCCTTCCCGGGCAAGCTGCGATGAGACAATGCCACGAGTGAAGTATTCACCATAGTCACGTTCTTTTCGACAAGGAATACGGTAATAGTCGCCACAGTCCTCCGCCCGGGAATACTCTTCCGCGCTAATGAGCACTTCGTGCATTTTTTCCCCGGCCCGAACGCCGACTGTTTTGATGTTGTCTTGGACCTGGAACAATCGACAGGTGGCTTGAGCCAGCGTACCAACGGTCGATGCGGTTGCTTTGCGGACAAAGAAGTCGCCTTGCCCGCCATGCTCCATGGCATAGGTCACCAGTTTCACCGCCTCCACCAAGGGAAGCAGTAATCGGGTCATGTCGGCATGGGTCACCGTTAAGGGGTCTCCACGGACGATTTGTTGCACAAACAGTGGAATCACGGAACCTCGCGAGTACATCACGTTGCCGTAGCGAACGCCGCACAGGACAACGGAACTTCTGGCGGTTTGGGCACGGGCGAGAGTGATCTTTTCCATCAGGGCCTTGGTTTGCCCCATCGCATTGATCGGATAGACCGCTTTGTCGGTGCTCAGAACGACAAGTTTTTGGACGCCACACATTTCCGCCGCGTCCAGGACGTTGTGAGTTCCCACGACATTGGTTTGCACGGCCTCCATCGGAAAAAATTCACACGAGGGGACCTGCTTCAAGGCGGCCGCGTGAAATACATAGTCGACGCCACGCATCGCTCGGATGATCTGTTCGCGATCGCGAATGTCGCCAATGACGAACTCCAGCCGCGGGTCGTCAAATTCCAGCCGCATGTCATGCTGCTTTTTCTCATCGCGGCTGTAGACGATGACCTGTTCCGGATCGTGTTGAGCCAGCACGAGACGGATGAAATTGTGTCCAAAGGATCCGGTGCCTCCGGTGACGAGAAGCGTTTTTCGGTCAAACATATTCAGGCCTTTTTCAAATCCGTAGCAAGAAGTATCTCTCGAGCAGGCACGCTACCCAAAGAAAGACAGCCGTATCGTGAGCATGCAAGGTACATAACATAAGAAGCTGCCTGCTACGGGGAGCAAGGTGCTTTCAAGTTGGGGCAGGAGTCTATGCTTCCATGGCCGCGCCCACAAGACCAACCCAATCGCGACTGGCGATTCAAGTGCGGCAGCGGAATACACCGAAGTGCGTGGCAGCCCGTCGGCGATTAGCCAGTCATGAAACTGCTAGCTTTCCCTGAAAAAGTGCATTTTTGCAGTCAGCGACATCGTTGGATCGCTTTCGGGAGTCCAATGCTGCTTAGTGTGTCAATTCTATACATCTGAGCCGTGGGCGCTAGCCTCGGGCATTTACTGGGTACGCGTTGTCCCGAAGGCACCCGAGGCTAGCGCCTACGGCTCAAAGTAAGGGACATTGGGCTGGAATTCCGGAGCGGTCTTGTGCGTTTTCGTGGAAATAAGTACTTACCCACCTATTGCAGAAGCCAGCCCGCTATTGCAGAAGCCAGCCCGT
>JAJRWS010000531.1 GCA_024276705.1 Planctomycetota bacterium | reverse complement strand
CTCAAACGCCACCGGCACCGTGCGATCGATCATCGCAAACTCGCGCACACGGCGCAGGTCGCCCGTGTCGCTACCGGCTTCTTTGCCGAGCATGTAACCTCCAGGGTAAACTTTGTCGTACAAAGCATCCTGCTGCTGAGGAGATAGATTGTTCATCGGATCATTGATCGCTAGGAAGTCTACTTTGGCTGGTGCTTCCTCGACCTCAAAAAACCCGACCGTCACCCACACCGCGTACACATTCGACCGCGTCGTGGTCATGCTCGACAGGCGGGTCATCGGTTGATGGGCGAAATAGGCGTTGCGTTCGGTGTCGTTGAAAGCAAAAGTTGCCGAACTGTTGGAATCAAACGAGGAGGCACCAACAAACAAAGGATCTTCGTCTTCGATGTCGTCGTTGCTTGCACCCGACGAACCCCATTGGCCATCAAGACCAGGGTTAAAAGCTTGGCGACGCAACACTGTGCATTCGGAACCAGGACGTTGGAGGCTGAGAAGTGGGACCAGATTGCCTGCATCTGCCGAACGGAATGGACTGGCAAAAAACGTCGGGAAGTTCCCATTGAGTACCAACATCATATCGTCCGTTGCCGGAGCAGGAGACAACGCAGCTGGTGGCGCGGGTAAACCGGGATAACCACGGCGAGATTCGACAAGGCCATTTTCACCGGGTTTGGTGGCTGGCCCCGGCGCCGTGTTCACGAATAACGGACCGGCGTGGCCGGTGCGTGGGAGGTAATTATTTTTCAATGTCGTATTCAAGTTCAACGGATCCCAAGCCAATGCGGGCTTATCCAATTCGCGATGCAACACCCCGCCATCCCATACTTCGGCACTTACCACCGTGTTGATGTTCACCCGCCCCGGCTCGCGGTACTCGGCGATCCGATTAAACGGCGGCTGACGCAAGTAGCGGGGGTCGTTCACATTGTTGACCGCGGCATTCCCAAAACTGAAGGGATTCAACCACGTCTCGGTTTTTACGAAGGGGCTGGGCACATGGACATAATCCAACAGCCGATGCAGCCCGGCAATGCCCTGATCGTCGGCGGTGCCGAGTATTCCATCTGTCCCTCTGCTATCGGTGCGGAAAAAGTTGAGCAAATGGCCAAACGGACCATCGACGACCAGCTTTTCGCCACTAGTCGAAAGCGGGATCTCGGTCACCTTGCCGTCATAACTAAATTTATTGTTGGACGTTCTCCGATAAGAAAACGCCTGCAACAACTGCGACGACCGAAACGCCGGCACCAACATCAACTCGCCTGCGTTGGCGTAAGGACGGTTGTTCCAGGTGTACCAGGGGAAGGGCTGTACTAACTCATGCTGCGAAGTCCCTTGGCGGAATGGTTCGTTTAAGAAACCGAGTGTGCAATCGGGGATATTGGTTAGATTATGAGTGATGTCAGGATTTGTTTTATTTCTCCAGAGACCCGCCGGCGCATTATTTGCAGTGCGACCTACAGCCTCTGGGTTCCATAGATTGGATCGCAGGTCGGCAGGAGGAGTGCGTGTATCAGGGTCGAGGACGCCTAAAGTCCCGGCGTCTCTCTTTGCAACTTCGACCTGAAATTGGCGTAACTGGCCTGCTGGCAGAGTTGGGTCATTAAGTCTTCCACGTTGCAAACTAGAAAAACTTCTACCAGCGGCAGTGTTTGGGTATCTAGCTATCAAAATACCTGATGTAGCAGCGGTTTTACGCCTTAGTTCAAACTGCGATAAACCGTTGAAAACGGTCACATTCACTCCTGACGAATCAAGTGTCATGTAGGGATTGATGGCAACATTCGGCTTGTGAAGTAAATTGCTAGTTCCATTGGGCAACTTCGGCTTAGGGTTCCAAGGCAACAGTGGATTCGCTAGACGTTGTAGATAAACCCAACTGTAACCTGGAATCGTGCGCCCGAAACGGTTTGTACCGCCACCAGGAGCTCCAGCACCATCGACCCTCTCGGGCAGCCTCAAACGGGCATCACCATCTTGAAATGCTCTGGCACCTGGATTTGGACGCTGAGCAAGTCCACCGCCACCGCCACCTCCTCGACCACCCTGGCCAACACCGCGGCCACCCGCTCCTAATGCTCGTTGATCGTCGAGGGGAATGTCGATCGGCGGATCGTAGTACCAATTGTCATTGGTTGGATCCTTTTTACGTATGCTTGCTCCAAACGAACGTAGAGTTGGATAGCCTTTCGCAGGTTCTGAAAAAGTAAATCGTCGTGGCTGATCGATGATCGCCACCGAGGACATTTCGGCGGTCGCACCCATCGGAAAGCCGTCGATATCATTGAATGGGTTTCCTCCAGGATTTTGGACTGACACAGAAATAGCAGTGCCGGTCGCACTAGGATCTAAAACGATTCCGCGGTCCGAGTCTCTTGTCTCCGAAGGTTTGTTTCCAAAACTAGCCGTGTATTCTGAACCACCACTATTCTTGCCTGCACCTACAACCATGTAGCGCCCAGGGCGAACTGTGTAACGCCCAGGGGGCGCAGGGGGTCCAGTAACAGCAGAAACTGCGGCTGTTGAACTATAAAAAGCAACGCCATCTTCTTCCCAATTACCAGCATTAGCAGTTTCAGGATCAAAATCGGTGAAATAAATACAACGATCTGGAGTCGTAGGAATAGCAAGTGATTCCGTTGCGTCAGGATCTTTTCCCGGGCCTCCAGAGCCTGGGCCGTGCTCACCCTTGTAAACCATTAGTCGCCAACAGGGTGAATTGCCACTTACCTCGTCTCTGGCCGACAAATCGATTCCATAATCGGTGCCCGCATCAACAAAATGCGTATCTCCGTTTGCCGCTGGATTCGGAGGTAACGGGCAGTAGAGTTCGATGAACCCAGCACCTTGCGGCTCAAAACGCTGGTCAAAGTCGATGTCAGGAATCTCGGTATTCTCATCGGCTCGACTTGGTACCATGCCACGATCTCCACCATCGGCGGGAGACTCGTTGCCTTTATTCTCTGTCCGCCGATCGTGCCAAGCGAGGGTTTCGCTGATGAGCATCTCGGGGCTCTCGGCACCCCAGACCATGTCACGCTCAGGGTCGCTATTGTCTGCAGAGGAGGAACTCATATCCCCATCAACCCCCCAACCATTAAACGGATTTTCGTCGTACTCAAACGCTGTCATGATATTGTCGGGGTCGCGGAAGTCGACGACGTTGATCGCCCATTGGGCCAACATGCGTGTCTTCGCCTTGCCTGCTTTGGTGGTTAGATCAAACGGATCGACCAGCGTCATCGCCATCACATACAAGTCGCGCGCGAGCCTCTGCCGGCGGAGGTTGTGGACGGCCACGCGTTCTGCAAGCGTATCGACGGCACCAGAATTGTCCGTATCACCACGCTCAAACGCGGTGATCGTGCCGTTACCATCGCGATCGATGTCGTCGCGGAATTGGCCTGTCGCAAAGTTTTTGAAGTCAGCCAGTTTGTTGCCGGGATCGTTGTTCGACGCCCAAAATGCCCTTTCGTCTTCCCCAGGTTCGTCGACCACGCCGTTGTTATCATCATCCCGCCCATTACCAAACGGACGATTGATATCGAGCCGCAAGCCATCGGCCAAGTCCTGCGGGAGGAGCTTTCGCATCGCAACACGAATACTTTGTTGTTGCGCTGCGGTGATCGAGAGCGGATTCAAAAAGCCAAGGCCCACGCGAATTCGATATTCCAGCAAATCGGCAAAACTTAATCCGACTGCAGGCTTGTTCATCACCGACACAAAGTCGTCGTTGCTGACGATTCCGTCAGGTCCGCGATGCATCCACCCCGGCACCGCCACACTTGGCACCGGCAAATCATAACTGTCGGTGGTGACGGTCGTTCGCCAGAGATTTAATGTGGTCAGATTGGGCGTCGTCGCCGCAGCGTTCCGCTTGAACTCGCCAGCCATCTCCCAAATCCGCGACGGTAGCCCCCCAGCATCGGGGTCGTAGGCGCGGAGGACGCGCTCGATTTCGGCCATTGTATACGGCCCGTCGGGTGCGCTCTGGCTATCGCCGCGCGCGGCACCAAGCGAAAGGTCGAGTTCGTAGGGGGTTTCTACATTCAATAATCTCGCTGCTGCTTGAGCAGCGGTATCAGTGCCTTGCGGCCAATCGCTCAACGCCTCATAAACGGGTTGGCCCCAACGGTTGAGTCCTGGCATCGCGTACCGACCTTTGAAGTCTGGCGCGGTAGCATAGTTACCCAAAACCTCAAAACGAGTGGCTTCATCGTTCGCACGCAAGGGCACGCCTTGCATTTTGAGCTGCGCCGCAATGTCAAAACCCAATAGACCAGGGACAAAAGTCGCACCATTATCTAGCCCCAGTTTTCCAATTTGCCGCCGAGAAAAATTTAGTCGCGGATCGGCGGCTGCTACGTCAATGGTACTTGTTAGATCGGGTACCTTGGAATTGCCACGTGCAACTCCTCGGGAGAATCGACGATACCATTTCCAACGCTGGTCCCTGAGAGGAAGAAAACCGGGCGAATTATCATACGGCATCAACGGCGTCAAGCTAATCTCCGCCGGGCCGTAGCCTTGGCCTTGGGCGAGGTCATCGCTACTAATGCCACCCGCCAAGGTTATATTGAAGGAGGTGTTGGTAGCATTCGCAATATCCTCACTCCCATGCGCATTGAGATTCAATCGCCCACCCATGTCGAGGACCAAGATCGCCGCCAGCGGTTTGACGAGTCGGCCATCGGCGTTTTCCATCACGGGCAACCCGACGTCGACCCACATGCTGTCGCGGATGCCGTCGTTGTCGTTGTCGACGTCCCACGGGCCGTAGATCATTTGTTGAAGTTTGAGTTGCGTATCGAAAGGTGCGATATTGGCAAACTCTGGGTTGCTACCGGTAAAGTTGGGGTGGTCCAACCAGTTGGGACGCAACAAGACTTTCCGCAAGAGATTGGGATCGTCTGGCAACTCGATGGCAGCCCCCAAAAGCTGCTGCCGCCAGTAGTTAATCAGTGCCGGACGATGCAGCGACGGCAAAATCATGTTGCCCAAACTTGGACTGCCAAAAGCCACCGACTCCACAGGATTCGTCGGCATCAGCGCCAACACCATGTTCTGAAAAT
>JAJRWS010000530.1 GCA_024276705.1 Planctomycetota bacterium | reverse complement strand
TGTGATTTCGTCGGTGCAAGGAGCGGCCCGAACTCCGGGGAATTTATTGGCCGTAATCGCCATCCCAATACCAGATCCGCAAATCAGGATACCTCTTTCGGCTTTCCCTTCGCTCACCTGTCGAGCGACGAGTATGGCATAGTCTGGATAGTCCACCGACTCCGTGACGCATGTGCCCACATCATCCACTTCATGTCCGCTGGTTCGGAGCATGGCGGTGAGTTTCTCTTTCAGATGATAGCCACGATGATCGCTACCAATGGCAATACGCATCCTGTTCAACCTTTCTCAGAAGTTCAAATTTTGCATGCGCTGTCGTACGGCCTGCTCGATTTGAGCCCTGCACTGTCGGTAAACGTCTTCGGTACCACCAATGGGGTCGGCAATATCTCGGGCGTCCGGCTGTAAACTATGTGTGCGTAGGGCTGCGTCCGGCCAGCGCCGAAGCAGCGCCTGACGATGGGCCGAGGTCATGGTGTAAATGAAATCGGCATGTTGAACCAGTTTGTCCGTCAAGGGTTGCGACTGGTGATTTCGCAGGTCCATCCCTTTTTCACGCATGACCTCCACGGCTTCACGGCTGGGGCTGCAGCCCGGCATGGCCGCAATGCCGGCGGAGGTAATGATCACGCCTGGGCGGCCCGTTTTAGGATCGGGCTTTTCTAGCTGATCGTCGTCGAGTCCAAAATGCTCGGCAATTTGCCGGCGCATGATCGCTTCCGCCATGGGACTACGGCAGGTGTTTCCCGTACATACAAATAATATAATCATGCTGGAGAGCCGGTCCAATGCATTGCTGCCCACCACGCCCGCGCGCAAACAGGTACACGTCTGCCGACTGACCCGTACCACCGTCGACGGTTGGCCATAGTGGCTCCTGCCATCATCCAGGGCCAAGGTAACCATGTTCCCAAGGCTTGGCAGGGCAGCCATGGCCGTTATGGCATCAGGTTCTCCGGTTCGGTTTGCGCTGCTTAAAACCATGGGGCCTGTCAGCATTTGCAGCACTTCCTGGACAATGGAATGTGCCGGAACTCTGAGGCCCAAAGTCCGCACAGTATCCGTTGAGGACGAACTGGACATATCGGCTTGTTGGTCAGCAGAAGCGGTTCCCTGAGTAGCCGGTTTCAGCTGGGAAGAAGATGAATCCATGCCGAGAATAGCCTTTTGGACTTCCAGCGGCAGTTGGTCAACCAGCCCCTCTCCGGAGGTGTAGTCTACGACAAGGGTGATGGGGCCTGGCCAACAGCGTCTGGCCAAACGTTCTCCCATGGCACCCAGTCGGGGCACGTAGTCGAGTGCCTCTTCCGCACTTTTGATGGCCAGCGTGAAGGGTTTACGCCGGTCTTGGCCTTTCGCCTCGATCAGCCTTTGCACGCCTTCTTCGCTGCAGGCACTCGCACCGATGCCGTACACGGTTTCGGTAGGAAATAGTACCAGTTGCCCTTCCGCGAGCGTTTGCACAACCCGATGGATGATGTCACGATTGTCTTCAGCACTATGGAGGTCGATAACGATCGGCGGCATAGGCGGCAATGGGGCAAAGCAGAAGCTTGAAAACAGGCAATATACCGCTGCCAGGTGGTCTAGGTCAAGGTGCCAGCATATCCCTAGCCGTTCATCCCCTGGGGCTGTAACTGCTGAATTCCATGGTTGCCTCGATGCACAATTGGTTCATACTGAGCAGTGAAATAAGAACGTCAGTAATTACAAGAATGGCCGATGAAGCCGACCCGGACAATGTGCCTGCTGTTAAAAAAAGTCGATCCCCGGGCGGCTTATCGCCCTGGACCACCTAGAGCCCCAGTGGCAATTTGGAAGTACTGAAAGTCCGTATTTGAGTGATGTATTACAAATAGTGACGGATAAGACCAAACCACGCTCTGGAATAATGACTTTCGTGGTCCAAGCCATGTCCATTCGATTTCCAGGGCGTCCGCGGTCGCGATCTTGCCAAGGGAGGAATGGCCAGGGAACGAATGGCCAAGGAACGAATGGATTGAGTGTGGCTCGAAGATGGATTCTCGCGATGGCATTGGCCTGTATGGCAGGTTGCTCTCATGGAACCGATTCGAGCGACAAGCCGGAATATGTTTGGGGGCAACGAGGAATAGCTCCTGGCCGTCTGCAGAAACCTCGAGCGTTGGCCATCGATGCCCAGGATCATTTGTATCTGGTCGACATCACCGCACGGATTCAAGTTTTCGACGAGGATGGCCATTACTTGCGGGGCTGGCGTACTCCCGCGAGCAAGAATGGTCGGCCGACCGGTCTTAGCATCAGTCGGGCAGGAAAATTGCTCGTGGCAGATACTCATTACTACCGTATATTGACTTACGAACTTGATGGACGACTCCTCGAAGACGCGACCCTTGGTGGTACTCTGGGCAGCGGACCAGGAGAATTCGGTTTTGTCACCGATGTCGTCGAAGATTCCCAGGGGAATCTTTATGTGGCCGAATATGGGCAGTGGGATCGCGTGCAGAAGTTTTCGCCTGGGGGAAAATTTCTCTTGCAATGGGGTTCTCATGGTGAGAGGCCAGGGCAGTTTCGTCGGCCTCAGAGTATGGCCATTGATCGTCAAGATCGGATCTGGGTAGCCGATGCCTGCAATCACCGTATTCAGGTATTCGATACCATGGGTCAGTTGCTTTGGTATTGGGGGGAGCAAGGGGGAGCGCCCGGGCAACTCTATTATCCTTACGACTTGATTGTCCTGGAAGATCAGGTTCATGACTCAAGCGATGCGCAGGGCCATGACGAAGGGGGCCAGGTGGTCGTATGCGAGTATGGCAACCATCGCCTGCAAAAATTCACGTTCTCGGGTAAGTCGCTCGGATGTTGGGGAACGCATGGCCGAAAACCGGGACAGTTGCACAACCCGTGGGCTTTGGTCCATGATAGTCAGGGGAGAATCCATGTGTTGGATTCCAGCAACAATCGGGTGCAAAGAATAGAGTGGTAAGGATCGTTCGAGAAATAACTGTCAGATGTCCCCTCGCCACTTACCACTTATTATGTTCCAGCACAGCTTAGTTTTTGACAGCGGCGCGTACCTTTGGCTGCTTGCTTTGGTGCCACTGATGTGGTGGCTTAGCTACCGTAAGGGGGGACTTGCCGCGTTGGGTCGATGGCGGCGGCTGTTCGCCCTCTTGTTGCGTTCCGCAGTGCTGATCTTTGTGATTCTGGCCCTTGCCGACGTCCAATACCAACGCCGGAGCGATCGCTTGACGGTCCTCTATCTCCTGGATCAATCGTTGAGTATTCCCGCCGAGCAGCGCCAGGCGATGATCGATTATGTCAATGCATCGATCGCTGCCCAGCGTAGTGACGAGCATCAGGATCGTGTGGGAGTGATCGTGTTTGGACACACGGCGGCTGTTGAAATTCCGCCTGTCGACTTTGACGTGCACCTGCCATCGCGTATTGAAACTCCACTCGATCCGCAGTACACGGACCTTGCGGCGGCTATCCAACGCGGACAGGCCATGTTTCCCTACGACACGGCGGGACGGATCGTGCTGGTAACCGATGGCAATCAAAATCTGGGAGATGCCTTGGAGCAGGCGCGCCAGGCAGCCGATTTGGGAGTGAGTATTGATGTCGTGCCGGTGCCCCTGGCAGCGCGCGATGAGGTGGCGGTTGAGAAAATCGACATTCCACCGGGTGTGCGACGTGGCCAGCCATTCGATCTGCGAGTTGTACTGCGTCGCGACGTCCAGGGGCCGGAACGTGCAATGCGTTCCACGGTGGATCGCCAATCGGTCGCCGAACCTTCGGTGGTTCCGGGCCGGCTCCGATTGGTGCGAAAAGCAGGTCAGCGGTAAGAGATTATTTCCGACCAGCAGGTACGGTTACCTCCAGGAAAAAAAGTATTTACGCTACGAGAACAAATCGAGCAAAGCGATTTTTATACCTACGAGGCACGCTTTATTCCTGCTGATCCGAAGTCAGACGGCATGTTGCAAAATAATGTGGCCACGACGTTTACGCATGTTCGTGGCCGTGGGCATGTTCTATTCATCGAAAATTGGAACGATCAGGGTGCGGCGGACGATTTCATCAAGCGTCTTCGACAGGAGGAAATAGAAGTTACGGTCCAGCCCAGCGATCACCTGTATACGTCGCTGGCCGAATTGCAACGTTACGATTCGGTCATCCTGGCGGGAGTCTCGCGTAGCGCGGGGAGCGATGCGGACACGGTTGTCAGTTTTAGCGATGCGCAAATCCGCATGCTTGTGCGGAACACGCGTGAACTCGGGTGCGGGTTGATCATGATGGGCGGTCCCGACAGTTTTGGGGCGGGTGGCTGGACTGGCACGGAGCTGGAAAAAGCGATGCCAGTGGACTTTCAAATCAAGAGTGCCAAAGTGGTGCCGGTCGGAGCGCTGGTGTTGATGATGCATGCAGGAGAAATGCCTCAGGCCAATTATTGGCAAAAGCGCATTGCTTTCGAGTCGATCAAATTGCTCGGTAACCGGGACTACTGTGGGTTGATTCAATGGAATGGCACGGACCAATGGTTATGGGGTCAATCCCGGGGAGGACTGCTCCGGGTGGGGCCGGCGCGCAAGATGATGTTGGCTCGAGTCGATCAAATGACGATTGGTGACATGCCTGCGTTCGACCCTGCCCTGAAGATGGCCGCTACGGCTTTTGCGGGTGTTCGCCAGGCCGCGGTGAAGCATATGATTGTCATCAGCGATGGCGATCCGGTACAACCGACCGCAACCGCGATCGCGGCGCTGAAGAAGCAAGGGGTGAAAGTCACCACCGTGGCGGTCGGTTCCCATGGCCGCCTGGGTAGCCAGATGATGCAGAACCTGGCTCAGCAAACCGGTGGTAAATATTATGAAGTGAGGAGTGCCAACGCGTTGCCTAAGATCTATCAGCGCGAGGCGCGGCGCGTGGCGCGATCCCTGGTCTACGAACCCCGACCGCCCGTACGGCCTGCCATCGTTTCATCCCACGAGATCGTCCAGGGCTTGCAGTCGCCGCTGCCACCGGTGAGCGGGTTTGTGCTCACTTCGGTCAAGCAAAATCCATTGGTGGAGGTCATTCTCCGATCGCCTAAGCCCGTGGCCAAGAAAAATGCCACGATCCTGGCTGCCTGGACTTACGGAGCGGGCAAGGCGGTGGCGTTGACTACCGATTCGGGCCAACGCTGGGCTCAGCGTTGGACCGGATGGGATGGCTACGACAAATTGTTCAGTCAAATGGTACGCTGGTCGATGCGACCCTTTGGCGATACGGGGAATTTTTCGGTGGCCACCCATGTCCAAGACGGACAGACGCAAATCATTGTCACCGCGCAAGATGAAAACGAGGAATATCTCAATGACCAGTCCATGAAAGCCACGATTATTGCCCCCGACATGACGACACGGACCGTGCCGATTGGGCAAACAGCCCCCGGTCGATACGTCGGCAGTTTTCCCTCCCAAGCAACCGGAAGCTACCTCATCATGGTCAATCCGGGTGTGGGCCGGGCGGCTTTGCGTACCGGAGTCAACATTGGCTACTCGGTAGAGTATCTCGACCGGGAAGCCAACATGGAGTTGTTGAAATCTCTTGCTGGATTGGTGGCACGGCATGGAGCCGCGGGGGTACTGTCTAAACCGGGGCTGGATTCCAAGCGGGTCGACTTGTTGCTCCGTGAAAATCCGTTTCGTCGTGACTTGCCTCCGGTCATGACGGGGCAGTCTGTTTGGCCGTTGATGGTGCTGGTCGGAAGTTGCCTCTTTTTTGCCGATGTATTCGTGCGCCGAGTTCAGGTGAACTTTCTCTGGGTGTTGCCTTGGTTAAGTCGGATGCGTGATGGAGTGCTACGCCGAGCGCCGGAAACGCCGGAACCCGAGACCATCGGCCGACTCAAAAGCCGCAAGCGCCAGATCGGCGCGGATATCGATAATCGCCGCGCGCAAGCCCGCTTCGAGCTGGGGGATCGAGAACTCGATGTGGACCCGTTGGCCGAAGATGCAACGCCAGCGGGAAGCCTGGCGAAGCAAGGGAAATCCGGCCTGCCGCCTGTGCGACCTACCCTGGAAACGTCCGAAGAAGCGAACGAAGAGTCCTACACCGAGCGCTTGCTCAAGGCCAAAAAGAAACTGTGGCGTGAGCGGAATCAGGATGGTAGATAGGTTGCATTAATGGCAGGCATCGTGTGGCATGTCCCTGAGGAACGAAGGGACCCAGCCAGACCGATGGTCTTTTCAGGTAGGCGTTCACGGTAGGGCTTTTTACTAGCACCATCAAAGCTATCAGGATCGCTATCGGGATCGCTATCGGGATCGGGATCGGGATCGAAATAACATGGGGCTGAGACACGAAAAACTGGCTCTTCCTCCCAGTCTTGCAACTTTATATTTCCAAGGATTCGTGTCCATTCGTGTCCATTCGCGGTTTTTTCTTTGTTCCTTGTCAGATTTACCTAACGCTGTGGGGTTAGGCGGCAGAGGCTACTCGGTCAAAGAAGATTCCGCTCCTTATGCATTCGCGGAATTCGATCCCGATCCCGAGTCCCGATCCCGATCCCGATAAGACTAAGTACTCGTAGTCGAGAAAGGTTACCCCGTTTTTCCGAAAATGCAGGATGGTAGATAAACGTTAGTAAAAATGGCTGGCGTTCACACCAAAAGGACGTAATATACAGGTTAACTTGTACAGGAACGGGCGCAGGGGCGCAGGTGGTAAGCAAGAAAGTGAACGGATATGAGCGTTAGCCAGTCGATGGAAAAGCAGGCGGTCGAGTTCGCGGCCAGGTACAAGGCGGTCCAAGAGCAACTGGGGCGGGTTATTGTTGGCCACACCGATATTGTTCATGGCGTGTGGACTTGCCTGTTTGTCGGTGGGCACTGCCTGCTGGAGGGAGTGCCCGGGTTGGGGAAAACGTTGCTGATTCGCACGCTGGCCGAAGTGCTCGACCTCGATTTTTCACGTATCCAATTCACGCCCGATTTGATGCCGGCGGATATTCTGGGCACGAACATGGTGGTGGAATCGCCCGAAGGGCGGCGTCGTTTCGAATTTCAAAAAGGCCCCATCTTCACCCAGATTTGTCTGGCGGATGAAATCAATCGAGCTACCCCCAAGACCCAGTCGGCCATGCTCGAAACGATGCAGGAGCAACGCGTCAGTACCGCGGGTCAGGTGTTTCCCATGAAGTTACCTTTCTTTGTCATGGCAACACAGAATCCGCTGGAACAGGAGGGGACCTACCCACTGCCCGAAGCCCAACTCGACCGGTTTTTTTTCAAGTTGCTGGTGGGCTACTCCAGCCGCGAGGAGCTTTCTGAAATTATCGATCGCACCACGCGTGGCGTGACCGTTCAGCCCGACAAAGTGATGGCAGGTGATGAAATTGTCAAATGGCAGCAGGTGGTGCGTGAAGTGATCATCGCGCCACATGTGCAGGATTATATTGTGCGGCTTACACTCGCCACCCATCCGGAGGGAGTTTTGGCTGCCGACATTACTAACCAGTATCTCCGTTGGGGCAGCAGTCCGCGCGGAGCGCAAACAATCACGTTGGCAGCCAAAGTGCGAGCTTTGCTGGCGGGACGGTTCAATGTCAGTTTCGAAGATGTGCGCCGTGTTTTCCTGCCCGCTTTGCGGCACCGGGTGATCTTGAATTTCGAAGCCGAAGCGGAAGGGATCGAAACCGATCATATCTTGAGTCAGATTTTAGAGAGTGTGGGAGAGAAGGAAGGGTAGGGAAGAAATGCGGAATTCGGATTGCGGAATTCGGAATGTAAAATTCTCAGACTGAAAACTGCCTTCCCGTTTTTCTTGTAAAACAGCGGAAAACGAACCACGAATGAACGCCAATCGACACGAATAGGAATCGTCGGTCTCCGTGTCGAGGATTCACGAAAATTGGCTCATTCGTGTGTATTCGTGTCCATTCGTGGTTCTCTTGATGCTGCGAAAAACAAGCTGGCGTTTTCACTTTGAGTAAAATTGAACACTGAAACACTGAAACACCGCATGCCCACCCCCGCTTCCCTGCTTACGCCCGAGTTACTGGCCCAGTTGGAACGGCTGGAAATTGTCACGCGCAAGATGTTCCGTGGACGCATGAAAGGCGAGCGCCGTAGTAAACGCAAGGGACAAAGCGTCGAATTTGCTGATTTTCGCAATTACGTACCGGGCGACGATTTGCGTTTGCTGGACTGGAACCTTTATGCGCGGCTTGACAAGTTGATTGTGAAATTGTTTCTCGAAGAAGAAGATTTGCATTTCTACCTGCTGTTGGATGCCAGCCAGTCGATGGAGTTTGGTCAGCCGTCCAAGTTGCAATATGCCAGGCAGTTGGCCGCGGCGTTGGCATTTATCGGTCTCGTGCGGTCCGATCGAGTACGCATTGAAACACTCGGCCAGACGACTCAGCAGCGAAGTCCCGTGCTCCGCGGCCGTTCGAGCGTTCCACGCATGCTGCGACAGCTCGAGGCGATAGGTCTCGAAGGGCCGGTTTCGCTGGCACAAGGAGTAAAAAACTTTTGTCTCCGCAACACGGGGCGTGGCGTGGTGGTGCTCATCAGCGATTTGATGGACAAGCAAGGGTATGAGACAGCCTTACGCTGGTTCGTGGCACACCAGGTCGACTGCTACGTGGTCCATCTGCTTTCCCAGGAGGAGCTGGATCCCGACGTGAAGGGCGACTTGAAGCTAGTCGACTGTGAAGATCACGACGCAGCGGAGATTACCGTCAGTGCTCCACTTTTGGCCCGCTACCAGCACACCTTGAACGCGTTTACGCAAGGTGCGCGTGAGTTTTGTACGCGGCGAGGTATCCAGTACCTCTTGGCCAATAACCAGGTGCCGGTGCAAGAGCTAGTGGCTCACCACCTGCGGCGAAGGGGGTTGGTCCGTTAATGGACACCTTCTTCTTCAATTCGCTCAGCCCCTGGCAATGGGCCGTGATGGGGGGCATTCCACCGGCGCTGGTCGCGCTCTATTTTCTCAAATTAAAACGACAACCGCTGGAAGTACCAAGTACTTATCTATGGCATCGCGTGATCGAAGACCTGCATGTCAACAGTCTCTGGCAAAAATTACGCCGAAGTCTTCTCTTGTTCTTGCAGCTTTTGGTAGTCGGTCTGGCCATGGCTGCTCTGTTGCGACCTGGCTGGAGGGCGGATGCTTTGGTGGGCAAACGCTTTATTTTTATGCTGGACAATTCCGCCAGCATGTCGGCTACGGACGTCAGCGACACCGCGTTTCACCGCGGCCCACGCAGTCGTTTGTCAACCGGCGTGGCTGGCTCGGCAAATTCTCGGCTGGAGTTGGCCAAGCAGCATGCGGCAGCCATGATCGACCGCATGACTTCGGACATGTCCGCCATGATTGTTACCTTTGCCGAGCAAACCCAAGTCGTGCAGCCATTCACCAGCAGCCGGAAAAAGCTGCGCGAGGCTTTGCAGCGGATTTCTCCTACTGCGGGTCGAACCCATCTGCGTGACGCACTCGAATTGGCAAGCGGTTTTGCCAACCCGGAGCGGATCACCTCTGAGGAGGACGGGCAGGAGTACGAAGTGACCGATCCGTCTCCGGTCGAATTGGTGATTCTGAGTGATGGCCGTTTCGATGCGGTGGCTGGGTTTTCTCTGGGTAATTTACGCCCTCAGTATTTGCCCATCGGGTCTCCGGAAGCAGCCAATCTGGCGATCACGGGCCTGAGTGTTCGTTCCGACGAGAACCGGCCAGGCCGGCGTCAGGTGTTTGTTCAGGTGGCCAATTTTTCGGATCAACCGCAACGGACCGTGATCGACATGTCATTGGACGGGAAACTCGTGGATGCGGTCGAGATGGAAATTTCCGCCGAGGGTCTATCGGGGGTCACTTTTTCTTTAGGCGAGATTTCCGCGGGAGTGTTGCGGGCGCGACTCGAAATCCCCTCTTCCTTTGCGGATAGACTGCAACTGGACAATACGGCTCATGCAGCGCTCAATTCGGATCGAGTGGGTCGCGTGTTACTTATCACACCTGGCAATTCGCCCTTGGAGTTGGCTCTCGCCACCGAGCGAGTGGCCCGATTGGCCGTGGTGGAAAAACAACAGCCTGAGTTTCTGCAGAGCCTTAAAACTCAGCAACTCATGGAATCCGACCGCTACGATTTGATGATTTTTGATCAATGCGTGCCAGTCAAAATGCCTCACTGCAACACGCTCACCATCGGTCGAATTCCACCCCTGCCCCAATGGCAGGAAAGATCATCGGACAAATTGCACTTTAACCCTCAAATTGTCGACTGGCAGCGTGCTCACCCCTTGTTAAATCTGGTTGAGCTGGGAAATGTGCAAATCGCCGATACTCGAATCGTCCAGCCTCCTCCTGGAGGCAAAATTTTGGTTGATTCCACCCTGGGCCCTATCCTGGCAATTGCTCCGCGCGATCAATTTGAAGATGTCGTGTTGGGGTTTGAGATTGTTGGCAGCGAAACGCAAGGGGCTACCCAGGGGCAGCGAACGGTGAACACCAATTGGCCCCGTCGATACAGTTTTCCGAATTTCTGGTTGAATGTCATGCAATATCTGGCCTCTGGTACCGCGAGGCAGGATTCCCCAGTCTATCAGCCAGGAGAGCCGGTGGAGCTATCATCCGCCATCCTGGGGAAAATGCCTGTTCTGGATTCATCCGCTCTGGATTCATCCGCTCTGGATACATCCGCTCTGGATACATTGGGCGCGGACCCAGGGTTGGATAGGCCAGATAGGGTTGGCGAAAAGAGCAGGGCTGGCAGAGCGAGCGAGGCGAAGTCAAGGAAACTGAAAAAACTGAAAGTAGTTCTTCCTGATGGAGCGAGCCGGGGCCTGGCGCCACCTCAACATGGCATTTATGCTTTTCACGAAACCTATTTGCCAGGAATTTATCAGGTTTTTGCAGGCAAGGAGCGATTGTACCGATTTGCGGTGAACTTATTGGATCCCAACGAAAGCGATATTAGGCTCCGTCTCGGTTCTGGGGAGCAGGGTGGCCTGCGTGTGGTCGATTCAATCTCGATCGGTTACGTTGACATTGAGGCGCAAGTTCAAACCTCGGCCAGTCGGCGTGAGTTTTGGAAGTGGCTCCTGCTGGCGGCATTGGTGGTTCTTGTGATAGAATGGTACATCTTCAATCGACGAGTCTATCTCTGATGTTTTAGGCACAACGGATACCCATGCAACCAATTCCGAAAATTCCCAGAAGTCGGCAAGGCAAGCGGCATCGCCATACACGCAAGGTATTGCACCGACTGATCGAAAATAATCTTATCCGCCAGGTTAGTGGTGATGAATATCGCAGCAAAGTGCAGCGAGTCTACAGTGGTCCCAAAGGAGCTCTGTTGACAACGTGCAGTATGCTCTCGCTTCACATTCCGCTAGGTGAGCGGATATTTCGGTCTCGTAAGTTTGACTTGCGCGGAGCTCGTTCGATTCTTGATATCGGCAGTGGGGCGGGGCAAATCGCCAGCCATTTATTGAAGTATTCTGATGCGGATGCCAGGCTTACTTGTGTTGATCTTTCGCACCGCATGTTGCATCGGGCGAGAAACCGGTTGAAAAGTCACGTGCCCCAGTTTGTGACTGCGGATCTGGCTCATCTACCTTTTGCAGATGGTTCCTTCGATTGCATCACTTGCGGGTATGTGCTGGAGCATTTACCCGACCCGGCGCCCGGATTGCAACAGATCGCCCGGGTGTTGCAAACAGGAGGCCGGTTGTTTTTATTGACCACCGAAGATAGTTTTTCGGGTGCTTGGACCAGTCGTCTTTGGTACTGCCGTACCTACAACCGTAGTGAATTG
>JAJRWS010000529.1 GCA_024276705.1 Planctomycetota bacterium | reverse complement strand
GGACATTCGGCGTCATTGACTGGCAACAAGACGGTATCTGAAAATGAAAACCCAAAAAACAAAAACCCTTGCGTGAGCAAGGGTTATGACGCCGCACGTCGCGACGTGGCACCTTCTGGCATTGAAAGTGCATGTAGTGGAGGCGGCGGGAATCGAACCCGCGTCCCGTAATATCTCCGCGCAAGCTTCTACGTGTGTAGTCGTCGAATTTGATTTTGCCCCCAGGGCGCCTCGTCGACAGGGCTACCTGGGCACTAGCCAAGAACTTGGTTTAATCGCGAGCGTACCCGACAGTGACTCGCGACGAGTCGCAATTGGTGACGGGCGTCCGGGTCACTGCGACAGCAACCCTTAGCCCGGGCAGCCTTTATTTAGGCGGCCAAAGCATAGTTACCTTCAGCAATTGAAGATTGTGATCAGCTTTTTACGTGGCCCACTGATCAACCACGACACGCCACTTACACTTCGCCTATCCGGTCGAACCCTGTTCGCCCCCAGATGAGTGAAAACGCAAATGTGGCACGGTACTCGACCGTGCCTGCTCTTATTATATTCGGACCTTCACCCCAATGGAAGAGAGCGGAAAACCCTAAATGTCTGCAAATCGCAGAAAGCAGAGTGCCGTACCAGGTACCCTTGTCTTCAACATCACACCTTAATTCGACAGCGCCACTTTCATGTGAAAGCATACGAATTACAAGGTACGAAGCGCCAGCGAGTGAATTAGTCGTAAGTTATTCACTCGCTGGCGCTTCGGACCTTGTACTGGGTGTCAAAATGGCGCTGTGCAATTTAGGCCCTATGGCTGGGCATATTAAACGGATCTGCACCCATTTTCGGCTTGTACACCCTTCAGACCCACCCTTCAGGCCAGGCACCCATCCAGCTATCAATGGGGACCAGCTAGCTCTCAGCCGCGGCTCGAGGCTTACGTCGATGACTCGAACTCGTTGGTATCCCAGCTTTCAGCCGCCATTCGTTACTCGCCCCTGAGCAGTTCAATCATCCGCTGGCCGATTTCGGTGGAGTGATGCATGCCCCCAAACCGATTGGCCCCGGGGCCTTTGGCGACCAGCACGACTGGGGTGCTGGTGTGCGTACCGCTCCCCCAGACCACATTTTGCTGAGCCGCCACTGCCCGGCCCAGCAGATTCATTCGTGAAAATTCACCAAAGATATAAAATTCACTGAAATCATGAATCCGCGGTACGGTCCGCGTGTTCAGGTAGCGATGGCCCTCGGCATATTGGCGGTTTCGCATGCGGGCCAGGATATCGATCGCATCGTCGAGCGTGATGTCGAATTCCAATGCTTCATTGACCAATGCCAGCAATTGCTCGGCCGTCCGCTTCTTAGCAGGCAGGGCATCGAACTGCTTGAAGATTTGGAAATAACTTTTCTTCTGCCCATAAATTTTATCGAGCACGGCCAATGGGGCAAAATTGAAATCGGGCTGAAAATCCCTTCCCTGAAACACGTCGCCCGCCAACCGCCGCGGCCGTGGTAACGGGGAACCCGAATAACTGAAACCAAACGATCCGGTTTCATGATCGGCGGTAACGATCAGCAGCGTGTCGTCGCGGCCGCTGGCCCAGTGGTCGACATAGCGCACCACGTCGTCGAACTGCAGCAGCTCGTGCAGCAGGTTCCCCACATCGCTGTTGTGTCCGGCCCAATCGATCTGCCCTCCTTCGATCATCAGAAAAAAACCGCGTTCGTTTTGGGCCAGCAGAGCAATCGCTTTGGCCGCCATTCCCACCATCGTCGGCTGAGTCCGCTGGTCGCCAGCGGCCAGGGCATGTTCGGTCAGGGCGTCCTGCATTTCGGAATTGGCGAACAGGCCGAGCACACGACCGCTTTGAACCTGAGCCAGCATCTGTCGATCGAATACCAACTGGTAGCGGGCTCGCGCTTCGAGCAACAGGTTCCGATTGTCCTTGCGTTTGGAACTGAAAGAAAAACGATCGCCCACGAGTTGGCGAATTCCCATCGCGGTGGCCGAGGTGGGGTCGGATGCGGCCTGGGGGATCCAGTTGCGCAGGCCGCCTCCCAACAGCACGTCGACCTGGTTGTCGAGATAGTCGAGGGCCACTTCATTTTCCATGGTGCGGTGCGGCTGGTGGGCGGCAAACCCCGCAGGCGTGGCATGAGTAATCCGAGTGTCAGTCACCAGTCCGGCGGACTTCCCCAGTCGATGGGCGATTTCCACCAGGTTGGTTGCCGCATTGCCCTGGTAATTCGTGCCGACCATTTCCGAGCCGGCCGGCTGACCCGTCGCCAACTGGGTGGCGGCCGCAGCCGAGTCGGTCACCAGCACTCCATGCGGTTCGGTCCGCATCAATCCCAAAGTCCCTTCAGCCATCATTCGTTCAATGGCAGGCGTACGGTCGGGGACCACCGAATTGGGAGCCCGGTGCGCATACATCTCCAACAACCCCAACTGGGGCGGGCCCATGCCATCGCCAATCATCAGGATGATATTTCGAACACTGCCCGGCCGTGAGGGTTGGCCTGCCGGCTTGCGAACCGGACTGGCCGCTGGCTGACCGACGGTCTGTTTGGCTTCCTGATTTTCAACCAGAAGCTCTGACGGACGTGAATTCTGGCCATGGATCGGCCGCCCGCCTGTTCCGATGAGTAAACCGATACTCAGCCCTACCCAAGACAGCATCGCGTAACTCGTCCGCATTGGCCTGGTCCGCCAGTCGTCAATCCGCAAATGGTGCATTCAATCGTCTCATCTGGAGGTCGTGTAGCAGTTCGGCTGGCCCGACAGAAGCGGATTCAGTTCTGCCCGCAACGCATCGATTCGCTCGGGCGTCCACCAATCGAGAAACGTGTGGCGCGCGTCCTGCACGGTCCCGACCTGCTGCACAATGCGAGCGGCCAGATCGACCACCCGATCGGCGGGAATGGGAGTGGCCATCAGCCATTGGAATTGCTGCTGTATCGAGGCGTGATCGTTGAGCGTGCCGAGTCGCTGCTGGATTTCTTCGATCTGTGGATAAATTTTGTTTTGCATGGACGCTGGAAACGCGCCGTGAAACAATTCGATCGAGTAACGGAATTGCTTGCTGGCAATCCTGAGCTGATGCATCCGCTCAATACTTGGCAGGCTGGGCCGCGAAATCGCCCCCTCCCTTACTCGGTCTCCTGATTTCGCGCCTCCTGATCTTCTCGTGCCGCCGGCGGTCAGCAGGTCCTCACCCATTTGCAACATTTTTTCGGCGGTCGCCGACAGGCTTTGCACGGCATAAGGGCCAAACGAAATGCCACCGGAAAGCTCGCCGTGCGGAGTCGAATCGAGACAATTTTCGAAGACCTTCCGCAACCGGCCCGGCCGGGATTGCACCTGAGCCCGTTTGGCAATGTCCACCAGGGGCCACTGCAATTGTTCACGTCGACATTGGAATGGCTCGAGTAAATAGCGCAGTCGAGCTGCCCCAGTGGCCGATTCTTTTTGCAGTTCCAGCAGCAACACGTCCACATCACGGGCCGGCCCGGCCGCACCGCGCAAGCGCCGTAACCAACGCCGCACCGGTTTGACCTTACCTTCGATCAGCGGTCGAAAGGCCGACAGGGCGGCAGCGGCACGGCGGCAGCCGACTCGCAACCGGTGGACATGCTCTGGATCCTCGGCATAGTGATAAGCCGCCAGCGGCAACATCCGCTCGACATGACCCAGCCGCAAACGAAGCGCCTCGTAAGCCACATCGGCCGCAGACATCTCGGCTGTGGCTTCGATCCATTTGCCCGTTGTCTCCTTGCCGGTTGCCCTCTTGCCGGTTGCCCCCTTACCGGTTGAATGGCCCTCTTTCGTGTGCCCGATCCGGCCAGGCTCGCTCGTATGGAATCGATCCGCTCGACGATAGTCCGGCATGGGCAAATGGGGAGCTGAAGTATTTGGGAAAATGGATTGATGGAACTTGAGATAGCGGCTTCAACATCGCCAAGGCTTTGCCACAACTTCATGATTGGGTGCACCTGCGTCCAAAGCCTAACGACGGGCGTGGTGACAAATGTGTCGTTTCACACCTTCGTACCTCAACCTCAGAGCGCGAGCTCACAGAACCAAAAAGCGTATCCTAATTCATAGGCTGGACAATGCACTAGCTAAGCTTCTGCACCAAGACCGAATGGTACGGAAACCTGGTTCTAGCCTAATTGGAACCGCCATTCACGGCAACTTGCCCCTCACACGCCACCCACCACGCCCATCGCCGGAAGCTCTGGGACGTGCCACACAGAGACAAAGACCCAGGCACGAAAATTGTGGCGTTGGATCGCAATAGCGGAAATCGAGCTATTCCTGGAAATCTGCTTGACATGCTGGCGGACGAGTGATCCCGTACTAGCACGCTAGTACACACCACTGAGCTCGCTGTACCATGTTTATCCATATCGATCCGGCAGGCGGCCTGGCCGTCTACGATCAAATCGTCCGCCAGGTGAAATTCGCCGTGGCCAGTGGTGCAATCGCCAAGGGCGAACTGGTCGCCAGTGTGCGGGAACTGGCCCGTGAGCTGGCAATCAACCCCAACACGGTAGCCCGCGCATATCGGCAGTTGCAGGACGACGGGGTACTCGAGCCGGTACGCGGCCTCGGTCTGGCTGTCACTAGCCGTGCCCGCAAAGCGTGTCAGGCCGGGCGGGTCGAGCTGATCCGGACCCGGCTCCACGAAGTGCTGCTCGAAGCGCATCGCAGTGGCCTGAACAAAACTCAAATCGAGTCGCTCCTGCGGGAGGAACTCGCCACAGTCCGGCGCACTCCGGCTCTCGAAGGTGAGCCTTCGGCATAATGAACCATGAAAGTTACGCACTAACCAACGCTCCAGCGAAAACGAGGCCCCTCATGACTGCCGCCATCCGATTCTCCCAGGTGACCAAACGGTACCGAACGCAAGTCGCCCTCGACCGTGCGACCTTCGAGGTTCCCGCCGGAAAAGTCTTCGCCTTTCTGGGCGAGAACGGAGCCGGCAAGACGACCGCCATCCGTTTGCTGCTCGGCCTGGCCGAAGCGCAGGCGGGCGAGATCCGCGTCTTGGGCCTCGACCCCCGACGCGAAGGGCTCGAAATCCGCCGCCGGGTCGGCTACGTACCGGAGCGACCGACCCTTTACGACTGGATGACGGCCGCCGAAATCGGCTGGTTCACCGCCGGGTTTTACCCCGAAGGGTTCGAGCACCGCTACCGCACTCTGGTCGAGCAGTTTGGCGTACCCCTGCAGCGCAAATTAAAACAGATGTCCAAGGGGATGCGGGCCAAAATCGCCCTGTCACTCGCCATGGCCCATCGGCCCGAACTGCTGGTGCTCGACGAACCGACCTCGGGGCTCGACACGATGGTCCGCCGTGAGTTTCTCGAAAGCATGGTTGACATTGCCGCCGAGGGCCGCACGGTATTGCTCTCCAGCCATCAGATTGGCGAAGTCGAACGGGTGGCCGACATCGTGGCGATCGTCCACACCGGCCGCTTGCTGCTGGTTGAACCGCTCGACGCGTTGAAACTCGACACCCGGCAGTTGACGATCAGCACTGCGGAAATGCTACCCGAGCCTCCCGACCTGCCTGGCACACTCCTGCACCAGCGGCAGCGGGGCCGGCAGTGGGAGCTGCTCATTCGCGGACTGGAAGAAAGCGACCTCGACACGCTGCGTCACCAGCAGGGAATTGTCGGCGTGGAGTCGCGGATGCCATCGTTGGAAGAGATTTTCGTGGCCTACATGCGAGGCGAAAAACAGGAGCCGCAAGGCGAGAACCCCATACCAGAAGTCGCCCAGAGTCCTTTGTCATGAATACCGTCATCGTTCGACTCGATTCGATTGCCCTGCCGCCATCGTCATGGACCGCATTCGGGCGCTTTGTCTGGAAAGAGCTGCGCACCTTGCGAAGTTTCTGGCTGGCGGTCGCCGCACTGGCCGTGGCTGGCCAGTGGCTTACGACCCGGCTGGCCTCTCCTGGCAGCGACTTGCCAGCGATCTTGTTCGCCTCCGCCCTGGGCGCGGCGGTTGTCTACGCGGTGGGAACCGCGGCGACCCTCTTTGCGGTCGAACACGAAGAGGAGACCTACGACTTTCTGTCGGCCCTCCCCGCCCGGTGGTCGCCCATGTTCTGGGGCAAACTGTTTGCCGCCGGCGCAAGCGCAGCCGCTTTGGCTCTGGTCTTGAGCCTGATCGCAGTGCCGATGGCCGGTCCGTGGCCTGCACAGGCCAAGATGCTGGAAATGGTCAGCCTGTATGGACTGGCAATCCCGGAGGTGCTCCTCTGGGGTACCTTCTTCTCGCTGCTGCTCAAACGACCGCTGGTGGCAGCCCTGCTGGCCATGGTTGCCGAACTCGTGGCGGTCCACCTGACGGTCAATCTGGTTCCTGCCCTGTTCATCCCGGATTGGTACCTGCAAACATTCCTCTACGCAACGCCCTTCCGGCTCGGTGTGGTCCTGGTGGTGTTGGCGGTCGACTTGTGGCTGGCCCGCCGCTGGTGGCCCGCTGCCCTGCAAACTCGGCCAATGGCGACGATCTCGGTTCCCAAAGCGGCGCATGCGCTCCATTTCCCCAGGCTGCGAATCCTCGGCCGGTTGGTCTGGCAAACGTGGCGCCAATCGTGGCCGATGATGGCGTGGATGTTGGTTCTTACGTTCTGTATCCAGTGGGCCTGGGTACCCCTTTTGAGTACGTACGCTCCCATGGCCAGGTGGAATCCGTCGCTTTTGCTATCGGCAATTCTGCCCCTTGCAGGCCCGGCCATTTATTCTTCCGCCATGCTGCATGCCGATCAGCGGAGTCAGCATTGCTCTTTTCTTGGCGTCCATGGGGCCAACGGCCGCGACGTATGGTTTTGCCGGCTACTCGTATGGAGCCTTGTGTACATGGTTCCCGCCATCCTTCCACAAGCCATTTTTTGGCTTCAGCCTGGTGCAACGTTTTCGGTTATCCTCGCAAATGCATGGCTCTGTTGGCTAGGTCTATTGCCCGGTTTGGCATTGGGCCAATTCTGCGCCCTGACTGTCCGCCAAAACCTGGTGGCCGCCTTCCTGGCCCTGTTGCTGGCTTGCCTGTTTGCTGCCTGGGCTATGATCGTCTGGGTCTGGCAGTTGCCCTTCCTGGCGTTTCTACTTCCCATCCCCTTGGGATTTTTGTTGGCTTCCTGGCTCCGTGCGCCCGATTGGCTTACTGGCCGCAACAGCGTGGGCGGCTGGAGCAAAGTGGCCCTGGCCATCGTTTTGCCTATCGTGTTGGTGGCTGCCAGCGTCCCGCGTGTCCGCCTGGCCCAAGTTCCCGAAGTCTCCGCAAACCTTGTCCGTGGACAAGGTCCCGCCGGTTTGAGGGCTGCCCAAGCAGTTGGCGACCAATTGTTACAAATTGGGCGGACGATCGTTGCCGCCGGCAGCGAATCAGACGATGCCGTGCCTCAAGAACAACTCCAGCGGATCCTCTCACTGTGCGATACGCCAGCAGTTCGCTTTCCCGACTTAGAGGGCCATTTGCAAGGCAGTTCCGGAAGGATCCTGGGAGGAAGCAATTTAGCGGTTTCCTTGGAACTCTTGGCGACACTCTCCAGGGCTGGCAATCAGTCCACCGAAGCGGGCGAATTGGACCAGGCTCTGGAATATTACCTGGCAGAATGGCGGCTCTACGGTTTTCTGCGCTGTGGCCAGACCACAGCGGTTTACCTGGAGATGCAAGCCTCCGTGCTACTCTATGCAAACCTCTATGCAAACCGCCTGCTCCTCTGGGCCCAACACCCAGAGCAAACACCCCAACGGATCAAGGAGGCGATCGGCAGGCTCGACCTGCTTCCCCCATGGAGCCAATCGTGGCCAGCCGATTCAAGCTACTTCCCCCCCGATCCGCTGGATAACATCTGGGCCGATCACCGCCAACAGCAAGATCTGCTGGAGGAGCGCGGTGAGCCGCCCATGATTCACAATACGGCTGAGAATCTCGCCTACCTGGCAAACAGACTTCCCTTCGAACGGCAACGGTCCATTCGTGTGCTGACCGCGTTGACTCTGGAACGCGAGAAAAAAGTGCAACAGATGCTGCAGCATCTTGAGCCGGTGCTTGCCGACCATGCTGCCACAAAGGAAAATTTCCTTGCCAGGCGAGCGGCGGATTCGAATGTACCCTCTCCCCCGCCCGCGCAGCGGAATAGCGGGGGAGAGGGCAGGGTGAGGGGTGATAAAGTCTTATCCGCCATTCGCCCAACTCAAACTTCCGCCATCTACCACAGCGAACAGCTTCGGCATATTGTCCAGCAAACTTTCTCCCGCAGACACCAACCCGGGGTGGTTGCTGAATCCCAACTTCCATTCCCACTCGGGCAATGGCTGCGAACAAGCTATTTGTTGAAAACGATGGTGCCACACATCCTCGAACAAGACCGTACCTTCCTGCGTTGGCTGGTCGATTCCCAGGTCCGGCAGGCTGGATTGAAAACCCAACTGGCGCTGATCGCCTGGCGGCTCGAGCAGGACGAATATCCTGAATCGCTCGACCTCCTGACGCCCGACTACCTGCCGTATGGCCCGATCGATCTCTACGCGGGTCGGTCGTTCCAATATCGCCGGGCCGGTGTGCCTGAGAGCTTGCCATACTACAAACGCATTTCAGGACGCCAGCGATCGCTCGAACCGAACCAACCCTTTTTCTGGAGTGTTGGCCCGGCCAATGCCTCCCTGGTGTCGCAAGAAGTTGCCTTTGCTGAAAACGGATCCATGAATAGGTATTTTGGTTATGGCGGTGAAGGCGGGATGGGAGGCTATGGGGGCGGCGAAGGTGGCTACGGTGAAGAGCCCAGCCGCTCAGCAGAGGCGGCCGCCGAAAACGAACTCGAGGAAACCGATCCCAAGATCAAGAAACCAAAAACTCGCACCCTCTATAGTTTCCAAAATCAGGAATCCGACTATGGACACACAGGGCCGCTCGTCTTCCCACTGCCGGAGTGAGGCTCCTCCGGCAGAGCCGGAGGCTTCCAATGGGAGCCGCTCAAAGCGGCAACATAAGGCAATTCCGTAAAAAGGCAATTCGGAAAGGGGGACCAGGCATCATCCCAGGAGTCCACTACAATCATCGAAATCGATATCGGGATCGGGATCGCTATCGGGATCGAAGTCCTAACGTCCAAGTTTCATTCCGTTTCGATAGCGATCCCGATAGCGATCCCGATGAAACAAAAAAGACTACG
>JAJRWS010000528.1 GCA_024276705.1 Planctomycetota bacterium | reverse complement strand
TGGTTCAAAAAGAGTACCCTGAGCTTCACCCATTGCGTGATCCTTCCGTGGCGAGGGATGGGGTTGTTACACCCTTTATACACCGAAGATCACGCAATGGTTCTATCTGTTGGCAATGTACCTCGTGAATAATCCGGGATCCGTTATCGAGCGTAAACGACAAGACTTTCAGCTCCGTGTCCACAAGCCGACAAAGTACGTAGGTGCTATCTTTTCCGCCGCTCAAGAGAGAAATGCAATCGTACGGTTCTGAATCGCCATTCGGAAGTCTTCGCCGTGACGACTCGAACAGGCGGTGCAAATCCTCCATTGTACGAAAGTATTGCTGTGCTTTCTCCTGATAAGCGTCGAACGCAACACACAAGTGGCAGGTCCCCGAATCGTCGAAGCTGGCCTCTGGATAATTGGATGGCAATCCACAGCGCTGGCAGTGAAAAACATCCTCGCTTTCAGGCCTAGCTTGGTGGTTGGCAAAGTCGACCATGCAGTTTTCCACTTCGGGATGAGCAGCTACGGCAGCCTCGATTTTACCGAGTTCGATACGAACGCCACTAATTTTGACTTGATGATCGGTTCGCCCCAGGTACTCCATATTGCCATCATCGTTGATACGAACAAGGTCTCCCGCTCGATACATTTGCCGCCCTGGCAAGAAGAGGTTGTCAATGAATTTCTCCGCAGTCAATTCTGGACGATTCCAATAACCGTCTGCCAGCCCGTCGCCAGCAACAAAAAGCTCGCCGACCACACCTTGGGGTATCACTTGCAATTGACTATTTAAGACATAGGCTTGCATATTGCGAATGGGTCGACCGATGGGTACCGAAGTCGCTAGATCGGCAGTTGGGTCGAACGTATGCACGATGCAACCGACAGTCGCTTCCGTGGGTCCGTATTCGTTGTGAATTGCTATGTCACCGTCAAAGGCATGGTATGTCGTCTCGGCAAGCTCCCGGCGCAGATCTTCTCCGCCAAGAATGAGTTGTTTGACACGAGACGATCGGAGATCTCGATCTTGCAGCAATGCCAAGTGCGACGGCGTCAGCTTGATGATGTCGACCAAGTTGTCATCGATTACGTCCAGTAGCGCCAAATCGGCTTGACGATCCGACTCGGGATAAATCACGATCTGTCCGCCTGTCACCAAGGGAAGAAATGTCGAAGTCACGGTCAGATCGAACGAAAGTAGTGAGAACAGCGGAAAGGACAAGGTGCGTGATTGCACATACTTCGTACTTGCCCAACCGATATAATGACTCAGACACCGATGGGGGATAACAACCCTCTTGGGTCGACCCGTCGATCCCGATGTGTAGATCATGTAGGCCGGATCGTTCGAGTCTAACTCAGGAGGAGCGAGGTTAGCTTCCGTCGCAGGATCAGAAAGTTCTGTCGGATTTCCTTCGTCGTCCAAGATTATCACTGAAGTGGAGTCTGGCAGCCGATTTAGCAAGTCGGATTGCGTCAGCACCAAGGGCGTCTGGGCGTCTTCAAGTAGGAACGCAATCCGTTCCTGCGGAGACAAGACGTCGATGGGAACATACGCCGCGCACGTCTTTTTGCATTGCTAGCAAACGAAGTTGTTCAGAACGCTTTATGCCAAAACGTAGTGTCATGCGATGCGCTGCGGTACTCGAAATCGAACCTCTTTTGCCGTAGAGAGAGGGACGAACGAGCGAAGTCTTGGTGTCGAACCACTGCCGTGACGCCTCGTTTTTCTCTCGGGCAATTTGCTCGTAAGTAACGTAATTCTCGAATTCTGGCAGCTGGGGAAGGGAAGCCAAATCGTCACGTCGATCTTCGGACAACGCAGCGTAAATTGCTTGGAAGCGTCGGAACAAGAGGCCAAACGAAGAAGCGTCGGTCACCACATGATGTTGATTGTAATACCAAGTGTACCGCTTATCCGACCATTTGATCAAAGCCGTATCAAACGTACATTTAGCGAGATCAAAAATTCGTTGGCATCGACAGGTCGCCCACTCACGTAAGGCCTCGCTCGGACAGGGTTCGTCTGAGAGATCGACAAACTCCACCTCGAAGTCAAGCTTGTCGAGCACGCGCTGCTGTACTATCCCTCCGATCTCTTCGACGATCGTGCGTAGCGAATTGCTCTGACTCACGAGAATCCGAAAGGCTTCCTCAAACAGATCGCGTTGTACTGATCCCTCGATCGTGAAGGCTAACGCCATGTTGTAAAGAGGAGTTGTTGGACTGAGCTGTTGGCCCGTCCAAATCAACGTTTGCCCTTGGGTCAGATTGATGCCGCGCGAATTTCCCATGACCTACGACTATCCCATTCAGGAAGCATCACGCTGAGACAAGTAACGGCAAATCGAATCAACCGTTATGAAATTTTCGAGGGTAATATCTTCCGGCGGGATCTTGAGGTTGGATTTTTCTTCGATAAAGACAATCATCCGCATCACCCCCATCGAATCGATGATCTCACTGGTTAGCAAATCG
The DNA here is from genome assembly GCA_024276705.1 of Planctomycetota bacterium. Taxonomy (GTDB): domain Bacteria; phylum Planctomycetota; class Planctomycetia; order Pirellulales; family Lacipirellulaceae; genus JAJRWS01. The sequence goes on along the minus strand of JAJRWS010000528.1, from coordinate 5,134 downwards.
TCTTCTGCCTGCAATTCGATCCCCGCTTGGCCACCGAGAATTTCAGTCGTAATGAATTCTAGAAGTTCAGATTTCATGGTGCGAAATATTGGCAGTCTGCGTTTGTTGGGCGAGTTCTTGTAGTTGGAGCCGATCGATTTTCCCGCTAGTCGTTCTTGGCAAACGATCGACGAAAGAAATCCTGGTAGGTACAGCATACACAGGGAGAAGCTTTGACGCGAACGCTGTAATATCCTCCTTTTTTGTCGTTGCGCGCGAGTCTGCCCGGAGGAGAAGCGTCGCGGCGATCTCAACGACCACACTTTCTCGAACAATGGGATAAGCCCCAACTTCCTCGACCGCCGGATGTGCGGAAAGTGCGGCTTCGATGTCGTCAATTTCCACTCGATAGCCACGGATTTTGATCTGGCGATCTTTCCGTCCCAGGAAAGTATAGTTTCCATCGTTTTCGACGCGAACGATGTCGCCCGTACGATAAAACACGTCGCTGCCACTGTCTTCGATTTGCCGACGATAAAATGCCGTGGCATCAAGGTCTGGGCGCGCCCAGTATCCGCGCATCATCGTCGGCGAACGAATGACTAGCTCACCCGTGGCGTCCTCTCCTGTGGCGCCGACTTCGACCGGCTTGTCGTCATCGGCCAACACCAAACCTTCGGTCCGATCCCACGTCTTGCCGATCGGGATCTGGGCCTGGTCTCCAGAACCCTCGGCGTTCCAATGCGAGGGCACATGATAGTACGTGCATTGGTTGACTTCCGCGGGGCCATAGACGTTGCTGAACCGCGCCTGCGGCCAAGCCGACATGAGCGCACGAAGATGTTTTATAGGAAACGGCTCACCTCCAAAAAGCACCCAACGCAAACTGCTCAGGTCGCGCTGGTCGAGGACTCCACGTAATAGCAATTGGATCAAGGCATAGGGGACGGAGTACCAAATCGTCATCTGCTCAGACTGCATCAGCTCCGAAAGACTAGCGGGAATTTTTGTGTATGCGGCCGGGATGATCGCTGTCGTGGCCCCGGCGAAAGGCCCGGTGAAATAACCAAAAGTCGACATATCGAAGTGCAGCGGCGAGTGGTTGCCGATACAATCCTGGGGACGTACCGAGTAGGTCGAGGCTGAGAGTTCCGCATAACTCAGCCCACTAAAATGCGTATGCACGATTCCTTTGGGACATCCCGTCGAGCCCGAGGTATACATGATGTACGCCAAGTCTTGCTCATGAATCTGTACCGCAGGCGGTTGTTCGGCGTATTGCGAAAGTGACTCCCAGGAAAGCATTCGGACTGGCGTTTCGATGTTCTCGATGCCCAACACGCAAGCAAGCGTTGTTCGCTCTTGTAATAATCTTTCCACCGATTTGCGTTGTTTGCGATTGGTAATCAAATGGCGGATGTCACAGTCGGCAACGATTTGCCGCAGCCTAGCGAGCGGAGTGAGAGGATCAATGGGGACAAAGGCAGCGCCCGCCTTGAGGATACCAAAGACTGCGATGGCCGTTTCGAGGCACCTGGGCAGGAAGATTCCAACACGATCACCGCGTCGAACGCCTTGTTCCAGAAGCAAATTGCCGAGCTGATTGCAACGCGAAACGAGTTCTTGATAAGTGATTTCGTCGCTTTGACATCGAAACGCAGCGCGCGTGGATTCGCTGTCCGAAGCCCGATCGAGTAATTCAGACAAGACGTATGTCACACCTAAAGCCCCATCAAGCCAGCGATGATATTGCGTTGAATATCCGAGGTTCCGGCATAGAGTACACCTCCGATCGCATCGCGTAGGTCGCGTTCTACGCCTTCGTCAGAGAGATACCCCTTTCCGCCATGAATTCGAATCGCGTCGAAGCTCGAATCGACATAACATTCGCTCAGGTAAAGCTTCAGCAGTGCCGCTTCGAGCATGGCTGGTTGGTCTTGCTGCTTGAGCCAAGCGACTTTGTAGAGAAGTAGCTTGGCCGTTTCGAGCCTAAGTTTCATGTCGGCTACGCGATTGGAGACCGATTGGAATTTGCCGATCGGTTTGCCAAATTGTTCGCGTGTGCGGGCAAACTGCACGGCGGTTTCTAGTTGGCTTTCCATGGCGCCAACCTGGCTGGCCAAAATGCAACAACGCTCGTATTCGAGAGAATGTTGCGAGAGAGCAAACCCCGATCCTTCGGCTCCCAGTCGATTTGACTCGGGTACAAAACAATCTTCTAGGGTAATTTCACCGATCGGAACCGTACGCAGCCCCATCTTGTCCCTGCTAGGACTCGCTTGGTATCCGGGCGAGTCACGCTCGACTAAAAAAGCGGTGACACCCCATTTGCCGAGCTTCGTGTCTACCGTAGCAAAGACCAAAGCCACGTTCGCAATGGGAGCCAGCGTGATCAAACACTTGGTGCCGTTGAGCCGATAACCCCCTGCACACTTTTCGGCGGTGGTCTCCAAGCTAAAAACGTCTGAGCCCGTATTGGGCTCCGTCACGGCATGAGCACCGATCCACTCGCCGCTACATAAAAGGGGCAACATGCGTTGCTTCTGGTCTCGGCTACCAAATTTTTGGATAGGCAACTGCACCGTCCACATTTGCGCATTCAAGGCGAACAAAAACCCCATGTCTCGACAAGTGAGCCCCATCGCTTCCATCGCCAACATGCCAGTGAGGATGTCTGCACGGCCAGTCCCGCCAAATTCTGTCGGTACCGCCATGCCCTGGATGCCAAACTCAGCACAGGCCTGCCAGTTGGTTCGCGAAAATTCACTGTTCTTATCTCGCTCCACAACATCGTTGTTCAAACTCGTAGCGAATTCAGTGACTTCGTCTCGAAACCGAAGCTGCTGTGTTGACCAGTTGAAATCCATAATATCATTTCGCCCAATTTCCAGGTTTTGTCGAAGTACGAATAAAATTTCGGGGCCCGATTGGGCTTATGCCCTCGGCATTGCAAAGACTAGGCCGACGCTATCCTACCAGATTCATGGCTGCTTTGCGGTATCCAGAGATTTTTTGGACTCCTCATAACGGTGGCGAACGTGCAACATCCAGCGATTCTGGCGAGACTTTTCTATCTCGAAGGAGCCGATATTTCAACCATTAATACGGGTGTCCTTCTGATTTCTTGGTATCTCTGCCTGTCGAACCATGAGACCACTTGTGTCACTTCGATTCGAGAAATAGTTCGTCCCTCGGGGATCGCGTTGCTGCGAGGGAAAGTTACGATTCCTGACGGTGCCGACAGGTATCGAAGCCAGGTTTTTTGTCGTGGAGCGCGATTGTAGGCACTGACATAAGTGATGAGAAATTCTCGCATTTGTTGCACTTTTTCCGTGTCGAATTTCAACTGCCCCCGACGTTTTTCCAAAACGAAAATATCCGCAGGAGAATGGGCCTGCTTGAGTGCGTTCGCAATTGCTTTGTTCGTCGCCCCCCAAATAATGGGAAGCAATTTTTGATCGGGCGTAAGATATGAAAAAACGCTGAAAGTGAACTGTTCGTCAAAGGGAGCAAAAAAACGTGGTCCGAGAGAATACCGCTCACCGTTGGGTTCCACCGATTCGAATCGATACACATAGTTGACGGGCGAGTCGTACCAACTGAGTGCAGCGCTTTGCAACCAATACGGTGCAAACGCCACGATGCCCACCGCGACAATTCGACGCCCCAGGCTGAAGAAATGAGGGTCGTTGGCGATTTCCCGGTTCCAGACAAGGTAGAACACCACGCCTTCAACCATCATCCACTGCCACAAAAAAATACCCGAAAGGACCAAGACCGCGAGGTGAAAAGCCACGTAGCCCGCCAAAAAAAATAGCACAAATTTTCGTTTGCCCGTGACGATCAGCAAACAGCCACATTCCAAAACTATCGCGACAAGCTTCATGGGAAAATTCAGTATTTCCATCTTATTCGCCAACGAAGTGATGCTTTCGGGACTGAGGAAAGCCAGCCAACCATTGGAGTACGTCGCAGGCAATAGATAGAATACATGGTTGTCGAAAAGCCAGCCCCAGCGAAGCTTCGAAACACCGGGAATCCAAAAGTGGCCGGCAATCAAACAAAACAGCACAAAGACCAGTGGCTAAAAGTGCCAACGATTCGCGGTTATGCCCAGGAGAAACCAAGCCGCGAAGAGTGTTAAGACATGCAAGGGCATTCCAAAAAAGGCCCAAGGATAGTTGCTAACCGGGACAGCAAATTTAAAAATCATAGGAGAATTGACGGCTAGAAATGCAAAGACTAAGGCAGGTCTGTACATCACCGCTGCTACGAAGACAGCAACCAACAGTTGGTCCCACAGATGGGAACGATCGACGAAGTAGCTGTAATCAGAGGTAATCAAAGGCCAAGCGACCGCCACAAGCGAAACACCGACAAGCAGTCGCAGTGACGGCCCTCCCTCAAAATCGGTCCACTTGCACCAAACTTGCGAACGCCTCCAAATGAGGATACCGACGTAAAGGAATCCACCGACAGCCAACTTCCAATGCGAGAACAATCTCCCGAGGAAAGCGACCAAAATCACTGGCGATTGGTATTCTGCTGGCGGTAACGTTGCGCTCGCTTTCAGCTAATGGCTGAGCAAATAAAAGACGACGAGCAATAAGAAATCTGGGAAAAGCTTTGTGACTTCGCGAACGAATCGAGACTTGCCTAACTTATGGCAGGCGACGAGAAGTTTCGGTGCCAGCTGCGATGCCAACAGTGATGCCAAAAGTGATAGTGGATGGCCAGTGGCATTCATGGTTTTACTGCACGTCCCAAAGCTTTCTGGAAGTGCCAACATTCTCGGCCGCTGGCACCCTCCTGCTGAGTTCTGGGTTAGGCCTCCTAGGACTACAGCGCTAAGTTAAAAGCTAAAGACCACGGATAGCACTGATATTCACAGATGAAGCCTTGCTGAAATGAATGGATGTTGTTGACAGTTCAATGCCCCAGCAGCAAACCTGCCAAAAGTCTCCAAAATCAGTGGCATCCGTGCAATCCGTGTTTTTTGTCTTAGCGATGTAGTACTAGTTCGACTGTCCCAGATTGATCTTGTTGACACAAGGTGTTTTATGACAAGATCTTACCTCCGTTTCCCGAGGACATGAAGCCATCGGAGGTAGAGCGATGGAACGCTCGTTTAAAGCGCGCATGCAGGAACTTAAAT
>JAJRWS010000527.1 GCA_024276705.1 Planctomycetota bacterium | reverse complement strand
GCAACAGAAACAAGAGGCCATGGGTATTGATGATGACCGATCTTGCCTTCCAGTTGGGTTCGAGTACGAGTACCGCTTTGCTGAGTACGAGTACGATATTCTCTCCCCGGCTCCTTTGAGGGGCCTTCCGCAAGCCACCCGCTATGCGGGTGGTACATGACTTTACCCCACCCCAACATTTCCCGCGCCTTGAAAAAGAAGGACTTGAAAAAGAACAGACAATACGGGTCGCTCCGCGAACTAAACGTTTAGTTCGCGGAGCGAACAACGACTATACGACAGTTATTAATGCGCCGGTCCTTAGGCATGGCTCGGTAGCCTGCGCACATTTTATTCAACAAGCACCATGGAGTATAATCCCAGACTTGGGATGATCCATTCGCCTGGTTGCTTGCCGGGCACGATTGTGTCGCAACCACTCGTGAGGGCCAGGATTTTTACATTTGCCGCGCCGGGGCAACGCAGGCGGACGTTCCTTCTCGGCGTTTTGGCATAGTTCAGCAGGTGGGCGACATAATGGGACTCCGCGGAATCGGGGTGCCTTGTCAAAGTGAACAGAACAGCTATGCGGGCGTCGACGCTCGACTGGCCGCGGGGAAATCCTCGCCCGGCCACCAGATTTCCTCGGAGAACGCCGGCTGCCAGGCCAGTGCGAGTCCCAGCAGCGCGTACAGCGTGGGTTTGCTTGGAGTTGTCATGGGTAGCCTTCAGTGTCGGCCCTTCTCGCCTATCGAGTGACTCACGACAGTATCGTGGCGTTGAGTAGATGGCCATCCAACAGGTCCGATGTCCATGCTGGCAATAAATCGTTCCCCAGGCATGAGCGCGAGAACCCGATTTCCGAACACTCCAACCCCGATCTACAGCATACTTGACGCCATGACTGCACACGGTATGGTGGTATGGTGGTATGGTGGTATGGTGGTATGGTGGGAGCGATGGAAGGTCCGGGCGACCTTAGCACCAACCCAGCTCACATGGAAGGCTATTGACCTGGGCCGATGCGTGTTTGGTTCATCTGGCCGTACGCGAGTCTATCTGGGTCGGCGGGGGGGGTAAATAGGGCTGGTATTGGAGGCTTTACAAACCACAGCCGCCATGCCTTTCACGGTTTATCGCGCAGATCACAAGCCGTACGGACCGCGTCAAGGACGAACCGACGCAACTTCTCATCGATCTTGCTACGCCGGAAGGCCAGCAGGCAGGTCTTCGCACCCATTGCTATACTTTCGGACTGATCGATTTCTCACTTGATGCTGCTCTTGAAATCCAAATGGGCCATGACAATGCAAAAAAGAATGCTGCTTGGAATCTCACTCTCCGTCGGGCTGCTGAGTGGGCTTGCGGTAGCCCAGGACCCGATTGTCCACGACGCTGAATATTACATCTTGGAAGCGCAAAATGGTGAGCGTTGGGCTGCCGAGGACGAATCGCTCGATGCTCGTTTGGCCGAACTTCGGAAGAAACACGGCACGCCGCCAAACATCATTCACGTCATGTGGGACGACACAGCCTTTGGCGATGTCGGCATCCCCGCCATTCAGCAGGTTCGCGGTTTGCGGACTCCGAATCTCAACAGAATGGCCAGGGAAGGCATCTTGTTTACTCGCATGTACACCGAAGTGGGTTGCACGCCCAGCCGGGCCGCCTGCATGACCGGCCGCCATCCGATCCGCAATGCGATGTACAACATCGGCATGCTCCGTGAGATGCACGGCCTACGAGGCAGTGAGGCGACGATCGCTGAAGTTCTTTCCAAAGCTGGCTACGCCACGGCGTTTCACGGGAAGTGGCATCTGGGCGACATTGAGGAGAGCTACGCGCACAACCAGGGCTTCGATGAAGCGTTCTTCACGGGCTATAACCAAATCCTCTCCCTGTGGACGCGAAGAGGCGAAGGAGCCAATGCCACCATTGGCCTTTACGAAGACATGTTGCCCAGTGACCCCTATAAGCTTGACGACACGTTTGTGACGAAGGGGTGGGCGCAGGTGCTCGAGGGAAAGAAGGGGCAACTAGCTCGCCAGTGGGGCGACAACAGCCACGACACGTAGTTGAAGATCGATGCCGAGGCTCAGCGCCGCACGTTCGAGTTCATTGAGCGAAACGCAAAGGCGGGTAAGCCGTTCTACGTGGCAAACTGGCCGATGTCGACATCATTCCTTCCAAGCCCAAAGAAGGTTTCCACCTCGCGCAGCTTGCTACAGGATGCATTGCAAGGCAACATTGACCCCTTTGTTGGCAAGTTGATGGCAAAGCTCCGCGAACTGGGCATTGCCGAGAACACCCTGCTCGTTTGCATGGCCGACAATGGGCCGATGGCGCATAATCCTCCACCCGGTTGTGGCTTTGCCGAAACCATCTTTCGCGGAGGCAAGGGCGACTTTCTCGAAGGCGGCGTTCGCGTACCCGCTCAAGCCTGGTGGCCCGGCATGATTGAAGAGGGTCAATTGATTGGCGATATCATCCATGAGGCCGACCTCTTTACGACGTTTGCCCATTTGGCGGGCGCGACGAAGGGGATTCCGACCGATCGCGTCATTGACGGAATCGATCAGACGGCACTCTTGCTCAACGGCGATACGCACAGTCGCCGAGATCACGTCTTCATTTACGCAGGTCCGAACTTGGGAGCGACGGTAAAGGGCAATTACAAACGCCATTGGATCTCGTCCGACCCCATTGGCGAGGCCAGCGGCATCGCTGCAGGCTTCTTCTTTTTACCGTCGGACCCCCGCGAAACGTCGCCCATGATGGTCAACTTGATCCACCTCAAGAGTCCGTTCAACCGAATGCGACTGCGGCACGATTTATGGAAGAAGAAGTATCCGGATCAGAAGGAGAGGCATGGGATTCCTTGGACAGGTATCGAGAACGCATCACCTGAGATCAAAGCGTTATGGAAGCCGCCTTTGGATTTGAAGAAGTTGCCGTTCGACCCGCTGGAGTACATCGAACATCTCGACGAACTGCCTTTTGATCCGGACCTCGATCCGGGGCTGGGGCAATAGTCGGGCGGAAATAGCTTGAAGTTTGAAGGGCCATCCCGCCGAACTTGCGGCAGGATGGACATGGGCGCATACCCATTATCAAGAGTTAAGGCAATGCAATTTAATCGAGCACTGCTGATCGGCTGGCTGATTGCCGGATTCCCGTCATCCGTACTAGCGGGTGACCAGCAGGGCTTGCAGCTCGACGGACAACCCAACTTTCGTGACCTTGGTGGCTATAAAACGACTGACGGACTTAACAGTAGAGACTCAAATATCAGGAGAGGATGATGATTAGATCTATGATCTACCTAAAGCTTTGCTTAGTCGCCACGCTTCTGACTCCCGTTTTGCCGATGGGTCAAAATGCATCAGGCCAAGCAGCGAACAGAACGCCAGCAACCGACGACGAAGCGGGAGTGCGTAAAGCGATTGCGTCCTATGTCGAAGCATTCAACAAGGGCGACGCCGCGGCAGTCGCGGCGCATTGGTCGGAGACGGGCGAATGGCTTGATCCTTCGGGCACGCCGATTCAAGGTCGCAATGCAATTCTCGCGGAAATGAAAACCTACTTTGCCGGAGACAAGAAGCCGCATATTGAGTTGCTTGATCTTTCGGTGCGATTTCTCGCTCCGAGCGTGGCGGTGGAACAGGGGGCGGCGCTCGTGGCCCGGCCCGGCGAAGGGGCGAGCGAAACCAGTTACTTTGCAATTCATGTGCGCGAGAACGGCAAATGGCAACTCAGCAGCGTGCGCGAACTGGCCCCCAAGCCGTTACCGCCGCCTTCGCATTACGAACAATTACAAGAGTTGGAATGGATGATCGGCGAGTGGGTCGACGACCAAGGGGGCTCTTCCGTCACCATGCGAGGTGAGTGGACGGCGAACCGTAACTTTATTAGCCGATCATTCACGGTGATGATTGAAGGCCGGATCGACATGTCGGGCACCCAGGTGATTGGCTGGGATCCTGCAGCGGAGACGATTCGATCGTGGGTATTCGACTCCGACGGTGGTTTTACCGAAGGGATTTGGAGTCGCCGAGACGACGGCTGGTCGATTCGTGCGGTGGGTGTGTTGCCCGACGGTCGGAAGGCTTCGATGGTGAACATTATTCGGGTGATTGACGACGATACATTTACTTTGCAGTCGGTGGGTCGAGAAGTTGATGGGGAACTACTCCCGAACATTGACGAAGTAACGGTGATTCGTAAATGAAGCAGGGCAAAAGTCGTTTCTCGAACATCCTGTAATTAATACTTGTCAAATAGGAGTTATGCCATGAAAACGCGTGTGATGATCGGATTTGCTGGTTTGTTGATTGTGGCACTCACCGCTGGCGATGCGCTATCGCGTGGCGGACGTGGTGGTGGCGGAGGCCGGGGGGGCGGCGGTGGTCGCAGTGGCGGAGGTGGCGGGCGAAGCACGAGCGGTGGGGGTGGCGCTAGCCGTTCGTCGCCGTCGATGAGCCGGAGTCCTTCATACAACAGTAGTGGTCAATCGCGCGGAGGACACTCTTCGGCTAGTTCCAGACAGCAATCGAACCGAGGCCAGACTGGTAATCGAGCGGGTCAGCAACCCAACCGAGGCCAAGCGGGCAATCGTACAGGACAAAATCCTTTCGGACAGGGGCAGGCGAGCAACCGGGCTGGGCAGCAGCCGAACCGTGGTGGCCAAGCAGGCAATAGTGCAGGACAAAACCCTTTCGGGCAGGGCCAAGCAGGTAACCGAGGTGGTAATAGGCCCCAGGGGCGACCATCGCAAGGAGACCTCAACAAATTCTTGAATATTTCGCCAGGTACCGGGGCTGCCGCCGCAGGTGGGGCGACCGCTGGTGCAACGGCCGGCAATCGGCAAGATCGGGCCGGGTCAAGGCAAGATTCACGGCAAGAGCAAGCCGGTTCGAGACAGGCCAATCGTCAAAATCGGGCCGGCACGCGGCAAGATCGGCGTGAGACGCGGCCGAACTCGCCACAAGAACGAGCCGAGCAACGTCATGGCCGAGGACAGAACGTCCGCAACGAATTCAAAGACAACCATCCCCGCGCTGACTTCTGGTCGGACCACCCGCATGCAGCCGTCAGTCGCGCGAATCGGCCCTATCGTGTAGCGACCTGGGCGGCATTGGGTGGCTGGTATGGGGGTTCTGGAGGTGGAGATGGTCAGTACTACGATTACGGAGAAGGTGGAAATTGCTACTACGAAGACGACCAGGTTTATTACGACGGCGAGCCAATCGCGACCACGGAAGAGTATGCTGACCAGGCAATGGGTTTTGCCGAAGCGGGTGCCAACACCATCGACGAGGCCGTGGCGGCGGACACTGAGATCGAATGGATGCCGCTGGGAGTGTTCGCGCTGGTGGATGGGGAGAAGGGCGAGCCGACGTTTTACATGCAGTTGCAGATCGCCCAGGACGGCACGATTTCGGGCACTTATGCCAATACGGCGAAAGACACGTCAGAGACGATTCAAGGCTCGGTCGACCAAGAGTCGCAGCGAGTGGCTTGGACGGTTGGTGATAATTCCAACACGGTCATCGAAACGGGGCTCGTTAATCTCACCAAAGACGAAGCGCCGGCACTGATCCATTTTGGCAAGGAAAAAACCCAAGAGTGGCTTCTGGTTCGAATGAACGATCCCGAAACGAACAAGGGAGGATAATGTCAGGTCCGCGTTTATTGAGGCGACATTAACGAAGTCCGCAGCCGACGTCGCTATGCTTGCACCAACGATCGGGCACCGGCAGTCGTTCGCACGCACCACGGCCAAAACGCCAGGTCATGTCGAGAGATACCCAGTACGATTCGACCGATGCGCCAGATCCTGAGCCTGGGATACCGAAATAGTCCTGAGCGTCCAGCATGCCTCCGGCGTTCAGATCGAGGTCCACACCAGGAAAAAAGTCGCGGACGCCAATGCCGAAAGTTTCCGGAAGATCCAGACTGATATCTTGCGAGGATGAAAACACCGGAGGCCCTGCACCAATCTGAAGCAGTATGGCGTCATCAAATTGCAAGCTTTGTTTCGTCATCCAGTAGCCACCCAGCGTGGTGTGATCGGTCGCTTCGTAGGTGGTGCCGAATAGACCGCGAATTCCGTAGGCGGGAGTGGCCGCAATAATCCCAGAAAATGGGCCATCGAGCACGGAATAAGTGACGTAGGCCTGTGCTCCTATTCTATTTTATCACGTTATGGCTTCGTCGCCAAAAATTGCTCCAAGACCTCAGTCGACTGCTATGCTAAGTTTTTTGGCTTCTGCCTCTGGAATCGACATACATGAAACTCCCAGCTTACTCATTTGGCCTGCGATGTACTTGAGGTACCCTCGGCCTCCAGAATGTTTGGAAGTCCATACATCGATCGAGTACATGATCCGCCTGAGAATCCCGATCAGATCATTGCGGGAGTGGCCAGGTTGATCTTCGAAGAGTAACCGCCACCTGTTGCCAATGCCCCAGACGATCAACGAGTTTTTATCCAGCCCGTCCTCTTCGCCGATTTGCCAATGATTCAAAGTCAACTGGCCTTGTCGCATTCCCCGAATGGTGTACTCGAGTGCCTGCCGGACACCGGCGTCGGTAAGACGACCTTCCATGCAGACGTCGGCTTCGAAGATGCCGATCTCGGCATGGAAGAGTGCCTCGACAAATGGTTCCTGATTGTATCGCTTACCTGAATAGGTACTTATTGCGGCAGCTTTCTCGCGCCGGATAAGTTGGGCTTCGCGGGCCTGCTTTTGTTTTCGTCGAGCCAATTTAGCCTGCCGTTTTCGCTGTTTTATCTCCTGGTTTTTACTCGCCATTGGCTACCCCTCCTTGTTTGAAAAGTCTCTGCAAGCTGAATGCATGGCAAGCAGAACGATGTTTTGAATTTTACAGTTCCCATTGCTTTAAACATAATTCTAATGGCATGATCACTACAAGACCGAAAGCTACCCAGTCTGCAATTGCATGACCACGAGCATGGGCCAATCCATGCATTATTCCGTCGGAGGGTATCTACGGCATGCTGGTTTCCTCGACCGACCAGCGCACGGTTTCGGCTACGTATTCTCCGATGCCTTCCACCTCGCGTAGCTCGTCCACTTTGGCAGTCAGCGTCCTTTCGACGCTGCCGAAATGATCGAGCAGCCGTTTGGCCCGGCCGGGGCCCACCTGAGGCAGGCCCTGGAGGATTCTCGATTGCACCGCCCGTTTTCCCTTGGCCCGTTTCCCACGCCGCGGCAGTGCGTTTTGAGCAATGGCCCGGCCCTGCCGGGCCGCGTAGAGCATCAGCCGGACACTCTCTTCGGGGTCCATGGAGCGCAAGATCGGTATGCCGAGATAGAGGGTCACATGGAGCAGTGCCCCTTGAATTGCCTCGCGCCTCATTTTGGTGTTTGCCAGGTTCTTTTCCGTCTCCTCCAACAAGAGCCCACTTCCCTCTAGCAGAAGAAGCGTGAGGAGATCGGAATCAGCCAGGCGGCACGCCTGCGAAAAGAGTCGTCCATCCACGATGGAGACCACCAGATCGGATAGAGTCTTGCGTTCCACCAGCAATGTGCCGTCGATCAAATAATCGCCCAGCTTCAGCCGTTCCACCCGAACGGAGACATGCTCGAACGCCGAAAATGCCTCCAGCAGCCCCGAGGCGTGCTCCCGGTCATCGACGATGATTTCGATCAACTCTCCGTTCATGGTATGTCCCTTTCTCTACCACTCCTCCTCTGTCACCCAGTGGCGCACTTAGGAGCGAACGAGGAATAACTTCCCCATTTCAAGTTGGGTATTTTGGCTTCTCTTCGTACTCGTACTCAGCGAAGCGGTACTCGTACTCGACGGCCG
>JAJRWS010000526.1 GCA_024276705.1 Planctomycetota bacterium | reverse complement strand
AGGTCGGTCATCATCAATATCCATGGCCTTATGTTTCTGTTGAATGCAATGGTTCCAGTCGAGTACGAGTACGAGCACGAACAATATCACTACGGAACTGTCGAACTCTGCCAGTCCCCCGGCAAAGCCGGGGGTTTTCTCAAGGGAATAAACAAGATCACCTGCCCTTAAACAAAAAATTCCTCGCTGCTCTTTGCATTAGGTGCCTTTGCTATATATATTATGTATATAGCACCCTGCTCCCCACCCTACCTGCATGATGGAGGCGTCCTATGCCCACTGGTTCCGTTTTTGTCAATAACCGTACTCAGGCGGTACGGCTTCCGGTCGAATCCCGTTTTCCTGATCATGTAAAAAAAGTCCTGGTACGCGTATTGGGGCACGACCGGGTACTCTCTCCCGTTGAAAATAGTTGGGATAGTTTTTTCTTGGCATCTGACCGAGTTAGCGATGATTATATGACAGAGCGCGCCTCTCAAGAGCAGCCACCAAGGGAATCGTTTTGATGCTCAAATACATGCTGGACACCAATATAGCGATCTATGTGATCAAGCGCCGACCGCTTGAGGCATTGGAGACGTTTAATCTCCATGCGGGTCAATTGTGTATCAGTTCGATTACCCTTGCCGAGTTGTTGCACGGTGCGGAAAAGAGCGCAAAACCAGAGCACAATCTGCGGCAGGTGGAAGATTTTGTTTCCCGCTTGGAGGTGTTGCCCTATGGCAGCAATGCGGCTGCTCATTATGGCGATATCCGAGCCGACCTGGAACGAAAGGAAATCCCCATCGGTGTCAATGATCTCCATATTGCAGGCCACGCAAGAAGTATGGGATTCATGCTGGTTTCAAATAATCTGCACGAATTCGAACGTGTCGACTCGTTGCGCCTGGACAACTGGATTTAGAGGCAGCCAACTAATGACTTTCCCATGGAGGCTGGAGGGTTCGCCGCGATGGTTACGTGACAAGCCGTCCTTGGAGACTATCTGCTTCCCGCTGGCGCCGCGCCTCGTAGAACAACACGGCCGCGGCGGCCGCCACGTTCAGGCTGTCGGCGATCCCTTGCATGGGGAGCTTGACCGGGATCACCTGGGCACCTTGCCATTCGGGCGAGAGGCCTTCCGCTTCGCTCCCCAGCACCAGGGCCGCGCCCGGGCGATAATCCACCTGGGTGTAGAGCCGTTCGGCGTCGGGACGGGCGATCACCAGGGGGAGTTCCCGCGCGCGTAGCCAGGAAAGCGTTTCCGCGGTAGTAGCCGAACAAATGTTGGACCGAAACACGGTTCCTAAACTCGCTCGGATGGCACTCGGGTTGTATCGATCGGTGCGCCGATCGGCCAGGATCACTCCATCGAGGCCCGCGCCGTCGGCGCTGCGCAGAATGGCTCCCACGTTACCCGGTTTTTCGATCCCTTCGAGGACCGCCACCAGTGGCTGCGGGGGCAATGGCAAATCCTCCAGCCCACACGGCTCTGCCGAGGCCACCGCCACCACGCCATCCTCGCGACGGCCAAAGCACAACTTTTCAAACACGGCCGGCGTCACCCGGGCCACTTCGGGTACCGACTTCTCCAAACGATCGACCACCGCCCGCGCTGCGGGCAAAGTGCAATAGATGTCACAGACGAACGCTTCGTGAATTTCGATGCGTGTCTCTTTGCTCAAATCGATCGCCCGGCCAATTTCGCGCACCCCATCAATCAGAAAACGGCCTTGCCGCGTCCGCTGCCGCCGCCCGCGCAGTTTGGCTGCCTGTTTCACGCGAACATTTTGTCGGCTGGTAATCATGGCGGGGCAGGGGGGCGGGTAAGAAAAGGGATCGGGTGTCGGGTGTCGGGGAATTTATGATTTATGATTTATGATTTATGATTTATGATTTATGATTTATGATTGATGATCGGGCTAAGTGAAAATTTCCGCTCTCCTTTCTACTTTCTCCCTTCTCCTGCTCTCGGCCAAAGGCCACCGGGCGAGGTCTGGAACCTATCAAATGACTAATGGCATATTCCTTGCTCGGGTTCAGGGTTCAGTATGGGGGGGGAGGTCCTTCAGTACTTCCAAGTTATTATTTCGCCCTACGCTGGACAGGGCGATAAGCCGCCCGGGAACCGGCGTTTTCAGCAGTTAGCACGCTACCCGGGTCGGCTTCATCGACCCATTCTTGGAACTACTGTCATTCCCTATCCGGAGGTTTCGACCAGTTCAGACTGGGAAAACGGGCAAAATCGCGGTCGAAGGAGATCCATTCACACCCGTGTTCGATCGCCAATGCCGCCAGATAGGCATCTGCCACGAGCTTGCCCTTGGCATTTCCTTCGCGACAGAGTTGCATGAAAATATCGAAGTGACGATGCTCTGGGCGCACCGGAACGCAGTTGGGCCGCTTGAGGAGTTGTTCCACTTCCGTAATCGCCAATTCTAAAGGGGTTGGATCGGTAAAAATCTTGGGGCTCGTGGCGATTCGCACGAATCCCGAAAGAACAAGCTCCGCCATCCCGAATGCGGCCGGGCCATTGACCTCCGACTCAAACCAGTGGCGAACCGTGACATGTTGTGGCATGTCGACTCGATGGGCATAGATGAGAACGTTCACGTCGAAGAGCTTCACGATTTCACCTTATCGAAGCCAACCCTTATCGAAGCCAACCCTTATCGAAGCCAACCCTTATCGAAGCCAACCCTTATCGAAGTAAGTCAAAATCCATCCGGCCGGTATCCGAGTCACGCGTGGACTCGTCCAATGCATCCTGAATGCTGCCGTTGTCACTCAGGTCGATTCCCGGCCTCACCCCACCACTTCCATAGGTCACCAGATGAAATGGCTCTTCCCCGGTTGCCGGTTGCCCGACCCGGCTCAATGCCTCCTGGAGGGCGTCGTTGACCACATCGGCCAGCCGTTTATTGCATGAGGACGCGAACCGCTTGGCCCGGGCTAGAAGCTCATCTTGGATATCAATGGTTGTCCTCATGCAACCATACTACCTTATTCGCATCTGGATGTCCAGGCATGATGCAAAGATGCATAAGTCATTGCCTGTGCCAATTTGATTTCCTCACTGGAAGCGCCACTGGTCACTTGCGAGGCGGTCATCACCGAAGCCTGTTATTTGTTGCGGAAGATCCACGGGGCCCCGGACGCAGTCCTTGAAAACGTCGAACGGGGCATCTT
>JAJRWS010000028.1 GCA_024276705.1 Planctomycetota bacterium | reverse complement strand
GATAATCGATGGAGTTTCCTCGACCTGGTAGCCGAAGGTTCGCGCCGGGTTCGTTGCCAGGGCAACCTGCTCCCCCTGCCCGTCCGTAGCGCCGGGCCCACGGAACCCGCGACACCCACTCGATATGAATTGAACCTGCAATTCACCGCCCAGCAAATCCCACTCGATGAGGATTTGCGCAAAGCGGTTCCCCCCATGGTCCAAAAAGCATGGCGAGATCTCGATCCACGCGGGAGTGCCGACTTCGCGGCTACTGTCCGCTACCAGACCGGGTTCCCGCGTCCCCATATCCGTGTCACCATCATGCCACGCCCCGAATCGGCCTCGATTCACCCCACCTTCTTTCCCTACTTGATTGAAGGCCTGACCGGGTCCATCACCTACAACGAAGGCCAACTGCTACTCTCTCAAATGCGAGGCCGCCATGGCAACACCACGATTCGCACCAACGGCGACGGCACCTTCAGCCCGCAAGGCGACTGGCAGTTTCAGTTGGTGGGACTTTCGGCCGACCGCGTGACCGCCAGCCGCGACCTGATCCTGGCGATGCCACCCGGACTGCGCAAGGTCATCGACCAATTGCATCCCAATGGGGATTTCAACTTGCACAATGGCGTCTTTCGTTTCTCCCGGGGAGCTTCCCCGCTGGCGCCGGTACAGTCCTATTGGGATTTCCAGCTTGCCACCCACCAAACCGATCTGAAACTGGGCATCGATTTGACCAACGTTTATGGGGGCGTGCATCTGGTTGGTTCGAGCGACGGCCGGCACACCCGCTGCGCGGGAGATTTGGAGATTGATTCCGCCACCTTTCTCGATGTCCAGTTCACGGATGTTCGGGGACCGATGTGGATCGATGACTCCGTTTGCCTGCTAGGTCGCGATGCCTGCCTGCGGCAACAAAAAACACCCCGTCGTTTAACCGCGAAGCTCTACGATGGACAACTGGTCGCCGACGCGCGTGTCACCTTCGACGGCAGGCCCAGTTACAGCATGGAAGCATCGCTCACCACCGCGAACCTGACTCGGATGGTCACGGAACGGTTCGGCGGACAACGGGAGCTGGGTGGCACCTTGTCGGCAATCTTGAGCCTGCAAGGTTCGGGGCGCTCGGAACATACGCTCACCGGCAAGGGTGAGATTCAAATCCGCGACGCCAACATCTACGAATTGCCCTTGTTGGTAGGTCTGTTGAAAGTGCTGCGTAGCCGCACTCCCGACACCACGGCATTCAATCAAAGTGACATGAAGTTCCGACTGCAAGGCCGGCATATCTACCTCGACCAGATCGACTTTTTGGGTGACGCCGTGAGTCTGTATGGCAAGGGTTATTCCAATTTCGACCAGCAATTGAAACTGGTCTTTTATGGCACCCTGGGCCGCAACGATTACCAAATCCCCCTGATTAAAAAATTCGTCGCCCGGACGAATGAAAGTATCATGCAGATGTACGTCGACGGAACCCTGGCCGAACCACACGTGCAAACGCAAGCCTTTCCTGGAATCAACAAGTTGTTGCAGCAAATCCAGCTGGATCTTGACACGCCGCCCGCAATCACTCAACAACAATCGGTCGCCCAAGGCAAGGGGAGTAGCAACCCGCAATTTGGCCATCGCCGGTAGCGAAAGGCTTGGGCATATATAAACAATTTGTACCATACATTTGTACCATACAAATGCAAATCCGTAATTACGTACCACCCGCATAGCGGGTGGCTTGAGGAAAGCTCCTACAAGGGGCTGGAGAAAAAATATCGTACTCGTACTCGTACTCAGCAGAGCGGTACTCGTACTCGAATCCAGATCCGAGGCAAGGTCGGTCGTCATCAACATCCATGGATTCCTGTTTCGTTTGCATTCGAGTACGAGTACGAGTACGAGTACGAGTACGCCGGAAACGGCATAGCCTGATGAATTCTCACCAGCAGAGATGGTGGTTTACGAACTGAAATAAAGTTGATCCTGTTATTCATGCATCAGCCCTCAAGGAGGTTGCACGATGAGCGTTGGACCATTGGGCGGCATTGTCGGCAGCGCCGCCGGCGCCCCCCTGTCGCAAACCACGGGCACTGAAACGGAACGTACTCAAAAAGAATCATCCGCCGGCGGGCGCCTGACCGACAGCCAGGAAAAGTCCCAACAGGCAGCCGGCATTGGCACCACCGAACAAGACCAGGAAGCCTCGGACCGAGACGCGGATGGCCGCCGCTTATGGGAGGCCTCCGGCAAAGAAAATCCACCAGAGCAACCAGACTCCCCCGAAGACGAACAGAATGCCCCCAAGAGCAAAGACCCCAGTGGTGAAGCAGGAAGCACCCTGGACCTGATGGGGTGAAATTTATCATGAACCTTCAATTTACCAAAATGCACGGGGCGGGAAACGACTATGTCTATGTCGATTGTTTCGCCCAACCTGTCCCTGAACGGATTGCCGAGTTGGCTCGAGCCATTTCCGACCGCCACCGGGGCGTGGGAGCGGATGGGCTAATCCTGATTTGTCCATCGGACCAGGCTGATGCAGAAATGCGAATGTTCAATGCCGATGGCACTCCCTCAGAGATGTGTGGCAATGGGATCCGTTGTGTCGCCAAATATGTCCACGACCATGGAATTGCTCGCAGCAACCCACTGCATATTTCTTCCGGCGGCAAAACGTATCCGCTGGAACTCTTCACTCACCAAGGCCTGGTCGAGCAGGTACGGGTTGACATGGGAGAGCCCATTTTATCCGCCCCTTTGATCCCTACCACCTTGACTGGCTTCAATACCAGGTCTGGAAGTTCCGAACCCGCAAGTCCGGTGATCAACGTGCCATTGTCCGTGGGTGATACCACCTACGAGGTTACCTGCGTATCCATGGGCAACCCTCACTGCGTGACGTTTGTCGAAACCGTAACCGATGCCATGGTTCACCAGGCCGGTCCGCAAATCGAAACCGACGCCCATTTCCCCAGGCGCACGAACGTAGAATTTGTCGAGTTGCTCGGGCCCAACGAGGTTCGCCAACGCACCTGGGAACGAGGTTCGGGTGAAACCCAGGCTTGCGGCACCGGAGCCAGCGCGGTCTGCGTGGCTGGAGTCCTGACGGGGCGCACCGAGCGACAACTCGCCGTCCACCTTCGGGGAGGCGATCTGCAATTGGAATGGAATGATACGGACAACCATGTGACTATGACCGGCCCAGCAACGGAAGTCTTTTCCGGCCAGTGGAGAATGCCATGAACCCTACCCCCCCTTTCCTGACCCGTTGCAGTGGCTTTCTCGCCGCATCCGCCATCCACTCCTGGATGGGAACGCTCGATTACCGGGCCCTCTTGTACGACCGGGCCGTCGACCCGATCCGGGCCGGGCAGCAACCACGCATCTACGTATTCTGGCATGAATACATCTTGCTGCCATTGTACCTGCGCGGCCATTGCGATCTGGCCATGCTGCTCAGCCGGCACCGGGATGCCGACATTTTGGAACGGGTTGCCTACCATCTGGGCTTCGACTGCGTGCGTGGGTCAACCAATCGAGGTTCCATCGCGGCATTACGGGAACTGACGCGGCGCGGCCAGCGTATGCATTTAACCATCACTCCGGATGGACCACGAGGTCCACGTCGCCACCTGGCTCAGGGGCCGATCTACCTGGCCTCCAAACTGCGAATACCCCTGGTACCCTTGGGATTCGGCTACGATCGGCCCTGGCGCGCCAGCAGCTGGGACCAATTTGCCGTGCCACGCCCCTTCTCACGCGGCCGCGCCATCATGGGTCCGGCCATCACCATCCCGCCAGATCTGGATCGGTCCGAAACGGAAAATTGCCGCCAGCGGGTTGAGTCTTTATTGAACCGTATCACCCAAGAAGCCGAAGCGTGGGCCTCTTCGGGCGAGCGCCGAAAAGGCGAAGTGGTTGCTCACCGCCAGGGCCGCCACTTAGGCCCTTCCGTGGAAAATCTCTGTCCAGCCACCGCGCCCGCTCCGAGTGAAACGGCGGAGATCCAACTGCTGCCGCTGCCAGAAACCGGCCCAACCGAAAGTGGACCATGTCAACGCGAGGCAGGGTAAGACGGGAACGATAAATAACTTCCCCATTTCCAGAATAGGGTTCAGGGCTCAGGAAAGTCATGTACCACCCGCATAGCGGGTGGCTTGAGGAAGGCTCCTCAAAGGAGCCGAGAAGAGAATATCGTACTCGTACTCAGCAAAGCGGTACTCGTACTCGAATCCAAGTGAGAGGCCACTTCAGTCATCATCAACATCCATGGTCTCAGGTGTTGTTTGCATCCAATGGTTCCATTCGAGTACGAGTACGAGTACGACAAAACGCCCGAAGCCTGATGGGTACTCACCAGCAGAGCTGGTGGTTTACGGACAAGAATTATTATAGGGATAAGCAGGGTGTTACAAATGATCAACGTATCAGGTAGCATAGAGCCCCATCCGAATCTCGAAGCACGCCATTTTCTGTACTTTCAAATTTCCCCGTAGCCCTTTGTGGGGCAGGACGATAAGCCGCCCGAGAGCCAACTTTTTTAGCCGCAGCACGCCCGGCGGGTCGGCTTCATCGGCCACTGCTTGGAACTACTGATTTAATTTTCCTCTCACGCCGGACCAGAGCACCATGCCCGAGCAGGTTTTGTCGGTTTCTCAACTGACAGCTCAATTCAAGGCGGTCGTCGAACAGCAGTTCCCTTCGGTCTGGGTCGCTGGTGAAATTTCCAATTTTTCGCGGCCCCAGTCGGGACATTGCTATTTTACGCTTAAGGACGACAAAGCCCAGCTCCGAGCCGTGATCTGGCGTGGCACGGCCAGCCGGCTGAAATTCGATTTGCACGACGGCCTGGAAGTGGTCTGCCGCGGACGTCTTGACGTCTACCCGCCACGCGGCAGCTACCAGTTGGTCGTCGAGCAGTTGCAGCCTCAGGGAATCGGCGCGCTGGAATTGGCATTGCGTAAATTGCGTGCCAGGCTGGAAGCCGAAGGCCTGTTCGACCCGACACGCAAGCAGGCTTTGCCACCCTTTCCACGCCGCATCGGCATCGTCACCAGCCCCACCGGGGCCGCCATCCATGATTTTCTACAGGTACTTGAACGCCGTTGGCAGGGAATCGACGTGCTGATTCTGCCTGTCCGGGTCCAGGGCCGGGAAGCTGCCGGAGAGATTGCCGCCGGCATCGAGCAAGCACAGCGCATCGTGCCATCTCTCGATGTGCTGGTGGTCGGCCGTGGCGGCGGCAGCCTGGAAGATTTGTGGGCCTTTAACGAAGAGCCGGTCGTACGGGCCATTGCCGCTTGTCGAATTCCGGTTATCTCGGCGGTTGGCCATGAAATTGATGTCACGCTGGCCGATTTGGCTGCCGACGTGCGTGCCTTGACCCCCAGCGAAGCGGCGGAACGCGTGGTCCCATCGGCGGAGGATGTCACGGCAATCGTACGGAATCTCCAAATGCGTCTGCTTGGCTCCCTTTCGACCCGGACCACCACGCTGCGTAACCGATTGGACGCATTGGCCAGCCGGCCTGCACTCTCCCGGCCGCTGGAACGAGTCCATCTGCTTGGCCGACAAGTGGACGAACTGGCCGGGCGGATCCATACGGCCATGCGAACCGGATTGAGCAGGCATCATACAACTGTCGACTCGGTCGCTGGCAAGCTCGAGGCGCTCAGCCCGCTGGCCGTGCTTCAGCGCGGCTACAGCTTGACCCAGGATGAAACCAGCGGAAAGGTAATCGACGATGCCAAGGCACTTCAACCGGGCCAGCGGCTGCTTACCCGGCTCGCTCGAGGCGAAGTGGTGAGCGTGGTCGAATCGAAATCGGTGTGAGGATGTGAATGAGTGATGTGAGATGGCCCGTTGATGATCTGAAGGATGGAACCTAAGCGACCGATCCCCGTTGCAATATGACCACGGGACCCTATATTCAGGGCATTCCGCTCTCTACCACCTCCTCAGTCCCCCAAAATACTCCCATCGTGGCCAAGAAAAAACCAGCTTCGCTCCCCAGCTTCGAGGAATCGCTTGCCCAACTCGAAACGATTGTGCGCAAACTCGAAGGGGGCCAATTGCCCCTGGCGGATTCGCTCGAACAGTACGAACGAGGCATTCGCCATCTCGGCATGTGCTACAAAATGCTCGCCCGGGTGGAAAAAAAAGTGGAGCTGCTCACTGGCCTTGATGCCCAAGGAATGCCGAAAACCGAGTCTTTTCATGATCTCGAGGACGAACTGGAAAACGATACGGACAACCCTCAGGCATCCCCAAAAGGGGCTTCCCTGACAAAAAAAAGGGCCGTTCGCAGTCGCCGTCGTAGCAGCCCACCGCGCAAAAAGCCAGCCACAGGCGGTTCTCCTTCCAGCATGGACTCCTCTTCAAACATAGACGAAGGGGGCACGCTGTTTTAAGATGGGTAGTAGTGCTGGGCTAGGATTCGTGAGGAGTGGTGAGCAACAAAGTCATCGACTCCCCAGACCTTAGGCATGGCTCAACAATAACTTCCCCACTTCCAGATGAGGACTCAGGGTTCAGGGTTCAGTATGAAAGTGAATGCCAACTTGGACAGCTAATCGCTTATTTGAAGTTACACCATGCCGATCAGCTTTTTTGTCCTTTTTTTCTGAACCCTGAACCCTGAACCCTGAACACTAACATTTGCCGAAGCCATTTTTGAACGGTTCCTTAGTTCCCAAGCCCCCAGTCCCCAATCCCCAGCCCCCATGAGTGCAAGCGTTTCACCTGAATTGTCTCTTGAGCAGTCGCTCCGGCAGCAAATCGATACAGCACTCCAGCACTATGCGAACTTCCAGGCGGATTGCCCGACCAGGCTGCGCGAAGCCATTCGCTACAGCCTGCTCGCACCAGGCAAACGGTTGCGTCCTCAGTTAGTGCTGCTGGCTGCCCAAGCCTGCGGTGGGCAGATCCGTGCGGCATTGCCTGCCGCCGTCGCGGTCGAGATGATCCATGCTTACTCGCTGGTGCATGACGACCTGCCAGCCATGGACGACGACGACCTCCGCCGTGGTCGGCCGACATGCCACATCCAGTACGACCAGGCAACGGCGATTCTGGTGGGCGATGCTTTGCAAGCCCGCGCATTCGAAATCCTGGCTACCCAGATAAAACCGGCCCAACAGGCGGCAGACTGTTGCGCCGAACTGGCCCGGGCTGCGGGCGCCGAAGCGTTGGTGGGTGGCCAGGTGGCCGACCTGGCGGCCGAATCACAGCCTGTCTCGGCCAAAGAACTCGAAACGATTCACCGCCGCAAAACGGGGGCCCTGTTTTGCGTGTCGCTCCGGTTGGGGGCAATCGTCGCCAACGCTTCCCCCCAAGCGTTCGCATGCCTGGACCAATACGGCAGCCATTTGGGCCTCGCCTTTCAGATTGTTGACGATTTGCTCGACGTGAAAGATCTCGCCGTTGAGGAAGGGTCCCCTCGCGAGAGTTCTCCCGAGCAGACACAAAACTCGTCTCAAGCCTCCTCCACGCGAAACGAAACCGGCGCGAAAAAATCCCTGGCAACTCAGGCCTCGCCACAAGCACCGAACAATCCTCTCACTCAGGCAGAGCACCATGCTGGCAAACGTTTGGGAAAGGATCAGCAACGTGGCAAGGCAACGTATCCGTCTCTGCTGGGCATCGAAGCCAGCAGGCGCCAGGTCCAAACACTAGTAGCCCAAGCATGCCAGGCGATTGCCCCGCTGGGCGAAACGGCCCAACCACTCGGCAAGCTGGCCGAATATGTCGGACTGAGAAATCGATAACAGGGGAAATCGATAACAGGGGAAATCGATAACAGGGGAAATCGATAACAGGGGAAATCGATAACAGGGGAAGCCGGTAGCGAAGCAATGCATACGGGAGAACCAATGGCGGGAAAACGAATAAACGGTCCTCTCTTACCAT
>JAJRWS010000525.1 GCA_024276705.1 Planctomycetota bacterium | reverse complement strand
GCCCGCAGATGACGCAGATTGACGCAGATGATTCAATGGGGATGGGAACGATATCGCAAAAGTCGCTAGGCCTTATTTCTCTTGTCTTTGGACCTGCTACTAACGTAGCATCGAATCTACGGCCTGTGAACGATTACCTATTCGAGTATCCCCAAAACCCCACTCTCCACCCCCACATGCTTGTCGCGCGGATGAAGAAGATTCGTACACCTTCTTCTCTTTGCATGCTGCACACGCCGTACCGAACAGTATTGGGAGCACCCCCCAACCCGAGTGCCGTGAAGGACTTTGTAACCCCATTTTCTAAGCTCGTAGCCGGATTCGCAAGAATTCGGACGCCCTGCAATTCACTGAATTCTTGCGAATCCAGCTACGAAAATCCTTCACGGCGTTGCCCCAAACCCCTCGGTAATGATTTGCAATCTGTGACTACTGCGTCCCAGCCCCCTGTTTTACTCGCAAGATGTGAGGAAACCTAAGGCTAGCGACATGGAACAGGCATTCTTGCCTGAAAATCCGTGTCTGAATATTTGACCCGGCCTTCGTCCGCAAGGTAAAATAGAGTAGAGGGGCTGCTAACTTATCCGCGACCGTTGCCTGACCGCTCGTCTTTTCACCTGGGCAGCTTCCGCGAGAAGGGATTGCCGATGCGTCAAAATCATCGTGCTAAATTGCTACGCCGTTTTTTCTCCGGGGTGACCGAGTATGCGTTTCAATCGCAGTTGGGGGTGGCCGATCCGCCCCTGGTGGATTATCTCTCGGAACTGCTTGCCCGCTTTGTCCATGCCGATGACATCTATTCAATCCGAAGTGTCCGGGGTAGCCGGCTGACCCAGGTGGCGGACATGCTGACCGAAGCCCAGGCCCGCCAAGGTACGGCGAAGCGTAAAGTCCACCGTCACATCGGCGACTTCATTCTTTTCTGGACTGGCGTCTACCCCGAGATCGCCGACCGCATGCGTCGCGAGGGCTCGCGGGACAGTCTGCTCGATTACCGAGCGCAGGGTAAACGGGCCTACTACATTGCCAGCACCATCGCTGTCGATCGAGAGGCCTCCGGCCTGGAAGAAGCGGCTCCCTCCGAAGTGCTCGAACGGCTCAGCAACCAGTTCGAACTGTGCGCCTATGGCCTGTCCGAAGTCCGCCGGCAATGGGAACAACGGGACGGAGACTTTGAACTGCCGCTGTTGATCTAGAGCGTGTCTCCGTTCGCGGCCAATGGCCGTTTTTAAACTTATTGTCCAAAACCGCGAACGGAGACACGCTTCAGGTCACCAGGCCCTTGGTGACCATCATGAAAACATCTTCCAGCGTCGGTTCCTTGTCGGCGAATGAGAGAAGGCCGATTTCGGCGGTCACCAGCGTGCGTAACAGCCGCTCGACATCCTCATCCTCGCCGGCAAACTCAATCGTGCAGCCATGGGCCTCCAACTGGACATCTCGTACCTGGGGGTCGCTCCGAATCAAGCTGATTCCATGTTCCGGACTGCCTCGAAAACGAACGGCGATTTGCCGGTTACGCTGAATCTTGCGATAGACCTGATCGATGGGTCCGTGGAGCAGCAACTGGCCCCGTTCGATGATACCGATCGACGTGCAGCAGTCGGCCAGCTCGGTAAGGATATGACTCGAGATGAGAATCGTTTTCCCCATATTGCGCAACTCCTTGAGCAGCGCCTTGACTTCGAGCCGCGCCCGCGGGTCCAAGCCGCTGGCCGGCTCGTCAAGGATCAACACGGGAGGATCGTGCACCAGGGTCTTGGCCAGGCAGAGCCGCTGCTTCATGCCACGGGACAAACCATTGACGAAATCGTCCCGTTTATGAGTCAGGTCCAGCAACTCCAGCACATCGGTCAGTACTTGCTTACGGCGTACCTTGGGCACCTGGTAGGCGACCGAAAAAAAATCGAGAAACTCCCACACTTTCATGCCATCGTACACGCCAAAATTATCTGGCATGTATCCCACACTCCGGCGCACACCCAACGGGTCGCGGGCGACATTGTAACCGTTGATCGTCCCCTCGCCTCCGGTCGCCTTGAGCAGCGTCGCCAGAAAGCGAATCGTCGTACTCTTGCCGGCCCCATTGGGGCCAATGAAACCAAACATCTCACCCGCCGAGATTTTCAGATTCAAACCGGCCACCGCGACGAAATCGCCGTAGCATTTGCTGAAATTGCGTAATTCAATCATGGACGCTCCTTCCTCTCGCTGCTGGCCAAATCGCGGCGGCTATTGGTGTCTGGTTGCGGTGCCGGCAAGTCGCCGTAAGCCAGGTGCGCGATGACTAAGGTAGCGCCTCGAATCTGCGAGGCACGCGGTAATATCTGACAACCTGGCAGCGGTTGGTCGATTCGTGCCACGAGCCGATATTCGGCCCGCGCCCCATACCATGAATCGTCCGCTTTGTCCCATCGGCAGGCCAATTTCAGCAGCGGATCGATGTTCAAGCGGGTCGGGTTGGTCGCCAACGCACTCCGTCCGCGTTCGGTGGCGTAAGGAATCGTTTGGTCGCTCTGGGCCAGACCTGAAGCGGGCAAGGGACGGAAACTCACCGCCGCCGACTGACCCGAGCGCAAACGGCCCAGCCAACAAGCGGACAGGACCGACTTGCCATCCCGTAGGTGGCGAAGCACCAGGCAGTCGTCCAAGTCGTACCCGGTGCGGTTGATCACTTGCGGATGCCCTTGTGAAGTTTTTCGCCACTCGAGTGCCCCCTCGAGTTCCACCATCTGCTCGCTGTGAACCAGCCGGGTCGTGGCGGACGAGATGGCAACCCCATGCAATTCGGTTTGCTGCTGCCGGGCCAGGGTCACCGCAACCGGTGCTTGCCCACGGAGCGTGGGGTCGTCGAGTCTGGCCGGAAAAGGGGTTGCCACGGCCCACGGATCGTCAAAGCGCAAGTCGTAAGTCGTGGAGAGTGAGGTGTAAAGGGCCATGTAACGGCTCAAATGGCCGCGCGGATAATCGCCAGCCAGTTCCAACACTCCCAACTCGGTTTGGGCGCGTACAAAACCGATATCGAGTTGCGCTTGCCGCACTACGACCACGGTTCCCAACAAGGCAATGATCGGCGCGGCGATCCAGGCCCATTCCAGATGGTTCAGAGCGCGAAATACCATCCAGTTGAGCGGCACCAAGACCGCCAGATAGACGACCAGGCATACCACCACAAAACTGGCTGCCGGCACTCGCACACCGGCCGCCTCGCGCAGAGCGAACCGGGCCGCGTTTGAGATTTCACTGGATTCGTCCCACGATCCCATGCCCCCAGGACGCCGTGGATTCGCAAGGGCACCATCTCCGTTCATCGTTGGCATCGGAGCCTGCGACAAGCCCCTCCGGGAACCCGCTTGGACGGACAGCGGAACCACCGGAGATATCTTGAACACTTCGGTTCCCCAATCACGGGCAAACAGCCGCACGCTGGTGGTGAAGTGCGAGTCGAGCCGGCGCTCTGGAAAGTCTTGCCATTCGACCCGCACACCACCGTAGGGACCTTCGGTAAAACGCCGCCGTGGCCTGCGTAGCAAGGCTCCGTTGAGAAAGCAATCGAAACCGGACCAGTTTACCAAATCACGTTCGGAGAGCGAGATGCCAGAAACCAGCAAACTCCCCCGCCCGATTCGACGCTGATAAAAAAGACCTGCCGTGCCAGGCACTTCCACCGCTTCCGAATGCGGCTTCAAGGCAATGGCGGACCACGGCGTGGCTGCTGGCTGCAACTGTCTCGAAAGTTCCTTCGCCGCTGGCGTCCAGTAGGCATTCCACGTCCGCAAAGCCTCCCGGGTCACCGTGCATGTCGACGTGCTGGTAACCGGCAGATAGGGATCCAGGAAACTGCCACGCAACGTCGCCAGCGACGAAGGGCCGCTGACCACCAGACGACCACCCCAATGAAGCCAATCGATCAGTGCATGCTGCTGATCGGGTGTCAGCCGGCTAGGGTCGACATCGTCCCAAACCATCATGGCCAGGCTGGTCCAGGCCAGCACGTTGGCCGGCAGCGGCAAGGGACGGGTCGCGTCGATCAGCAACACTTGATATTGCCGCTGGGAAATTTCGCCCCATTCGTCTTCCCACGGCGCCCGGATCGCATCGGCAACTTGCAGATAACCATACCGGCCAGGCTCCTTGGCCAGAACCGCCAGAAAGTATTGGTTCGAGGGCATCTGGATCATCGGTGGAAGCGTCCGCTGGTGGATTGGGGTGAACGAATCGCGCTGCTGGAGTTGCCAATTCACCCGCACATTTTTCAACTCTCCAGGAATCAATAATTCGCCATCCACCCATTTTTTACGACCTTTGGCGAGGACCACCGGCCGGGAAAAATTCAGCGAGAATGGCGTGTCTTTCCATACCAGCGGTCGCATGTTCACAGCCAACAGGGTCGTCGTCACTCGGCCCACGAAGTCGCGATAGTTCGACTTCATCGGCTGGACCGTACTGGTCCAATGCCCCGGTTTGATCAACCGCCGTGGCATGGCATCCTCTCCGGAGCCCTGGTCCACACCGGCAGCCGCTGCCTGGGCGGGCGGAGAGTCCGCGGGCGGAGAGTCCGCGGGCGGAGAGTCCGCGAATTGGGAATCCATGTCGGCCCCCCCCCCTTCGTTCACCTTGGGACTGAGCAGAAACCGCAATGCACCCATTTCATAATCGGGCTTCTTTTTTTTCAGCTCCTGAAATTTTTTCGCCGCCCGATTGCTACCCGCGGCCGGGTCGCCGTTGGGATCTTTACCCGCGGCGGCCTTGTCGGCAGAAGGCGGCTCGGACTCGCTGCATCCGGTCATACCGACCACGACCAGGCAGATCAGCCCCAAAAAGGCCAACTGGCACTGTGGCATTCGGCAAGGTTGGCGCATGCTGGTCATGGAAACATTTTAACGGGACGGGAGGAGCGTGGGCAGTAGGCTGTAGGCTGGGGAGCGGAGAGCGGGGAATTTATGATTTATGATTTATGATTTATGATTGACGATGGATGCGGGCCCTCCTTTCTACTCTCTCTCATCTCTCGGCCGAAGGCCGCCAGGTGCCAGGATATAGATATAATAAATGTCCCCTCTCCCCCGGCCACTTGCCGTCGAAAGATGTTCCTTACCGCCAGAACTTTCCCGGCAAGTGGTTGGGGGAGAGG
>JAJRWS010000524.1 GCA_024276705.1 Planctomycetota bacterium | reverse complement strand
GTGACGCGGTCATCATCCTCACATCCAATTTGGGGGGTGCCATTCAAGGGAACCAGCCGATGGGCTTTGCCGCCCTAAATCATTCCCTCAAGGAGCAACAGGAAGCCGACGCGGACCTGCCTGCCAGGTCGGCCTATCAGGGCCAGATCATTCGCGCGGTTACCAGCGCCATGCGACCCGAAATCATCAATCGGATCGACCAAATTGTGTACTTCTATCCCTTGGGCCGAGACGCCTTGCGGCGGATCATCGACAAGATGGTGGATCAACTAAGGACTCGACTCTCGGACCGCAATCTTGGCCTGGAATTGTCCGAGGACGTTTACGACCTGCTGATGCAGGCGGGATACAAGCCGGAATACGGCGCGAGAGAGATGAAACGGGCCATCGATCGCCTCATTGCCCAGCCGCTCGGCAAGGTGCTGCTGCAGGGCATGTATCAAGACGGCGATGTCGTCAGAATGACGCTGGCCGGTAATCAAATCGGATTTTCCTGACCCCGACCCACTGCCCAGGCAAGGGCAATTTTCAGTGACAAATGGCCCGTATGGAGATTTGGGCGAATGTCGCCCAATGCCTACGGCGGATATCTGCGGTATTTCGCCTGGTAATGGCACGTTTACCCATGTGAGGTCACGCAGGTTCCCACTTGACTATGTACGGCGTTTTGCCGTATAGTTAAGGGTAGAGAGGAGTTCATGATGCGTAATGAAAAGAAAATGGCCAGGCTTGAGGCAAGGCTTCCTGTCACCGTTCACTCGTTGCTAAAGGAAGCGGCCGATTTACAAGGACGCAGCTTGAGCGACTTTGTTGTCGCCTCGGCTCGCGAGGCTGCGGAAAAGGCAATTGCTCGCAACGGCGAAATTGAGCTGTCTCAATCGGAACAAAAGCGATTCGCCGAAGCATTGCTCAAGCCAGCTTCGGTTGCGCCAGCTCTTCGCAAGGCCATGAAGAATCGCAAGCAATTGTTGGGGGCTTGATGGGCGAGTCTCCGTTTCTCATCGAGTTGTTGCAATCGCAAAATCGCTCTACCTTTGATTGCGGCGAACCGAGGTTGAATGAGTATTTTCGTACGCGCGTGGGGCAGGATGTGCGGCGGCTTTTTACCACATGTTTTGTTGCGGTCGCCAGAGTCCAGGACCATATCGCCGGTTTCTACACACTCGCGATGGGGAGTGTGCCGCTCGGCGACCTGCCCCAACAGGTTGCAAAACGGCTTCCCCGTTATCCTGATGTTCCCGTCGCTCGACTGGGCCGTTTGGCTGTTGATCGGAAGTACCAAGGTCAGAAGCTCGGCGGCAGCTTGTTGGCCGACGCCATCGCAAGATCGATTGGGTCCGAGATCGCCGTTTTTGCAATCGTCGTTGATGCCAAAGACGATAATGCCGTTGCGTTCTATAAACACTTCGGGTTTCTATCCCTGGCTCGTAACCCGAAAACCCTTTTCTTGCCGATTAGCAAAGCGATCAAGAATCTCGTCAATAAGTAGAAGCCTCGATTTTCATTCTCATCTGGGAACAGACCCATTTGTCTCTCCCGGTCTAATCTTTTTCCGGCAACGATGGGCCTCGCTGTTCGAGAACCGCCTGGGTCCGCTCGATCTCCGCGGCCAGCTCTTTTTCGTCCGGCAGCGCGGTCCGGTACTCGGCCGCCATGACCTGGTTGGGCAGGCCGTCCAGAGCATAGTGCGCCACGGCGGCGTCCTTCTGGGCGCAGAGGATCAGCCCCACCGGTGGATTTTCATCCGCGTGCGTCCAGTGCTCCCGGGCGTAATTGAGGTAGAAGTGTCTGGCGCTGACATTCCTCACGGAAAGCAGCCGCACATAAGCGGACCATGGCAAGGTGAACCGTTGGGCAATCATCCGCAACCGTGGCACTGAGGGCGGCTCCGAGGGCGACGCCACCAATTCGCCTGACGTTGTCTGGCAATTGGGGCCTTCGGGAATCTGTCTGGATTCGCCAGACGGTGTCTGGCAAATCTCCGGGGAAGAATAAGCCTGGTAGAACTGACGCATCTGCTGGAGGTTTTGACGGGAAAAACCTCGGCCGAATCGGTTGGTGAGGTCTTCGGCAAGCCGAACGAGTAACTCGGTCCCGTAGGCCGCGCGTGCCTGGCCGGCCTGGTCCTGCTCAACGATCCGCCGCCCGACGAGCCAGTAGGCTGCGGTCATGGTCGCGTTGACGGTGCGGGCAACCGACCCTCTGGCCTCCTCGATGACCGCAGAGAGATCCGCCAGAATCGACACATAACCACCATCGGGGCCATCACTCCTCCTGGCCGGGGTTTTCGTCATTTCTCGCCTCCATAGTGAGGCGGGGCCTCGCAGACCTGCATCGGACGGGTCATCGCGCCCACTTTCAGGTAGTGGTGTTGCACCTTGCTCACCTCGTGCCAGTCGTACTGGATCGGGTCGTGGATCGGCTCCTGCAAACTCGGTTTGGTGCCGCCTGTCTGCGCCGACCCTTCGGCAGGCAGGCAATTGGTGACGATGTAGAGCCAGTAGCAGTCGCGGCGGTCCTCGGCCCACCCGTTTCTCGTTGGGGGACCAGAGGATGGTGCCGGCGGTGACCCTTGATCTCGATCAGGCGAATTTCGCCGGAGCGGGTGTCGAGGCTGGTGATGTCGTAGCCGACATTCTTGGCGGGGGTATCCTCTATACACGCATTCCGACGCAATCCATACCGGGGATGAAGCATTGCCGTATCCCGTTGGCATGTCAAGCCGTTGCGATCCGTTCGACAGGGCTACACCACTCCAGTAAACCAAATGATCGTGACAAGTTGAATCGCCTGTTTGGGTCATATGGTCAGCCGGCTTAGCCTATTGAAGTGATAATGAGCCATTGCGGATAGCTCTGTCCGTTCCCGCTGTGGACACATTGCGCTCAGATGCGTGCAATAGATTGCCGGAGAACGCCAATTAGATATAATCAGGTGTCGTCGGGTGTTCAGTGCTGATTGCAAGCAGCAATGGCAAGTGGCGTGCAGCAGAAAGTCGGCTTACTGTCCTTTCTCGGCTTGCTGCTGCCGTCTGCCCGGCAGTAAGGAAAGGACAGCTTCTATGGATTCTCCAAGCGATTTCCAGCCATTGAAATGGGAAAATAAAGGTCCAGAATACGAACCGATTACGGGGCCGAATGTTCCCGATCCGCCGAATTTTCCAAGTCATCTCGAGCCATTGGCGTGGAAGGTTAGGCGACTCGCTGAGCGTGCGCCCATGTATCTCAAACGCTGGCGTGAGCGCATTCGCGAGTGGGCCAAGGAAGAGCATGGCGGTCGTCTACAGCACGAGTTGATTGAGGGTAACGAGTACCATCTTGAATCTCTGCCTCTGACGTGCATGAAGCTAACCTTGCCGCACAAGTACGCGTTATTGGCTGCAATAAGCGATTTCGAGATCTACGTCCTTGGCCTGCGGCATAGCGAGGCATCTATGCCCCAAGCAAGTGACATCGATCCATTTCCTGGGCTCCCATGTGACACGAAGCCAGATTTGATGACCGACGAGGATCTATTCGAGCACGACGAAGACTTTGTATTGGGGGCGGTATACTCAGCAATTCAGCAAAATGTCAAAAATATTACTGAGCAGGAAGTGGAGTTTTTCACGGGTCTCCTCGATGATGTCCGCGAGGACCTTGGTATCGGATTGGGTGTAGCAACCGAGAACGCTGGGCAGGCAAAAACTGATGATGAACATTCCGCATCGATCAAACGCCCACCCGAGAACGCATTCAAGGCATGGCGTCTACGTGATCTAAGTGGAATCACAAATCAGACCAAAATAGCTGAAGAGCTGAGAAAGCAAGGTGTCCCAGCGAACCAGGGACAAGTTTCCCGTTGGCTGAAACAAGTTGAAGAGTATCTGAATGCCGGTAACGTGCTGCCGCCAATCAAACCGCTAACTTCCGAGCCTCAATCGATGGATCCCAAAATCCTTGACATGAGCAAGCGGCAAGATGGCTGCACTCCTCGCCAACGCCCCCAGAAATCCGTCGATTCCGACGATTAACCGCGTATATTTTTCTTTTTTATGCGCGACCTAAGTCCCCACTACGTAACAGTATGCGCTCGACATGCGCGCGTCTCAGCGCATATGCGCCAGGAATAAGGGGATGAGTTGTTCATCCCACTCTTTCACATTCCTGGAAAACAATAATGGAAAACGACCTATTAACCGCCGACCAATTGGCCAATCGGTTGGGCGTGAAACCTCGAACGGTGAGGCAATGGCATCAGACCGGACTGATTCCTGCAACACGACTGACACCCAAAGTGATTCGATACAACCTTGATGAAGTTGTGGCATCCCTGCAAAAGCGACAAGCGGCGAAAGGGGGCGACGATGTCTAACAACGCCCCCGTGCCTCCGATTCTCCTGCTGACGGCCAAGCAAGCCGCCGAGACCCTATCCATCAGCCCCCGGAAGCTGTGGTCGATGACCGCCGGCGGCGAAATTCCCTACCTAAAAATTGGCCGGCTAACTCGGTATTCAATCGATGACCTGCGGACTTACATCACGGATCAAAAGCAAGGGGGGGCACAATGAACACCTGGCCCCCACACACGATCCAGTTAACTCTGCTCCCCATGCCCAGGGGCCGGCGCTCGCAGGCAACCCAAGACGCTCGGGCGGTGTTCTGCGAGCAGATCATGCAAATCCGCTCAACAAGACTCGATTTCTCCCCAAGTGCTCGTGGGTGGAGTTATACCGCAGAGCCATACGGGCTCGGAAAAGATGAGTTCAATAAGCTGCACAGTCTCATGTCCGCGATGCGAAAGAGCGGAGAGCTGCCAGTCAACATTACGTCAGAGGATGGGGCGAGGGCATTCTTCTGTAGCGAGTCACTCGATCATCCAGACGCTGAAACTGAGGCCCAATGGATCGAGGGTCAGGTTCAAGGATTCGTTAACCAATGGACACCGTTTTCATTCTGGGGTGACAAGGACGTTTTCCTGGTGATGGTGGTCGAGAAGATCGACCTTGTGAATTTGTTTAAGCCGATCTGCGACAAGTACCGTGTTCCGATTGCCAACGCTCGTGGCTGGAGCGACATCCATATTCGGGCGAATCTAATAATGCGGTGTAGACCGCATATCGATGCGGGCAGGCATATTGTGGTGCTCTACTGTGGAGACTTCGACCCGGCCGGCCTGCTAATCAGTGAGACGCTGACTAAGAATCTCTTGGACATCAACGGGGCCTGTTATGACCTGTCACTCTACGAAGATGGCAGAGAAGGCCGCGAGGATATCGAGATCAGTCCAGGTGAAATCGAGGTGGTGCGGTTCGGGCTCAATAAAGACCTGATCGACCGACTTGGCTTGTCGTGGGTGAATAATCTGAAATCCAGCAATCCCAAGAAACCGCCGCTCAACAGCCCGCAACATCCGGATTTCAAGAAGCAGTACGTCCAGGATTATCTGCGTGACTACTGCAATGGCCATCGGAACAGTGATGGATTCTACGTCACCGACACACCTCGCAAATGCGAAGCCAACTCGCTGATCGTCAACATCAAAGAGGGTCGGCAATTGTGCGAAGAGGCAATCCAGAAGCAGCTGCTAGATCCGGAAGCTGTGGCTCGCCATGAAACCGAGTTAGCCGCCCAGCGATCCAAGCTGCGCGACATCGTAAATCAATAAAGACGGCCCACTGCCTGGCAGGGCGATGTGGGCCTGATTAAGGAAGATAAATGGATTCTAACACACAAAGACGTGAAAAAGTGCTGGTTGTCGCTCACGGCGATAACTTTATCGAGGTTTTCGGGGCCAAAAATGTAGCTGCTCTTATCGTTCGTTGTCCGACCATGGGCAGTAATAACGGGGAAGAATTAGCCGAGGATTATCTGGAATCTTCCCTGCCCCAGAGGTGGCGTGAGCTGTACTTTCCAGGCTTCTTGCGAGCATCGTTGGCGAATCGCCCATTGGTTCCATCGGTGATTGACGAGGCACAATGGACCCGTGATTTCCTCACCGGGATAAACGACATGTCCAGCCAGCAGGCTCCTACGCGGGAGGTGATAGTATGGACGTGAAAAAGATTATCAAAGCTGCCGTAAAAGACGGGGTGACTTTCCGTGTCGATGGTGACCAACTACGGATTGGCACACCCACAAGCAAGGAACAATGGCAGGACAAGTTGAATCCTCACCGGGATGAGATTCTAGTCTACTTGAGCGGTCAGCCGTCTACGGAACCTCCTGAAAACGCAGAACCAGAGGGTTGTGTCGACGTAGACACCTATCAAACTTTTCCAATTCACACTTTGCCTACGCCTCTGGCCGACTTCGTTTCGGCTACTTCTAAGTCGCTGGTGTGCGATGAGTCGTTTGTCGCCCTGCCGCTCTTTTGTGGGCTAGCTAGCTCAGTGGGAGCAACTCGTGCATTACGCATCACTGACACCTGGACTGAACCTTCTGTCCTGTGGGGGGCTATTGTGAGCACCTCAGGCAGCCAAAAATCACCAGCTCAACAGTTGGCTTTGGCTCCCTTGGAAGATGCACAAGCCTATTACATCGAGCAAGAACCGGAATTGCTCAAACAATACGAAAATGACATGAAGCTATATTTGCTGGACTTCAAAAAGTGGAACCAAAAGGGTCGAGCCAACGGAGAACCCCAGCCAGAGGAGCCACTCCCACCTCGCACTGTCCGGTACGTCGTTGACAATACAACCATTGAGTCACTGGCAGGCAGGCTGCAAGAGAATCCACGGGGCTTGCTGGTTGCAGCGGATGAACTGTCAGCATGGCTAGGCAATATGGGGCGGTACGCAAATGGAGCAACACAGGGAGAGAAGGCCCAGTGGCTTTCCTTTTACCGTGCAGGTCGCTTGCTTCACGACCGAGGCCGAAAAATCAAGGAAACTACCTATGTCAAGCATGCGGCTGTTTCTATCTGTGGGGGTGTCCCACCCAAGACGTTCAGGAAGTTGATTGCTAGTGATGACATGGACAACGGTATGGCTGCAAGGTTGCTGATTGCCATGCCACCGAAGCGTGCCAAGCGATGGAGCACTGCTCGAGTCTCTTCCCGGGTCAAAGCCAGAGTGGTACATGTCTACTCTCGATTATTGGATCTCGACTTTAATGATGGCAATCCAATCAAAATTAGGTTGGCACCTGAAGCCCTAGAGTTGGCCATCCATTTCGTAAATCAGCATGGTAATGACCAGTTGGGCCTGGAAGATGAACTGCAATCGGCATGGTCCAAGATGGAGGCCGTGGCGTTCCGTCTGGCTATGCTGTTCGCGCTGGTGCGTTGGGCAGAAGGCGAACTGCCAGCCATGGAAACAGGAGACGTTGATCTCCAGGATATGGTTGCAGCGATTGAACTCACGGAATGGTTTTGTAATGAGTGGAAAAGGTTCTTTGCCACATTCGGTGAGACTAACGAAGACCGGAAGCTGAGAAAATTGGCGGAATGGATTAGCCACAAGGGCGGATCGGTGAATGTTCGTGAGGTACAGCAGGGGCATCGATGTTACAAGACGGCATCTGAAGCAGAGGCAGTCCTGAATCAGTTGAAAAGGGCTGGGTACGGTAATTGGGTTCACATTCCACCAAGTCCAAAAGGTGGGCAGCCAACTCGCATTTTCAAACTGTTTACAGCGTCTACGTCTACACAACCTCAAAAAACACGGGAATCAGAGGATTCCGTAGACGTAGACAGTGTAGACACTCCTGAAACGCAATCCGATTCCGAATGGGGTGAGCTGTGACCACACCGCAGCAACTCATGGCAGACTTAGACCGGTTGGGCATCCGGTTAGAGGCCCACGGGGACCGGTTGGGGTACTTTCCTCGGTCAGCGGTGACACCCGACCTGGCCCGAGGTATGAAGGCCCGCAAGCCCGAGCTGCTGGCGGCGCTGCGGGGTGACGATGAGCCCAAGTTTGTCATTCCTCTGATGAATCCCGACGAACTTGGCCCCGAAGGCTGGCCGATTGACGCTGTCCCATGGTCTGTTTCATGGGATCCAGTTACGGGAAGCGTAACTGCCCGCAAGTCGCCCGAGATTGCCCCAGGAGCCTGCGACCGATGTGGCGCGATGGAGTACCGCGATGTCCCCATCCATGGCGGAAGGTCGACTAGGCGCGACTGCGCTCAATGTGGACGGTTCCGTAGCTGGCCGACGTGGAGCTCCAGGAGTGATGGCCCCCTATGATTTTATGCGTGTTAGATGGCCCCGTTCGCGCTCCTGGCCCGCAGCCCCGCGGGCGCGGGCGCGCGAGGGGCACATAGTAACACACATGTCCACACTTATTTCAATAGTCAAATAAAAAGACTGGACATTTACACCAGTATCATGATATGATCCATGCATGGCCAAACGAAAGATTACGAAGCTAAGCGACCAGGTGCGGCAAGCAATCGATGATTCGGGGGTGAGCCGATACAAGATTTCCCAGGAAACCGGGATTGATGAGTCGGCCCTGGCGAAGTTTTACAATGGGCATCGCGGCATCACGACCGGCACACTGGATAGACTCGGTGAATACCTCGGTTTGCGGATTGCGGTAGATCCGAAATTAAAGAAAGGCAAGTAAACGATGGCATCCATCGGCAACGATCCTGGCGGACGGCGTAGGATTCTCTTTTTGGATACCGACGGCAAACGTAAGACAATCCGGTTGGGCAAAATGGCCAAACGCCAGGCTGAGGCGATCAAAGTGCGGGTGGAGCACTTGGTTGCCGCTAAAATCAGCGGTACGGCCCCCGATGACGAGACAAGCCGCTGGTTGGTTGGCCTGGACGATGTGCTCCAGTGTCGACTGGCTAAGGTTGGGCTGATCCAAAGACGCGATTCCGCAACACTGGAGGCGTTTCTTCATGACTACATCAGTTCACGTACAGACGTAAAACCGACCACAGTTACCAATTGGGGGCACACAAAGCGAAACCTTGTTGAATACTTTGGCCCGGACAAGCTACTACGTGACATTGCCCCTGGTCATGCAGATGAATGGCGACTCTACCTGGCGGACCAGGGTCTCGCGGAAGGCACCATCCGTAAGCGATGCAACAACGCAAAGCAGTTTTTCCGGGTCGCCACCAGGAAGAACCTGATTTCATCGAATCCATTCATCGATCTGAAGTCAGCTGCAATTTCTAATCGCGGTCGAGATTATTTCGTGACGCAAGAAGAGGCTCTGAAGGTCCTCGATGCGTGCCCCGATCTCCAGTGGCGTGCCATTTTCGCCCTCTGTCGCTATGGTGGCGTGCGCTGCCCTACGGAGATTGTGGCCCTGCGTTGGGACGGAATCGATTGGGGCGGCAGCAGCGGTAACGGGAGCGATGCCAAGATGCTGGTTCACAGCCCCAAGACGGAACACCTTGAAGGGGGTGAGTCTCGCTGGGTGCCGATCTTCCCGGAACTACGTCCTTACCTGGAAGAACTGTTCGAGCAGGCCGAACCGGGGGCCGAGCATGTGATTACCCGCTATCGGGACCCAAATGTAAATCTTCGTACCCAAATGATCAAAATCATCAATCGGGCCGGCCTGAAACCGTGGCCCAAACTATTCCAGTCTCTACGCAGTACCCGAGAGACGGAGCTTGCGGAGGATTACCCGATCCACGTAGTGTGTGCCTGGATTGGTAACAGCCAGGCAGTCGCCAAGAAACACTATCTTCAGGTGACGGATGACCACTTTGCCAAAGCGGCACAGAATCCGGCACAGCACCTGCGAGCACACCCCGGCACCAAGCCGCAAACCGGGAAACCCATAATTGAAAAAACCCCTGCGATGCAGGGGTTTGCGGGAGAATGCGACTTAGTGCAAAACCCCCTAGTGGGCCCGACTGGAGTCGAACCAGCACGCCCTTGCGGGCACATGCCCCTCAAGCATGCGCGTCTGCCTATTCCGCCACGAGCCCATGGTGCGGGCCTGAGAAGGCCCGCACTCGGGTTTATTTTACCCACCTGCCAATTTAGCCGTCAAGTCGTTTCGTGGCGGACCTCTCAGCCTGGATGCGCATCAGGGACAGGACTCGGGTTGCCGACCGCCTCAAAATGGCTTACTACCGCCGTTCCGCACGAATCGCTCCAGACGTTCACTGCCGTCCGGGCCATATCGAGTACCCGGTCCACGGCAATGATCAATCCCTGGCTCTCGGTGGGGAGCCCGACGGCCTGGAGGATGATGACCATCATCACCAGGCCCGCGTGGGGGATGCCCGCCGCACCGATACTGGCCAAAAGGGCGGTGAAGGCCACGATCAGTTGCTGCGGCAGTGCCAGATCGATACCACTCTGCTGGGCAATGAACAAGACGGCCACCACTTCGTACAGAGCTGTCCCATCCATATTGATGGTTGCCCCCAAAGGGAGCACGAACGACCCGACTCGATTGCTCACGCCGGCCCGTTGTTCGACACAGGTCATCGTCAGGGGCAACGTACCGTTACTCGACGCCGAACTGAAGGCGGTCAGCAGGGCGGGACTCATGGCCTGGGCAAACCGCAGCGGGCTGCGACCTGCTACCAGGTAGAGGATGGCGGGTAGGATGACCAGGGCGTGAATGGAGAGCGCCGCGGCCACGGTGAGCATGTACCAGCCCAGGGTACTGAAAATGCCCGCGCCCTGGGTCGCCGTGGCGGAAAGCATCAGAAAAAATACGCCAATCGGCGCCAGGCAGATGATCAACAGGGTCATTTTCATCAT
>JAJRWS010000523.1 GCA_024276705.1 Planctomycetota bacterium | reverse complement strand
TTCCAGTCTTATTTTCGGCATGGTTTCACACTTGCTTGATGCTGCTAGCATCGAGTTGCAAGCAAGTGTTCTGGCACTCTGTTAGCCCCGGTTTTTAAGACTCAAACGACAAAAGTGGCGCTGTCCAACTATGGCATGTGGCGTTATTATCGTAGCCCGGTGGCGACAGCATCAGAAAAGGTCGAGATTCAAAGCATCTTCAGCAACATGCTCACACGATTGGAGGCAGACCAATACGCTGTCTTGCAGGAAAACGGCGACCCATTGCTCTTTGGCGATTTAGACAAGTTAGAACGAGGTCGGGCCGAGCGACTGCTGGCCATCGTGCTCGCTGGTGCCGATATAACGGGCGATTCCTATTGGCAAGATGTCTACGATCAATTGCTTCCGACCCGGATACCGTTTTTGCACGGCAACCATGCGAGTGGCCCACAATATGAGCCGTGGGTGTTGCAGCAAAATCAAATGGCATTTTATATTTTACGGAACCTGGAACAGGATCCCACGACTCTTGCCCTTTATGAGCATGCTAGCCTGGAAATTACCCAGGATTCTCTGTCATTTCTGACCAACTACGACGAGACCCATTGGCTAGAGCGTAGGAACGCGTTGGAAGGAGCCCTGCTCATCGCCATGACCGAAGATGAGCAGCTGATCCTAGAACACAAGCAGTTGCTGGAAGATATAGTTTTGGCTTACGACCAGGCGCTGGCTCAGAGGGATGGGCGTCCCATTGTAAATCTCGCAACATCCGTTGAAGGCACCGCCTGGACCATGACTGCGGCACTTCCGGTTGGCGCAGATTTTAATGAAAATGGCATCATTGATGGGGGCGACTTCCTCAGTTGGCAGCGAGGCGAGTCACCGTTTCCCTTGAGTGCGTTTGACCTGGCTGGCTGGGAATCGAACTTCGGTACCACCGGCAGCGGTTCGTTGGCCAGCAGCGCCAACACGATTCCTGAGCCATCTGCGTTCGCGTTGTTTGCAATGGCGGCTACGGTTGTTTGCTCTGCCATGAGAAGGAACGATTTTCAGCCGAGTAGAATGATTTGATATTTCCGGCGACGTTAGTTGCGACGTATATTTTCAGGCAACGCAGCTTGTTTATGCATGAGGAAGAGAGCTTGGTGATGCACCATTCGAGATTGAGCTGCTGCCGTAATATATTTTTCCAGAGCTTGTTTTTTCTGCTTGGCTCCAACGCGTTAGCCCAAGTTCCGCTGCCCAACGCTCGCCCGGTGCCGCGAATGCAAGTGGCACCGCAGTCACAAGACCAAGTCTCCATCCAACAAGATGGGCGTGAATTGACTCGTTACCACTACGGAGCCTCGCAGCGGCGTCCCTTTTTGTTTCCCGTGAACGGACCCGCAGGACGATCGCTGACTCGATTGGGCAATATCCATGACCCCCACGGTCATCGCCACCACAACTCGGTTTGGATTGCCCATCATGATGTCAATGGTGTCAATTTTTGGACTGACGAAGGGGCAGGGCAAATCGTTCATCGCCGAGCACTTCGTTTTCTGGACGGCAAAGATGTCGCGCTGCTAGAAATGCAAAACGAATGGATTGACGATTCTGGATCCGAGAAAGTTTTGCTGAAAGAGCGCCGCCAGATGGAGTTTTTCCCGTTGGCCGACCGACAGTGGTTATTGATTGTCCACTTACATCTGGAGCCGGTGGACGAGGCGGTCACGCTTGGGAAAACGCCGTTCGGTTTGTTTGGAGTGCGTGTGGCCACTTCGCTAAGCGTGCAAGACGGAGGGGGAACGATTCGCAACTCCGAGCGCAGCGTTGACGAAAAGGCGATCATGGGGCAACGTGCTCGATGGGTCGATTACTCTGGGCCGATCACGTCGGAAGGGGCCGAAGGAGTGACGTTGATGGACCACCCGGCCAACCCTCGCCATCCGACGCGGTTTCACGTGCGCGACGATGGTTGGATGGGCGCCTCATTCACTTTTGATGCCCCTCATTCGATCTTGCTTGAGAAACCATTGCGACTTTGTTACGGACTGCTTGTTCACCGTGGGGTGCCGACCCATCGACAGTTAGAGCAATTCTACCAACGCTTTGTCGCGGCGACCCATGAAGGCGACACCCAACCGGCTCCTTTGAATTCTCTCCAAAAAAAGGTTCCGCTCGTGTTCAATTAGTTTGTCCAACAAAAACTCTCTAACAACCGGCAGGAAAGCCTTTCGAAGACTCCGATTTCGTCTCCCTGACAGTCGCTTATGTTGTCTGATTTGTCACCAGCGCAGCACCAGCCACAAGCCAGTTTTATCAGGCTCCGAGAAATGGGCTCCAATGCTGCCTCGCTCAAGCGGCGAGGCGTTCGTAGTGCTTCAGCACCCCACCAAGTCGCGAATGACAAGCGATCTCGTCTTGCTTCCCAAGCGGATCATCGGTATCGCTCCAAGTCCCGGTCAGCGGACGGTTATCTTTCCACTGATGTAGCCTCGCCTCATTTTACTGAAGGAATCGACCTGTCAAAGAGTTTCAGCATGGATTTTTACGAACTCATCCCAGGTGCCCTTGCCTCGCTTAGGGTTTGTTTGATGCCTTCTTCCTTCAAAATCGTGCGGGCAGTAGTGCGGCCCACGCAGTGAATCCGAAGCTTGCACAATTCGCCGAAAATTCGGCCATAACCCCACCCAGTTTCTCGGGCCAAGCGCAGGACTATTTCGTAAACCGATTCCAGTGTCTTTGTTCGGCCCATTCGTTTGGCTGGTTTCTTGCCATCTCTTTTCCGTCGCTGCCAGCGTTGGTAAGATCAAGGATGAACAATCGTGATGAGCTTCAATACCCCTGGTCCTATGGCTTCTCCCAATTTCAACAGTCGTTCTCGCTCATCGTTGCTGAGGAAGATCCGTTTCTTCGGGATCCGCTTGCGAAGCATTTCATTCTCAGCCTTGAGAAACTCAATCGGGTGGCGCAAATCTTCTTCCGAAGAGGTTGCAAGCAGGAAAAGTAGCGGCGAGAACCAATTCGACATGCAGATGGCCTTCTTGCAAAAGAACGATAAATCCAGGGTGACAATCTTTCTGAACCTCTGGAGTTGGTCTCAATTCTCGCTGGTCAAACCTTCCGATCAAGCCATTCGGAGCATCCCTCTTTGGCTTTGCAAGAAATGCTAAAAGAGGACAAAGCTTGCTAAAACTTAGAACTCGTATATCTATTATTTCCTGAATTGTTGATTTCGGATACCACGATGCCTCCGTTTCCGTTTCTCGAAGGATTGAGAAGGAGGATCTATTCTGCAGGATGCGAATCGTTGGGAGAGGCAGGTAAATTTGGTATTTGCGCGATTGGATGAACAGCAGAGGAGGCTGGTCGCTGGTCTACTGTCCAAGTCGGTTGGCTGGGGCGGTGACACGGAGTGGGCTCTTGTCACGGGCCTGGATCCAAAGACGATCAAGCGTGGTCGAGACGAGTTGGATAATG
Organism: Planctomycetota bacterium; assembly: GCA_024276705.1. Classification (GTDB taxonomy): domain Bacteria; phylum Planctomycetota; class Planctomycetia; order Pirellulales; family Lacipirellulaceae; genus JAJRWS01. The sequence goes on along the minus strand of JAJRWS010000523.1, from coordinate 1,383 downwards.
ACCTGAAGGATTGCCCTGCCGGTCGAATTCGCCGCCAGGGCGCGGGCCGGCCGCGCGTCGAAAAAAAGATCCCACGATCGAGTCGAGGCTGAAAACGCTGGTGGACGATCATGTGGAAGGCGACCCGGTCGGCAAGCGAAAATATGTGCGTTGCTCGTTGCGGTGGGCGGCGAGTGAGTTGAAATAGGTGTCGCCCATGACGGTGCGACGGTTGTTGAAGGCGATGGGCTTCTCGTTGAAGGCCCATGTCAAACGTTTGTCGGGACCTCCTCATCCAGACCGAGATCGCCAGTTCCGCCACATCCAACGTCAAAAACGAAAGTTCCTCAAAGCAGGGCAACCGGTAATCCGTGTGGACACAAAAAATACCGAACTGATCGGAAATTTCAAGAACTCCGGAACGCTTTGGGCCAAGGAGGCGGACGAGGTCTCGGTTTACGATTTTCCTAGCGATGCGGAGTGCCGCGCAATTCCTTACGGGATTTACGATGTTCGCCACAAGCGAGGGCACGTCTCGGTCGGCATTTCGGCCGATACGCCCCAGTTTGCTGTCCATTCGATTCGCGAGTGGTGGAATCATACCGGGGCGAAGCAGCCCCCCAACGCCAAGGAATTGTTGATCACAGCGGCCAGCGGCGGCAGTAACGGCCATCGGCCACGACTTGGGAAGCATGAACTGCAGCGTTGGGCAGACGAAGACGGACTTGCTATCACCATCGCTCACTACCCGCGCGGCGCATCGAAGTGGAACGACATCGAACATCGTCTCTTCGGCCCGATCTCCAACAACTGGGCCAGGCAGCCGCTACGTAGTCTTGACCTTATGCTCAATGCCATTCGAGGCACCACAAATCAAGGCGGACTGAGCGTGACGGCGCGACTTGACCGACGGATCGATCAGAAGAAAATCAAAGTTTCTGACAAGAAAATGGAGCAACTCAATCTCCAAAGACACAAAACGTGCCCCGACTGTTTTGCCTCAGCTGGACGTTGAGTGAAATTGATGAGCTAGAGTATAGCTCACCCCCAGGAGTTCACGATGTCCACACGCAAGCAGTATTCCCCAGAGCAGAAGGTATCGATTGTTCGCCGCCACTTGCTCGAAAACGTTCCCATATCCGATCTGTGCGATGAATTCGCCCTTTCTCAATAAACGCGGGCACGCCACGCAGTATTACCAATGGCAAAAGCAGCTTTTTGAGAACGCAGAGGGTGCCTTCGCAAGGCGTCCCAACAAGGCGAACCTGAAAAGACAGCAAAACGCACACGAAAAGCCCCTTCTCAAGAACACTACGGGCGTACAGCTTGAGGAAAAACTGCAAAACCGTAACGAGGTTGTCGCTGAACTTTTGCCGGAACACGTTTCGTTAAAAAAAGCCCCTT
>JAJRWS010000522.1 GCA_024276705.1 Planctomycetota bacterium | reverse complement strand
TTTCCGGCTTTTTGGACCGGATTGCTTTTCCCACCGAGCAGCCGCGTCAACATCGAACGAGGGGCTGGTTAACTCTGCGTTATTTGCCTTACGCGAACCTTGGTGCCCGCACGCGTGTCATCACTGCGGCTCGGACTCTATCGACACCCTAATCGCATTGACCAATGGACCTCGTAAATCTTTCTGCGGAACCTGTTGGCAAGCTTCATTCGTGGATTCCACGCGAACTTGAGGCTGAGGTTATTGTCTTTCTTCCGGACGCATGCCCTGGTAAATCCCCGCTTCCGACGGGGACCGCAGTGCTAACGCGCCAAAAGGACTGGCGCAAGTTCGCCGTTTCAGATTGTGGGTGCGGAATGCGTCTTTTACGCTCTACGGTGCTCCCGTCCGAACTTGACCTCGCCCGTTGGGATCGCATCGCAGACATTCTACGTAGTAACAAGGGTGGATTGGGTGATCTCGGAGGAGGCAACCACTTCCTTGACGCTCTCGAACCATACGATGACGGACCATTGCACTTCCTAATACACACTGGCTCTCGAAATGAATCCGGCCATGTGGATGATCTTGTTGACGACCCTGCTAGGTTCGACGCGGAATTTGATCGTGTCGTTGGATGGGCGGCCGACAATCGGGCCACAATTCACGATGCGATCTCCAGCGTCTTTGGCAAAGTCGATCTCGTACTCGATTTACCTCACAACACGTACCAACTCTTGGATGACGGCGCTGCTATCATCCGCAAAGGTTCCGTTCACGTTGCACCTGGCGACTTGTCAATATTGCCGTCACACATGTCCGGTGATGTCGTTTTGGTAAGGGCGACGAACCGTGTGGCGAAAATTCTCAACTCAATCAGCCATGGGACCGGTCGCACAATGTCACGTGGCGATTGCAAACCTTTGGCCGATAGTTTTGACTTCACCGGATTGCGAAAACGAATCATGATTCCGACTGGTGTCAATGATTGTTCATTGCGGACCGATGGACCATTTGCATATCGTGACCTTGACGAATGCATGGCATTGATCGACGATTACGTAGAACCCGTAACGCGATTCGGCGTGATCGGCTACATGGGCCACCTGTAAACATGAGGTCGGCAAATAACAAAAAAATGCACCCGAACGGGAATAACGGCGCGCGTTCGCTTCGCTCAACAACACTAACTCCCCGTCGGGTGATTTTGGGCGTTGCGTCGCAGAAGATGAAGCGCGGCTCAAAAGTAGAAGGATACCGAGCGTGGAGAATCCAAATCCATACGCAGCACCGACTGAAACAGTTGCGACACCCACCGGTGATACCATGATCTGCATTGATGAGTTCGACATCAGCGAAGATGGCTTTTTCTGCTCGGTGTTGAGCCGCGCGCAAGTCGCCAAGAGTCTACGCGAAGAGCTTGCCAAGTATTGTGCTGAACTTGGCCATCAAGTTGTAAGTGAAGACGCAGGCTGTCATGTGACCGGTGAGCTGGTCAGGGTTGAACAAGGCAGTCGTTTTTTGCGGTTGCTCGCGCCGGGAATTCTTGGTGCTGTTAAGGTAGAAGGCAAATGTCGAATAACGAAGAATGGCAAGACAATTAAAGAAATCGACCTTCGTCAGCGAAAGGCTCTCGGATTTCAAGGCGGCAAGACGCGATCTTTACTTGAACTTTGTCTGAGGCAGATTGCACTACAGGTAGGTTCTGACGTTGGTGTCACAACGGGTCGCATTGACACCGGCCAGTCTGTTAAGGCATCGCAGTATCTTTGGCGTATGGCGGCTATCGCGGCCTTGATTGCTGCAGGGTTGGCGGTAACTGCCTATGCGTGGGCAACGAATCAGCCAGTACGAAAGGATGGTCTTGATGACGCGGCCAAACCGTTGTGGGCATGCGTGGTCTTTGTGTTTTTGTACGCCACCGTCTTTTTATTGGGCCTAGCGGCTGCCCCGACGAATGTACTTACAAGTCGAATGTTGCTTTCACTCCGTTCCGCATCTGGCGTGAAAACGATTAGCGCTCAGAGAATTGTCATTGCGTTCCTCGCAGCTGCTCCAATTGGGCTTTTAGTGTTAACCTTTATGGCTCTTTGACCATACCGCTCCTGCTTACTGAGCTTCGACACAAATGCGACAGAACAATTGCGTGAACCGGAGCGGCGAATCCGGCGGAAATTGAAATCAATGCGTAACATCGCCGCCCGGTTACGCTGGTCGTTATCCGACTGACCGAATTGATTGCGACTGACAACAATGGCCAACGAACAATACGCATTCCTTCGTCGATCCGAATTACCAACCACAACCGCGCTACAAACTGCGCTCGACAACGATCCAAACTTCACGTTAACGATTGACGCTGAGACGGATTTGAACGCGACCGTTGGATTTGTCCCGTGCGTGATCTGCGGCGTCGAATCTGGCGTTGAAATTGACTTCGATGATTCACCCGAATTGATTGCTCAATTTGGTTCGATGGCATCCGATCGTGACTGTTGCCTCGTTTTCCGGTGGGGCGGCGATATGGCCGAATGTGCGTGCGCAATGGTTCTCTCCTATGCGCTCGCAAAATACTACAATGCAATCGTCAGCTATGAAGGTGAACCGCCTCCCGAAAACTTGGACGTGTTCCGTGATGAAACCATCGCCATTCACAGTGACGCGAAATTGACGCTTCCCTAACACACAAATCGTCGGATAACAAAAAAATGCACCCGAGCGGCGAAGTCGGGCGGAATTTGAAATCATAGTCACTCGTCGCCGCCGGGTGTTTTTGGTCGTTGAACCAGACCCTGGCGACGTTTCCGGCTTTTTGGACCGGATTGCTTTTCCCACCGAGCAGCCGCGTCAACATCGAACGAGGGGCTGGTTAACTCTGCGTTCT
>JAJRWS010000027.1 GCA_024276705.1 Planctomycetota bacterium | reverse complement strand
CGTTCGGTTCGGACTCTTCGCTGGCGCTATACGGAATGGGAGCAAGGCCAACGTGGCGTGGAGCTGTACGATCATCGGCACGATCCCGGGGAACTGGTCAATCTGGCCGGAGTCCCCAGGTACGCAGAGGAAGAAGCACGGTTGAAACAGTTACTCAAAGCGGGGCAGGGTGAATAGAGAGAGTCCTGCGAGGCAACGGACAGGAGGGCGGGGTCTGACGCCTTTTTTCGTCCGTGCGCGTTTGCCCATGCAAAAGACACAAAGACGAAATAAGGATGAAAAAAGGAGCCTGCCCACTTCACACCAGCCCTTTTTACTAGCACCATCAAAACCATCGGGACCGGGATCGCTATCGGGATCGAAATAACATGGGTTTGAGACACGAAAGACTGGATGTTTACCGCCTCTCGCTGGAGCAGAAAGCCAACAATGAAAACGGAATTGGACCGTATTGTCGCCAGGCTCAGTCGCTTAGTACAACTGCGCTAAGTCAAGTCACAAAAGGAACCGCTAATAAACGCTAATAGGGTAGAGATCATTAACAAGAATACTCATTGTATCAGGGTGTGATTAGGTTTGATGGGAGCGGTGGCTCTTCCTCCCAGTATTGCAATTTTATACTTCCAAGGATTAGCGTCCATTCGTGTCCATTCGCGGTTTTTTCTTTCTTCCTTGTCAGATTTACCTAGCGCTGTAGGTTTAGGCGGCAGAGGCTTTTCGGTCAAAGAAGATTCCGCTCCTTATGCATTCGCGGACTTCGATCCCGATACCGATCCCGAGTCCCGATAGCGATGAATAATGACTCGTAGTTTGCGCCAAGAAGATTGTCCCGTTTTTCCGAAAATACAGGATGTTGATAAACGCTAGTAAAAAGCCCTGCTCCCTTCACGCTCACGCCTGGAGACAAATTGTATGCAAGACTTTCCGCCCCATGGAGAATTCGGATTACACCCTGGTTCGCTCCTGGCAATTTTCTTCGGTCTATTGGTTGTATTGGTTGCCGTTCTAGCGTCGTCAGCCCTGGCTCAGGGCGGCAAACACTACGGCCAGTTCGCCCCGGCTGATGCGTATGTCGACGGTTCTCGTTTGGCTTACTACGGCAGTGAAAACGACTAGAACCGGCGCATGTTTACGGCCAAACGGGCCGGGAAGTTCTACAAACGTCGTGGCCAGCGGGAGCTACTGGCCATTCTGGACGGGCAGGCGGAAATGGCAGTTCGCGAGTGTCAGCAGTATGTTGACGAGGATCCGGAGGATCTTGAATCGCGTTTTATGCTCACGGTGGCCTGGTGCCAACTGGGTGAAGTCGAGAAGGCTTTCAAAGCAATGGAACAAGCCGTGGCAGCCGGTTTGCCACTGGCACGTTTTCTGGCCGGACCACGCGACCTGCTGCGGCCACTGACCGACAGCCAGGCGTTTGCCAGGTACATGGCCACGGAAAAAGCCGGGCCATTGGTGCATGGGCCCCTGCTGGGCAGCGTGACCGATCACAGCGCTCATTTCTGGGTTCGTACGACCGCGGAGGCGCCGGTCACGGTGCGCCTTTTTGTGGAGGGCGCAAGCCAAAAAGCTATCGCAATGGGAAAAGCTCATTCGCATAAGCAAGTCGACTACACAGCCGTGATCGAGGTTGCCGGCCTGCAGCCGGCCAAACGCTACACGTACGAAGTGCTCGTGGATGGCGTGCAAGTGGCGAGCGGACCCGAGCACGAATTCCAAACATGCCCGTCCCAGGGCAAGCCGGGCCGCTTTCGTGTTGCCTTTGGCGGTGGGGCCGGATACACGCCTCGGCACGAGCGTATCTGGCGGACCATCGATTCCTTCCATCCGAATACCTTGTTGTTGTTGGGCGATAATGTTTACATCGACCTGCCAGAGCAGCCGCGTGGTTTTCACCGCTACACGTACTACCGGCGCCAATCGCGGCCCGAGTTCCGTCGGCTGGTGGGCAGGACAGCCACCTACGCAATCTGGGACGATCATGATTGCGCCACCGACGATGTCTGGATGGGACCTTACCTTGACCGGCCAGGCTGGAAACAGGCGATGCTGTCGGTCTTTCGGGAAAACTGGAACAACCCGGCTTATGGCAACGCCCGGGCGCCTGGGTGCTGGTTCCGCCTGGCCATTGCCGACGTTGATTTCTTTCTGCTCGACTGCCGCTATTACCGGACCAATCCTTTTGGCAAGAATCCCACGATGCTGGGGCCCGTGCAAAAAGCATGGCTCATGGATGGGCTGCAAAATTCGCATGCTACGTTCAAGATGATCGTCTCTTCCGTGCCATGGGCGCCGGGATCCAAACCGGGCAGCCGCGACACGTGGGACGGTTTTGTCCAGGAACGCGAGGAGATTTTCGAGATCGTAGAGAACCAGAATATCGAGGGCGTTGTGTTGCTCTCGGCCGATCGGCACCGGTCCGATGCCTGGAAGATCGAGCGGCCCAAAGGCTATCCGTTCTACGATCTAATGAGTTCGCGGTTGACGAACATCCACAAGCATGAATGTTTCGACGGGGCCCTGTTCTGCTACAACGAAAAATGCTCGTTCGGCCTGCTGACGTTCGACACCACGCAAGCCGACCCCGAGCTGGTCTACCAGATCGTCAATATCGATGGCCAGGTCATGGAGACCTTGAAGCTCCGCCAGAGCCAGCTTATTTATAAAAAATAGGGTGGTTGGGAGGTGTCACCCCAAGCCAGGGCTGGTGAAAAGGTGGCTAAACAAAAATACAGGGGGATTTGGGGGGATACCGTGATCCAAAACTGTTCGGCATGATGTATGTTGTTGGTCCCGATGCCTTGAGAGGAGCGGAGAACATCCACGCATCACCGTTGACGTTGAGTAGGACTCAGATAGCCGCGAAGCGGCGGAATCGTCTAGCCGTGGGTGCTAACCCACGGGTTTGCTTATTTCCGTCGAGAAAACCCCGGCTTTGCCGGGGGACTGGCAGAGTTTGACGGTTCCGTAGTGATATTGTTCGTACTCGTACTCGTACTCGAATGGAATCATTGCATGCAACAGAAACAAGAGGCCATGGGTATTGATGATGACCGATCTT
>JAJRWS010000521.1 GCA_024276705.1 Planctomycetota bacterium | reverse complement strand
GGGGGATTGGGGAGCGGGGGATTGGGGAGCGGGGGATTGGGGAGCGGGGGATTGGGGAGCGGGGGATTGGGGAGCGGGGGATTGGGGAGCGGGGGATTGGGGAGCGGGGGGGTGGGGAGCTGGAGGCCGGGGAGCTGGGGCAGACCGCCCGCGCCGGGCCGGAGGACGGACCATGATGCGACGATTGTCAAGCATCAACACACCTTGATGGGAGATCGTACCTCCAGTCGAGCCGAGACTACCCATGCCCTCATACCCCAAAGACATCGTGGGAACTTGTTCGGTTCCCGCAATCACATGGGGCTGCTGGTTAACCGGGTCCACCACGAGCAACAAATTGGTGATCACGCGAGAGGTACGCAAGTCCTTCGCCAATTGGCAAGCCTCTTTGCCATCGCTGTCTTGAATGGTCAACACGCCAACGCGCCCCGCCGTCTGAGACGGGTTGTAGGAAATTTCCTGGCCGGAACCAAGCTCCGCCAAAAGCCGCGTTGGATCCTGGGGGTCAACAATTTTCAAGCTTTCACAATAAATTTCCTTCGATACAATCCGCTGTAGCAACTTATCGCGCAAAGCCGAACCCAAGGCAAAAAACAACAGCGGATAGACAATCCAACGTTCTCGTTCCGACATGTCGTGCAGGCTCCTTAGCTTGATTTTTCACGTTTGAAATAAAGGGCTCCCAACCGCGGATCGGCTCCCACTTCGACAAGACGAAAGCCAACCCATCGACCGCTACCCACCACTCCAGGATCGGTTTCAAACTGCAATTCGAAACGACGCCGCTGGGAGCGAATACGATCCGAAGCAGAAACGCCCTGGTCCTTTTCCTGGCCACTCTCACGCGTCTCTATCTCAATCACCAGGCCCACGGGAGTCTGTTGAACCACATGCCAGACTCCCCATTGGGGTTCGGACCCATCGGCCAGTGACATATTCACGCGCCCGGTGCGGATAAATTCCAGGACGATTTGTACGTCGTATCGTTCCCAATCGGAAACCTGGGCCTCCCGTGGCGAACCACGCTGGGTATCGGCGAGCTTGTCTGATTCGACTCGCTGGTCATCTCGCTCCAAGGGCACGCTCGGCTTCTGACGACCTGTAAGATTCTGATATCGCAGCGTTTCACGAGCCCCCCTGGCGGCGGCCGTGTCAGGCTGACCAATCCAGCGTCCCAACAACTGGTCCGCATGACGATCCCGGCAACCGGCCGTACTCCCCACCAGCAGCAACAGCCAGGCCAAGCGATAAATCATGGCAACTCCTATGCGCTCTGAATTCTTGGCCCTTTCCACCCACATCTCCTCTCGGAACACGAGTCGCAATCTCCCCGCCACCCGAGGCTAGCGCCTACGGCTCATACCCTTTGGAATCGTGCCTCGACTCCACTGCTTCCTCAACGTCCCATCCTCCGCGACCGACCAGGGAAGCCAGACAAGGGCTACCTGATCAACAAGCGTATCACTCTTTCGCGGCCTTAGTTGCAACCGGTCGAATTGGAGGTTTGCTGGATTGTAATCCTTTTCGATTTGTTCTAGTTCAGACTCCAATGCACTTTGCAGATCTTCCCAATCCACCTGACGATCCTCCAGGCGTAACTGAGCACGCGACTGTTCACTCCGTTCACGCAGCGCCTGCCGTGCCCCCGATGAGGGCCTGCGACGCGATCGCCGACGACGATTCAAAAAAGCGTCGGCCACGGTCCAGGCAAGCTGGGCGGTGCGCGCCCAGAATTGGGACCGTTGCAAATTTACGTTTTCTTCCGCCTTGCGTATTCGCTGCCGGGCTCGATCCAGTCGTTTTTCAAACTTCTCGCGCACGGCTTGCTTCGCGGCATCCCGTTGCTCACGTGCCCTCTGGGTAATGCGAAGGCGAAAGGATTCTTCCGTCTCATCCGGCCGCGAATACTCGCCCAACTGTTCACAACGCCACAAAATGCAACTTTCGGTCCGATAGAGAGTGTTCCTCAGGTCGATCCGCCAACCTTTGTAGTTCTTCTCTCGGGCCAGCTCCGAAACCAGACTATCATATTCGGGATCCTCATGCTCGACGCCGTTGACAACGGAAGAAACCTGCGGATCGTCCTGGAGCTTTGGCAAAACGGCTATTTCCAGGGCCGACTCCCAAAGGGGCTCTGGCAGTTTTCCATCTATAGGCTGCAATACGGCCACTTCGCGCCAATGGTCCAACTGGTAAGAAGCGCGCACAAAATGTAGTTTGCCGGTCCCAAGCAAGGCCGCCCGATAGAAAAGCCGCCGGCTCCTGGGCCCCTGTTCCTCGGACCCCTGTTCCTTGAAAGTGGCTGCCGCCAGCGGCCAATATTTCTGGGCGATACTTGCTAGCAGCAAAGGCCGCTGGCGGGCACCGGCCCGAGCCGTGCCGTGAGACGATACAACGGGGTCGCGGTCACTGGCTCCCGTGCCGGTAGCAGGCACCGGGGCCTGCGGGTCCGCTTTCGTACCCACGGCCTTTTCCTGGCCCGTAATCCCACCCCGTACCTCCCCTTCCTGGCCAGTGCCCTCTGGGCCAACGCTCTCTTGGCCCTTGGGACTTTGGTGAATTCTGTCCCGAGCTGCCTTGCAAGGCGTCATCAAGGTACGGATTTGCCCACGCGTCAGCGGACCACGCAAATACGACATGGCCCAACGAGTATGGAATGTCACAGGGTCCTTCTGATGCACGTTGTTCATTAAAAACACGCGGCTCCCCAACGAGGCCAACGTCCGTTCCATCCGCCTCCGGTCGAAAGTGGCCCCAGCCTGGGCCGTCGCGCCTTCGAGCCCCTCCAATACCCTCGCTTTGTCACGTTCGGTCTGCAACCTGCCCAGCAGCCAGGTCCCCGTATTGGCCAGGCCTTTATAATCCAGGTCGACCGGATTCTGGGTCGCCAGCACACACCCCAGGCCGTACGCTCGCGCCTGCTTCAACAACGTAAGCATCGGTTTTTTCGTCGGCGGATTGGCCGTCGGCGGAAAGTAGCCGAACACTTCGTCCATGTAGAGCAGGGCACGCAGGCTGCTCGTGCCAGGTTGCCCGCGCATCCAGCTCAAAATTTCATTGAGCAGAATTGTGACAAAGAACATCCGCTCGGCATCATTCAGGTGGGCAATCGACACGATGGACAAACGCGGCTGTCCCGCGGACGTGTAAAGCAATTTCTGCACATCGAGTGGATCCCCCTCCAGCCAACCGGCAAACGATGGCGAAGCGAGCAGATTATTCAGTCGCATCCCCAATTTCAGCCGGTCGGCGGCAGAGTAGAAGGTTTCCAAATCGACCACGCCCACCCGGTCGAACGGCGGTTTTTGAATCTGGCGAATCAGTCGAGGCAAATCCAGATCTTGTCCGGCCCGCCAGGCCTGATCGAACAGATTGGCCAGCAAAATGTGCTCACGGCTGCGTAGTGGATCGGCATCGATTCCCAGCAAGGCCAACAGGCCGGCGGTGGCGGCTCCGACGCGGTCGAGGAAAGCGTCCGAATCCTCCAACACCGCAGCCGATGGAGCGCGAAACGACTTGAGAATCGTCAGTGGCATGCCCGCACTGCTGCCGGGCGTGTAAATGGTTTTTTCCACCGCTTCCTGGTAGCGGCGAATCCGCTCACCATCCTCCCCCCACTCAGCCAGACCCTTTTTCCAGAGTTGGGCTGTCTGTTCGGCAAATTGCTGGTTGGTAAGCCCTTTGCGGCGGGCCGCATCGACGTCGATCCAGGGCAGAAAATCGCTCGGTTCCAGGTCGGGAAAAGCAAGCATTAAATTTCCCAGGTCCCCCTTGGGATCGATCGCAATGGCTGGCACCCCGTCGAGGGCCGCCTCCTCCAGCAAGGACAAACAGAGCCCAGTCTTGCCACTGCCGGTCATGCCAACACAAACCGCATGCGTGGTAAGGTCCCGGCTGTCGTAGAGCAATGCCTTGGAACCGGTCCGACCGGTGGTCAGATCATGTTCTCGACCCAAATAGAAAGCGCCCGGTTTGTCGATATTTTGCATGAGTCCTATCGTAACACACGTTTGAGTAACAACTCGACTTCGGGACCCCCTTGCTCCCGAAAATAGCGGAGTACGGCTGCGACCAGAGGTTCGACCTGTGCCAACGGCAAGCCGATTTGCTTGAGCGAACCTGCCAGTGGAGCCAGGCTACCCAGACGGCTGCAGAGTTGCTTGCACCAGACCAACCAGCCCAGAAGCGAAAGACCCTGTCGTGAAAGGCCCTGCCGCGAAGGTCCATGCAGCATGGCAATGTTCGCGATGGGCGATTTGCCAATCACATCGGAAATCGCCGGAATCGCATCCGCCACAAGCCGGAACTCGTCGGCCGACAAATTGGCTTCCGCCCATTGCAGCAGCAGCCCCGCCCCCCCTTGCGCCTG
>JAJRWS010000520.1 GCA_024276705.1 Planctomycetota bacterium | reverse complement strand
CGGCTCGAAGAATTACGCAAAATCCCCCAAGTCGTTGGGGTGACGGCGGGAAGCGATCGTGCAACGGCTGTCGCGGTTGCCCTGCGATCCGGTTTACTCAAATCTCTGCTGGTGGATGCGCAGTGTGCGCGCTCGATTCTTACCATCGCGTCCGAAAAACATGGCGGTATAACTCGAACCCAATCCGCTGCGGGGAGTACACAATGAAAATCGCGATCGGTTGTGACGAAGCAGCATATGACCTGAAAGAGCAGATCCTGACCCATCTCTCCGAACAAAACCAGATTTCTGTTCAGGTTAAAGATTTTGGAACTGATGCATCCACTCCCATCGATTATCCCGATGTTGCCCTGCAAGTTGCTGAAGCGATCCTGCACGGTGAATTCGAACGAGGCATCCTGCTCTGCGGGACCGGCATCGGCATGGCAATCGCGGCGAATAAGGTGCATGGCATCCGCGCTGCAACCTGTCATGATGTCTACTCCACCGAGCGTGCACAAAAGAGCAACAATGCTCAAATCCTCACGCTCGGCGCGCGTGTCATCGGACCCGAATTGGAAAAAGCCATTGTGTCCGTCTGGCTGGCAGCTGAATTCGCCGGGGGTGGATCGGCCCGAAAGGTCGAGAAGATCGGACAAATTGAACACAAATATGGCGGAATCGCATGAAAATGTATTACTTCCGTAGTTCATCGATGACGCTCCTGAAAATGGGCGGATAAGCCGCCCGAGAACCAACTTTTATAACCGTCAGCACATTGTTCGGGTCGGCTTCATCCGTCACTGCCTGGAACACTGTGTTTCTTTCGTTGCCTACAGGCTACTTGCACCTCTTGCCAGGAGAAACAAATCATGCACACCGCAAGGGAAAGATCCATCGCCTTTCTGTTGATTCTCGGATGCTGGAATAAGCCCTTAATGGCTGCCAGGGAACCTGGCTCCCATGCCGGACAACCTTTCCATATCCAGGCCCACCGTGGTGCCGGTATTGATTACCCAGAAAATACTCTCGAAGCCTTCACGCGAAGTTGGAACATGCAGGTCACGCCCGAGGCGGACTTACGGACCACCACGGACGGCGTGATCGTATGCTTTCACGACAAGGACCTGAGCCGGGTCGTCAGCCATTTGGATGCGTCCCAGAAAAAGAAAGCATTTGCGGATCTCGCCCTGGCGGATGTTCAGCAGCTGGAGGTCGGGGCATTCCGAGACGCGGAGTATGCCGGTCAACACGTCCCTCTGCTTAAGGACGTTTTCGCGGCCATGCGAGGCCAGCCGGAGCGGCTGCTCTACCTGGATATTAAGGGCGTCGATCTCGATCAACTCGCGGCCTTGATCCGCCAGTACGATGTCGCCTCACAAGTCATTTTTACGACCAAACATCATGCACTTATACGCGAGTGGAAAAAACGGGTACCCGAATCGCTGACCCTGCTTTGGAATGGCGGCAGTGAGAAAAACTTATCGAGCGTCTGAATGCCGTACGGAAGGCAGACTTCGAGGGCATTACCCATCTGCAAATCCATGTGAAGGTTGGTGATTTGGGCAGTGATGAGCCATTCATGCCCTCGGTTGAGTTCCTGCAAAAAATACGCGACGAGCTCAAATCCCGTGGGATCGTCTTCCAGGTCTTGCCATGGAAATGTTCCGACCCACAGGCTTATGCTCGACTGCTTGAGTTGGGTGTGGAATCGTTTGCAACGGACTATCCGGCCATGACCCTGGACGTCGTTCACAAGTACCAAAAGAGACAGGTCCGATAATGATTCAAACCGCTGCAATGATGGCCGAACAACGCGTTCATGAGTCCTTGTGGGATGGGGCGATGACCCGCCTCGTGAAAATCGGCACGGGAACGCTGGCGACGACTGGCAAATGCCTGGATCGTTGCTTTCCGTCGGGACCCGTGATCGTGATCGCCGACTCCAACACCTACCAGGCCGCGGGGCAAGCTATTGACCAGCACCTGCGGCAATACGGACGGGAGGTTCTGGAACCCTATGTTTTCGAGGACAACGATCTCTATGCCGAATACCGTTTTGTTGAACGCCTGCAAAAATTCCTGGCCGGCACCGATGCGACTCCCGTGGCCGTCGGCTCGGGGACGATCAACGATCTGACCAAACTCGCCTCACACCTTTGTGGCCGACCTTACATGGTGGTTGGCACGGCCGCTTCGATGGATGGCTACACGGCATTCGGCGCATCAATCACTCGTGATGGCTATAAGCAAACGATGTCTTGCCCCGCACCTTTGGCGGTGGTCCTGGATCTCGACATCATCGCCCAGGCACCCCGTGAAATGAACGCGGCTGGCTACGCGGACTTGATCGCCAAAATCCCAGCCGGTGCGGATTGGTTGCTCGCCGAAGCAGCCGGCGTGGAACCGGTCGAGCGCGAGTCCTGGAAACTGGTCCAGGACAACTTGAGAGAATGGGTGGGGGACCCCACGGGCATCCGCAGGGCAGATCGTACGGCACTCGCCGGATTGGTGGAAGGTCTGGTCATGACCGGCCTGGGCATGCAGCGGGCAAACTCAAGCCGGCCAGCCTCGGGGGCCGATCACCAGTTCAGCCATTTGTGGGACATGCAGCACCATACCCACCAGGGCGCCACGCCCATGCATGGCTGCAAGGTAGCGATTGGCACACTCGCTTCCACGGCAATGCACGAGCAGGTACTGGCGTCAAACATCCAACATCTTTCCACCGAGGAAAATTCCATACGGACCCATTGGCCTGAGTGGGAAATCATCGAGCAAGCCATCCGGAACGATTTCCCGGACGCATCCCTGGCGGAACAGGTCTTGCAGCAAAGTCGGGATAAATACCTGAAGGCCAGCGAACTGGTCCAACGGTTGCAGCGTCTGAAGGCCGGCTGGCCTGAGCTCTGCGTGCGGTTGCGTGACCAGCTAATACCCGCCTCGACCATTCAAGAAATGTTAGCACAAGCTGGCGCGCCAAACATGCCCGAGGAAATCGGGATTTCCAGGCAACGACTTCAAAAAAGCTACAAGCAGGCACAGTGGATCCGGTCGCGGTACACGGTCCTGGATTTCATCCTGGAAGCAGGCTGGTGGACCCCTTGCATCGACAACCTTTTTAAACCAGGAAGCTTTTGGGGAAAAAAACAAGAAAGTGGGAGCCATGGGTGAAAAGGAATCTACAAACGACTGCACAAACAACAATCATGGACTGCTGCGCATCTTCCTCCCTCCTCCGAACGCGCCACGACTGACTTCACCCGAAGAGGTTCAGGAAACCTACCGATATTGGCGGTTTCGCGTACTCAGTACGACCATGATTGGCTATGCCATTTTCTATTTCGTACGGAAAAATCTCTCGCTGGCAATCCCCGCGATCGAGGCCGATCTGGGCATTTCCAAGGCTGATCTTGGCCTCTTCCTGACACTTCATGGTGTGCTGTACGGCATCTCAAAATTCTTCAACGGATTCCTCGGCGATCGGTCCAATCCGCGGACGTTCATGGCAACTGGCCTTTTACTCTCCGCCGCGATGAATATCTGTTTCGGGCTGAGCAGTGCAATCACGGCGTTTGGCATCTTCTGGATGCTCAACGGCTGGGCCCAGGGCATGGGATTTCCACCCTGTGCACGAAGCATCACCCATTGGTTCAGCCCAGGGGAACGAGCGACCAAGTTTTCCATCTGGAATACTTCGCATTCCATCGGTGCCGCCATCATTGCGGCATTCGGCGGGTACCTAGCCATGGTCGATTGGAGACTCTGTTTTTTCGTTCCCGCGGGAATCGCCATCGCCGGGGCAATTTTCATTTACGCCAGACTCCGCGACACGCCTCCTTCGCTTGGCCTTCCGCCCGTGGAGGAATTCAAAGGGGAACTGAATAAAACAGCCGAAACAATGCGTCCCCCCACTGAACCGGCGTTCAAGTTGCTGGTCATGCGACGGATTTTCATGAATCCGATGATGTGGATACTCGCTTCCGCTAATTTTTTTGTCTACATCGTCCGTTACGCACTTTTTGACTGGGGGCCTACCTATCTTCATCAAGCCAAGGGAGTCGAGTTGGGGCATGCCGGGCTGGTCATGGCCAGCTTCGAAATCAGCGGCATCGTCGGCATGTTGGTGGGAGGTGTTGTGACGGACAAAATTTTTCGAGGGCATGCCGGACGAGCAAGCGCCGTCTACATGGCTTTGTGCACCCTGTTCGTGTTTTTATTCTGGAAAACGGCCGGCGATTCATTGCTCCTGAGTTCACTCCTACTTTGTGGAATCGGTTTCTTTATCTACGGTCCCCAATGTCTGGTCGGAGTCATTGCCGCGAACCTCAGCACCAAGCGGGCCGCCGCGTCCGCAATAGGCTTAACTGGACTATTCGGATACATCAGTACCATTTTTTCAGGCTGGGGTTTGGGCTACATCGTCGACCATTCGGGCTGGGATTTTGGCTTTCAACTGGTAGTCCTTAGCGCCGTCATCGCAACCGTTCTTTTTCTCTTCCTATGGAAAGTCAGCCCGAAAACGGAACTCACCGTATCTGACTTGCAGCAGTAGTATCAGGGCAACCACTCTCAAACAATGGCAGGAAAAAAACCATGTCTTCTGTTGCAAGTATCCAGGGCTGCTTCCGAAAGCCCGTCATTCCCGTACTGTGGCAACTTCCCAACAAATTGGCAGCAGTTTCCAGTGCCAGCACGGTTATCCTGCAAGGCGGTTCGATCACGGAACTTGCCGGAGTGGTCCGGCAATTCGAGCAACCAGCACTCGACCACATCCACCTGCTGGTGCATATCGATCTGATTGCCGGCCTGGAAAACAACGAAGCAGGCCTGGAATGCCTTGCCCAACTGCGTCGTATCCGCGGTGTGGTGACCATCCATCACCATTTGACCAAACCTGCCAAACGGCTGAAACTTCTTTCCATCGTTCGCCTGTTTATTTCCGACAGCCGGGCCGTCGAGCGGGGGCTCTCGGTCGCCTCCCGCTCCCATGCCGACGCCATCGAAATCCTGCCTGCCGTGGCCGCCGTTAAAACTGCCGGCGATTTCCAAAACTGCTCGCTCCCACGCATCACCGGCGGACTCTGCCGCACCGAGGAAGACATTCACGAGGCTTTGGCGAGCGGTTGCCTGGCGGTGACCAGTACCCTGCCGCGCCTCTGGCAGCTCAACCAGACCTTGACCGGTTAAAACAGGCAATGTTATGAATGGGTGCTGCAACGGGGACAGCTTTGAATACCGTCTGCCGCAAACCCCGGCTGACCAGGGAGTTCTTTTCATGTGTGTCAATTCATTTTTCTCTGCTCAACGTTCCATCGCCTACTCGCATCGATCGCTCGGCTTCGCGACGAACGAACTTGAACGCTCCATGTACTTGAACCAAGGTGACCCATGCCTCGCTCATTAACACGTGAATTGGCGGCCGAATTTCTGGGCACGTTTATCTTGATTGTTTTTGGCGCGGGGGTCGTCGCCCAGGTCGTCCTCAGCGGCCAGCAAAACGGCAGTTACCTGTCAATCAATTTCGGCTGGGGCCTGGCGGTGACGATGGGCGTTTACGTGGCCGGTGGCGTGTCGGGCGCGCACCTGAATCCGGCGGTCACGCTGACGATGGCCTGCCTGCGCGGGTTTTCCTGGCGGAAAGTGCTGCCCTACTCCCTGGCTCAATTGGCCGGCGCAATGGTGGCCTCCGCCGTAGTCTTTGTCACCTACCACGAGGCGCTCAACCATTTTGACGGAGGGGTCCGCCAGATTACCGGCGCGCAGGCAACCGCCGGCATCTGGGCCACCTACCCGCAACCTTTCCTGAGCAATGTGCCGGGAGGCCTGATCGATCAGATTGTCGGCACGGCCCTGCTGCTACTTTGCATTTTTGCTTTGACCGATTCGCGAAATACGGCCCCCGAGGCCCGACTCGGCCCACTGCTGGTCGGTGCGGTGGTGTTTCTGATCGGCATGACCTTCGGCTACAACTCCGGCTATGCCATCAATCCGGCCCGCGACCTGGGCCCGCGACTGTTCACCGCAATGGCCGGTTGGGGGAGTGACGTATTTCGTGCTTCAAATGGCTGGTGGTGGGTGCCGATTGTCGGCCCCCTGATTGGCGGTGTCCTGGGAGGTGCCATTTACGATCTGCTGATTACGCGTCTGCACCCAAAAGAGCCCCCAAAAGAGCCGGAGTCCTCGGATAAGAGGTGACCAATTATCACAATCCAAAATAAACAGGATTCCGAATGAAAAAATACATCCTGGCCCTCGATCAGGGCACCACCAGCAGTCGGGCCATCGTCTTCGATCATGAGGGCCAGATCGTCGGCCTGGCGCAGCAAGAATTTCCGCAAATCCTGCCCGCGCCAGGTCACGTTGAACACGACCCCGAAGCAATCTGGTCGACGCAGATTGAAGTTGCCCGCGCGGCCCTGGTGAAGGCCCAGATCGAACCGCAACAGATTGCCGCTCTGGGCCTGACGAACCAGCGTGAAACGACCATCCTGTGGGACCGCCAGACAGGCCGTCCAGTCGCCAACGCAATCGTCTGGCAAAGCCGCGTGAGTGCGGAGATCTGCGACTGGCTGAACGCCTCGGGTCATGCCGAAATGTTTCGTGAAAAGACGGGCCTGGTCGTCGATGCCTATTTCTCAGGCACGAAAATTAAATACCTGCTCGATACGATCGATGGACTGCGGGCCAAGGCGGAGGCGGGGCAAATCCTCTTTGGCACCGTCGACAGCTATCTCATCTGGCGATTGACCGGAGGCCGGGTGCATGTCACCGATTACAGCAACGCCAGCCGTACCCTGATCTTCAACATCCATACGCTCCAGTGGGATGACCAGTTGCTGGAAACCCTCGACATCCCTCGGGCCATGCTGCCGGACGTGCGCAGTTCCAGCGAAGTGGTGGGCCATACCGACCAGGACCTGCTCGGCGCGGCGATTCCCATCGCAGGCATTGCGGGCGATCAGCAAGCAGCTACCTTTGGCCAGGGCTGTTTTACTCCGGGCAGCGCGAAAAACACCTACGGCACCGGTTGCTTCATGCTTCTCAACACGGGCCAGCAACCGGTCCCTTCCAACAACAACCTCCTTACCACCATCGGTTGGGGAATCGACGGGCAGATTACCTACTGCCTGGAAGGTTCGGTCTTCATTGCCGGTGCGGTCGTTCAGTGGCTCCGCGATGGGCTGGGGTTGATCGGCGCTTCCGAGGAGATTGAAACACTGGCGGCCACTGTGCCCGACTCGGATGGAGTCTATTTTGTACCCGCATTTGTCGGCCTGGGAGCGCCCTATTGGGACCCATACGCCCGGGGGACCATTCTGGGCCTGTCTCGTGGCACCCAGGCGGGCCACCTGGCCCGGGCCGCACTCGATTCGATGGCCTACCAGTCGTGCGACCTGCTCGAGGCGATGGAAAAGGATGCCGGTTTGAAGCTATCGTCGCTAAAAGTCGATGGCGGCGCGGCCCGAAACAACGGCCTGATGCAATTCCAGGCGGACCTGTTGGGAGTCGAGGTGCGGCGTCCGGTCGTCTCGGAAACGACCGCGCTCGGGGCCGCCTACCTGGCCGGTCTGGCGGTCGGCTACTGGGAAAACACCGACGACGTCACCCGCAACTGGGCCCTCAACCAGGAGTTTACCCCTCGACTCGACCCGCCCATCAGGAAAAGACTACGCCAGCGCTGGCACAAGGCCGTGCAGCGTTCACTCGACTGGGAGGAGCATTAGAAGAGGAAATTCGACACGAAAATTCACTTAAACCTTGTAAGGTCAGCAATGAGCACGAAAGCCACAATCTTCTTTCTATTTACATTCATCGGCATACTGGCATCCCTCGGCATACTGGCTGAAGGAGGGAACGGCCAGGAGCTTATTCCCACTCCCGCAAGTCCACCGCCTGTCAACACGCCGACCGTCGCGTCTCCCGCAGTGCCGGTCACTTTGCCTGATTTTCAAACGGGACGACGCCTCTCCGTCAAGCTGGAAGTTGCCAGCGCGGTTGTTTGGGGGCATTTTCGAGCCCGGCTTGGCAAGGGGCAGCCGGCAACCTGGCTGGCAGATTCCGTGCGCCGGAAAAGTAATCAGCTGAAGCACGGTTTCATCGACCAGGCACCCCCGGAGTTTCTGCTGCGGAACATGCTGCAGATTTGTGCCGATGTCGACGAACTCCTGAATCATGTCGGTGAATACAACCTTCAAAGCGTGCAGCGCAACATTCCCAAACAACTGCGAACCATCGACTGCACCCGCAACGAACTTGTCAGGATGATGGGAATCGAAATTCAGTAGCTCCAAGAACGGCCGCTGAAGCCGCCCTGGGCAACGTGCTGGCCATTAAGAACGCCGTCCTCAGGCAGCTTATCGCCCTGTGGGCCACGTAAGGATGGGTGGGAATTTGGCAGGACTGAATGGGTGACGTCGTGGAATCGTACGAGCCACTGCTCACTCCCGTTTCGCGGCTGTCAACTGGCCGGCCAGGTCCGCCAGATCCTCGACGATCAAATCGGGCGGCATCATCGACTCGGCCGCATCCTGGGCGGTCGCCTCACCGGTAAGCGTCAGTACGCCCAGCGCGCCGGCCAGCAGGGCCATCTTGACGTCGGTGTAGATCCGGTCGCCCACCATGGCGAGCTGGTCCGCCTGCAGATCGTTCTGCCGCATCACCCCGGCCAACATTTCAGGACTCGGTTTACCGGGTACCGCGTCCGGCCTGCGACCGGTGGCCACCTCCAGCAGGGCACAAATGGCCCCACAATCGGGCAACACGGTTGGCTGCTGGGTTGGGCATACCGCATCGGGATGTGTCGCCAGGTAGGGTATTCCCTGCTCGATCCAGTAGGCCGTCTGGCACAACCGATCGTAGGTCAGATGGCGGTCGAAACCGACGATCACCGCCTCGGGCTGCTGGTCGGTGACGATCAGTCCGCCCTGCTCAAAATCCTCGACCAGGCCCGGCATGCCCAATACGAAAATCCGGCGGATCCCGGGCAGGTGCGCAGCCAGGTATTCCAGGGTACCATGGGCCGAAGTGAAAACGGAAGTCGGCTTGACCTCCCAGCCCAGCCGCTGCAGGTGCCGGGCATAATCGGCCCGGCTGCGCGAGTTGTTATTGGTCAGGAAGGTATGGCCCAGCCCTAACTCCTCGAGGCTGCGCAGGAATGGCCTGGTTGTCTCGAAAAGAATTCCATCCAGGTAAATTGTGCCATCCATGTCAAGCACGAGATGCTGCACTTGTCGCAGGCGTTGATGCGTATTTTTTTTCATCTTCTGATTGCTTTACTGTTTGTTGCCGAAATGGGTTGTATTATGGTACACTAGATCGGACTCGGAAACACCGGCGGGAAAATTTCCAAAAATTCACGAAATGCTTGAACAGGATCAGCTTGAACAGGATCCGCTTGAAAGGGACATGCTTGAAAGGGCGATGAACCTGCGGGCGAAATTCGCGTGCCGCATGCGAGCCACGCGCTCGGCGGAACAGCGACTCGAGCAATTCGCGAAACTGCAGCAGGCTTCACTGGATGTGTTGCTCGCTTCTCCGACCGGCTATCAAAATTTCCTGTGCCGCAATTTTTCCCACCGCCGTGTCGAGGTCGTCGATGGAGAATACCAACCCGTTTCATCTGCTCGACGTACTCAACAGCCATGAAGTCCCCTTCGTGATCATCGGTGGGCATGCGGTAACGTATCATGGATTTGTTCGAGCGACGGAAGATACCGATATTGTGTTCCGCCGAACTCCCGAGAGTGAAGTCGCCCTCCAAGGCGCCCTCGATGCGCTTAATGCCCGTTGGATCGGCACCGAGTTGGACCCGCAAACGGGAATCGAACAAACCTACCCGGTAACCCTTTCGTATATCCGCGCGAATCGGCTCATGATGCTCTTCACGGACCATGGATTTCTGGACATCTTTGATTATATTCCGGGGCTACCCCATGAAGCGGTGGAGACGTTATTCCGCACGGCAGTCGATTGTAACGACCGTAAGTACGCATCCTTACAGTGGTTGCGAGCCATGAAAACGGCTGCCAACCGCCCGAAAGACCAGCTCGACCTCCAAAATCTTCCTCCAATTGGGGACACACAACAGAAGACTCAAGGCAGGAGCCATGAACAGCCTGATGCTGACGGCTAATGCCAGGCTGAAGCCAGAGACTCGCATTCACGGAAAGGTTCCCATACCTATTGAGTAGCATCGAGATGCTGACCAAGCACGGACTAGAAGAGAGGTTGCCATGAAGTTGGGCACCGCGTCCTGAATGAAACCGGTAAGGTCGAAAACGACGGAGCCTACGACATTATCCGCCCAAGATTAACCGATTGGAGACGCTGCAATTTCAAGTTGTGATGCGCCAGGAGATTGGAGCCAGCGACGGCCACGGCGAATGGCTTCGTGACGGGTTCGCTGGGGATTGCCCGCGACCGTCCGGAAGAGCCGACCGAAGTTAGAAACCACATTCCTGAATATGTTGGCGTCGATGTTTATGCGGCTTGGAGTCGGCAGCTTGCTGCCAGTGCAACATCTCTCCGAACACGATCG
>JAJRWS010000519.1 GCA_024276705.1 Planctomycetota bacterium | reverse complement strand
CGCATGCCTTTATGGGAAGAATCATGCCATCGACTGCGTCCAGATTGCCACCGCGATAGGCCGTACGCCGGCACAGATCCAGCGGGTCTACGCTGATATCGATGCCAAACGTCGCGCCGCCGGGTACCTGCACCAAAGGCCGTTGCTGGTAGGAACTCGATGACCATCGCCTGCGTACACCATTATCTGGAGCGGCATGCGCGGCGCGGGCCGGAGTCAATCCTTCTTGTCGAAGGTGACCGGAAGACAACCTACGGCCAAATCGACGCGGGAGCCAACCGCGTGGCCCGTTTCCTGCTGGCGCAGGGTGTGGAGCGGGGCGATCGGATTGGCCTTCTGGGGCAAAATTCTCGAACTTATATCGAGTCGTACTTTGGGATTCTCAAAGCGGGTGCAATGTGTGTTGCCCTCAATGCGGCCGCCGACTGGCCGGCCCATGGTAAACTATTGGCCCATTGCCAGGCTCGGGGACTGCTCTGCGGTGATCGAGTGGGCAGGCATGCGGTCGGGATTGAAAACATGCCCCATTTGGCATTCATCCTGGGAAATCGTCACTCGTGGCCCGACTCGATTCGAACGGGGGGGCAGGTCCGACTGCTCGACCGGTCTGAATGGTTGCCACGATTCGAAAGCGAGCCTCTCGAGGTGACCTGCACGGGAGCGGAGCGGGCAGCCATCGTTTATACCTCGGGCAGCACGGGAGAACCCAAGGGAGTCGTGCTGCGGCATGCCAACCTGGTGGCCAATATCAAATCGATTGTTGCCTATTTGCGATTGACCTGTGCGGACCGGGCTTTTTTAGTGCTCCCACTCCATTATGTCTATGGAAAATCGGTCCTCAACACGCATGTTGCCGTGGGTGGCTCGGTGGTACTGGAAAACAGTTTTCTCTTTCCTCAGAAGGCGCTCGACACGTTGGAAGCATCGGCCGCGACCGGCCTGTCGGGGGTTCCTTCCACGTTTGCCATTCTGTTGAATCGTTCCAATTTGGCCGACCGTACACTTCCTCATCTTCGCTACGTAACGCAGGCGGGCGGGCCCATGGCTCCCGCCATGCAGCAGCGACTCATCAAGGCTCTGCCGGGCAAGCAAATTTTTATTATGTATGGAGCGACCGAAGCCGCCGCCCGGCTCAGTTATCTGCCTCCCTGCGATCTGGCCAGAAAACTGGGCAGCATTGGCAAGCCGATTCCTTCGGTGGAACTGCGTGTGCTGCGCGCCGATGGCTCCGAAGCGGCCGTGGAGGAGGTGGGCGAGCTGGTTGCCCGTGGCCCCAATCTAATGGAAGGCTACTGGAACGATCGGGCGGGAACTGCCGAGGTTCTCAACGACCAGGGTTATCATACGGGCGATCTGGCCCGCCGGGATGCCGAGGGATTTTTCTACGTGGTAGGCCGCAATCGTGAGATGATCAAATCGGGCGCGCACCGGATTGCACCTCAGGAGATTGAAGCGGTCCTCGCTGCCCATCCCCAGGTGGATGAGGCGGCCGTGGTGGGCTATCCCGATGAGATGCTCGGAGAGACGATCACCGCTTTCGTCACGGGTTGCCCGGGCCAGCAACTGGAACGCCAGGAAGTGCTTCGCTGGTGTCGACAGCGGTTGCCTGCCTACAAGGTGCCAGGAGCCATTCACTGGTTACCGGAATTTACCCGCAATGGATCGGGCAAGATCGATAAACGATTTCTGCTCGACGCGATTGCCAGGCCGGATCATTCCAGTCCGGATGTTATGGGGTCAGACCCATTTTTCGTGTTTTCCGGGTGTGCTATTGGCTCCATGCAGGATCGCACTTCGTAGCTGATCGACCGCATTACAGGATTTAGCCGACCCGCGGATGGCTACTTCTGCGCGGTTCAGCAGTCCTCGGACGCTGTCCGGATGACTCAAGCCAAACGGTTCCATAAGCTCTCGGAGCGTAGCGACCGTCAGACCCTTTGCCAATCAGGCCGCGGTGTCTCGGCTTGGTTGACTGGGGGTGCGATGGCTTGCCCTAGCCTCTCCATACTTCCTCAGTAAGTTGGGTCTCTTCTTCCGGCATTTGGATTGACGCATTGCCTCAAGTTTGCCGCCAGTTTCAAGTAGAAAGAAAAATCCCCAGCGTTTTTCGTAATAATTCTGAATTAATTTCAGAATCAGTGTCCAATGAGCCGCCAAAAGCGCATCTAGTACCGTAGGGGACGATTTGCCGCTAGCTATCTACTTGCGCAATTGAGAAAAACGCATGAAAACAACAAAACGAAAACTCCTTCAGACTGCACGGGCCCATTTCGCCCATGGGTGGGCCCTTTTGGCGCTAGCGCTGGTGCTGGCAACAATCGCCACCCTAGCGAATGCCGTGCCACGTATCTTCAATGACCCGACGCCTACAGATTCGGACGTGTTTGGCACCTCGGTGGCCCTCGACGGTAACAACGTTCTCATCGGTGCTGGTGGAGACGACACACTCGGAAACGGTGTTGGTCAGGCCTATCTGTTCACCATCGCCGGCGGAAACGACCTGCCCGGCGACTTTGACCTCGACACCGATGTCGACGGCAACGACTTGTTGCAGTGGCAACGGGGCGAATCCCCCAATCCGCTAAGTGCGACCGACTATGCCAATTGGCAAAGCAAGTTTGGAACCGTGTCGCCTGCCGCCGCCTCGGTTGTGCCCGAGCCAGGCGCGATGGTCTTGGCGCTGCTGGTGGCCGGCGCGAGCGTGCTGCGGAGGAGGCGACGAAGCGTAACGCTGCTTGATAAGCGGTAATTGGTAGCCTGCAACTCTGTGCCGAATGGCACGTACTTTGTCCATTCAAGCAACTGAGCAGTAGGCGCTAGCCTCGGGTGCCTTGGAGACAACGCAAACACTACAAAACCCGAGGCTAGCGCCTACGGCTCAAAGTATGTGCCATTCAACTCTTAGCCAATAACAGCCTACGAAACTTTTCACAAACCAAGG
>JAJRWS010000518.1 GCA_024276705.1 Planctomycetota bacterium | reverse complement strand
TTCTCCCGTGGGATCGTAAAATTCATCAATATCCCATCGCGAGGGAGGGATCTCCCCAACCGCATCCTCCTTGCGCATCAGCAATTGCCAGTAGGCATGGACGTTCGGGGCACCCGGGAAACGGCAGCCCACTCCGCAAATCGCGATTGGCTCCGCGAGTTGCTTGCCACGTTGGAGCATCTGCTCCATGAGCTGACGCTTGGCTGGCGAGAGGCTCGCCAGACGCTGGTTCAGTTTGTCCATCGACTGCCCTTCGCTGCCCATTCAATCAACGTGTTGGTTATCCGGGTTGAGAGCGAGAGAGATTTCCACTTCGTGTTCACTCATGTTCTCAATTTCCGCAAGCAGTCTTCCAAACGCATTTTCCGTTTTTTCGGTTGCCTCGGGTTGCTGTTTCGGCTCCGCTCCATTAGCGGAGGTCACGCCGGCAAGGTATGTGGCTAGCGTCGCGGGTGTTGGATACTGCCATGCCACGATGGTCGGGATCTTGACGCTTAACCAATCCTCCAACGTACCGCTGAGTTCCATGGCAGCGAGCGAGTCGACACCAAACTCGGCGAAGGGCCGGTTTGCGTCGAGTTGTGTTTCAGGTACCTGGCATTGCTGCTGCAACCACTGGAGTAGTTGTGTTTCGATTCGTTCCGCGAATCGCTGTTGTTCGAGCCGGCTGCTCTTGGCCATTTCAAGCAACTCATCGGGTAACGGATCCCAGCAAAGCCGATCGATGGTCGAGGAATTGGTCGCTCCGCCACCTTGAGGGCCAGTCGGTGTGGGGTGACGCAGCCATTTCGCCAGGATTTTCAGCTTGTTCTGGAGAAATTGTTGTCGGCACAAGCCCCGTTGAACCTTGCCGCTGGTCGTACGCGGAATACTCGCCTGACGGATCAGCACGATCGCTTGAGGTTCTACCGAGTGTTCGTCGGTGACTTCTCGGCGAATCCGTCGAATCACTTCATCAAAATCCGCCTTGCGATGCGCTCGATCGACTTCTTGAACCACGACCAACGACTCTTCGCCATGCAGTTCGGCCGAGAATGCTGCACCGGCGCTGGGCGACAGGGCTGGATGGGCGAGTTGGGCGGTCAGTTCAATATCGTGAGGGTGGTGGTTGCGACCCCGGATGATCAGCAGATCGTTTTGGCGGCCGGTTACATAGAGTGTGTTGTGGTATAAAAACCCCAGGTCGCCAGAGCGCATGAACGGTCCACTTCCGGTTGTTGGCAAGTGGGTTCCGGTTGTTGACAAATGGGTTCCGGTTGTTGACAAATGGGCTTGAAAAGTTTTATTGCTTGCTTCGGGGCAATTCCAATACCCACTTGCCACATTCGCACCACGAATCCAAATCTCTCCCACATGGCCTTCCGGGCAAACCGTTCGCGTGGAGGGATGGACCACCGCTAACTCCTGGCCTGGTAGCGATTGTCCACAACCGACCAGTTCCTGGGAGTCTTCATGCTCAGCGCCGCTGGCGATCGCGATGTTTTGCTGTTGGAGTTTCGATCGACGGATGCGTAAGAATGTGGGAGGGGCGGGCCCATTTCCACCCGCAGCCAGTAAAGTAGCTTCCGCCAGGCCGTAGCATGGATAAAAGGCATCTTCGCGAAAACCATACGGCGCGAAAGTTTTAACAAACCGGCGGAGGGTTTCAGGGTGGATCGGCTCGGCTCCGCAAAAAGCAATTCGCCAGTGACTCAAATCGAGTTGCAAGTCCTGGCATCGTTGATCGCTAATACGTCGCACACAAAGATCGTAAGCGAAATTGGGAGCGCCACTTACCGTGGCATCCCAATCGGAAATCGCTTTCAGCCACCGTTCCGGCCGCTGCAAGAATGCCGCGGGCGACATCAATATGCTACAAGCTCCGACATACAATGGTTCCAGGATGCCCCCAATCAATCCCATGTCATGGTAAGGGGGCAGCCAGAAAACACCGCGCCCCGACTCGTTATCCTTATGGGCTGGCTGCAGACGAAAACCTCGGCGGATCATCTCCAGGTTATGCATCAGGTTCTGGTGAGTGACCATGACCCCTTTGGGGTCGCTGGTCGAACCCGAAGTGTATTGCAGAAATGCCAGATCGCGGGCTTCTAGTTTGGGCGGTTGCCAGAGGGCCGGTGGTTGCTGGCTGGCAGTATCCACGGCGATCCATTGGATGCCTTGAAGGGGGCCGGTTAGACGCGATCGGTCCAGAGTGTGCAAAGTCTGCCTGGTGGTCAGAGCCACGGTAGCGCCAGAGTCTTCAGCGATCGACGCAATCCGTGGAGCGGGCCGATTGGGTTTGGGGTATGTGGCTGGTACTGCGACAACTCCCGCGTAGACACAACCCAGGAACGCGGTCATAAATTCCAGGCCGGGCGCGAAAACCAACAGCGCCCGGTCACCTGGGGTCATGGTCGCTTGCAAGCTGGCAGCCACCGCCCGTGCCTGGCGGTCCAGCTCGCGGTACGTAATTTCCGTCTGGCTGCCATCTTCCCAAAGGTATCGATAAGCACACTGATCGCCAAAAAGTCGTGCACGATTTTGCAGCAGTTCCAGGAGCGTCGATTCCGCGACGTCATGTTGGCCAGAATCGCCCAAGCCAGAGGCGAAGGCCGAGTCAAGCTTTTGGTTGAAATCAGTCGGCAACAAGGTAGTCTGGTTTTGGTGTTTATTCATCGGTGAGGGGGCCTATGCGTTCGATCCGCGCCTAGGATCATTGGTATAGAAATAAAATTCAGCCATGCAGCGAGCTAAGGCCAGTCTCACCGTGAGTAAAAAGCTAAACAGGCTGTGAGCAAGGACTGGATCTGCAATGATACAAACAGGTGGGATGGGACAGGCAAATACAGTGTATATACTATTAAGCAGATTTTGAAGACGCAACAGGTTGCAGTTGGCCTTGGCCGCCAACAAAATGGGATATTAGCCTCTCCTGGGGTGGAAATACCGCGATAATGTCGAATCTTCAGACTCTCCGGACAATTTTCTGACGGGCCTTTTTTGCAGCCGTTTGCGTTAACCTAGGACTCTTTGCGCCTGCCGGTTAGAATGTGCCGATGAATCGCTCGACCTATATTCGCGTTTCCACGCTGACGCTCCTGGTCATGGGAATTGCCACGGTGCCAATTCTTTGGGGCTCCAACGAAGGCGTGCAGACCATGTACAATGCGCCACTGCGTTGGATTCCTCGAGATTCGGTCACTCGCGAAGGCTTTAACCGATTTCTGGCCCAGTTCGAAAGCCACGAGATGCTGCTGGTCAGTTGGCCCGGTTGCAGCGTGGATGACCGGCGGCTTGAGGAAGTGGGCAATGCGTTGCTGGCAGGTCGAGAGCAACGGGTAGCTTCAGGAGAACCCGAGCTGATCAGCGAGGTACTTTCCGGTTACACCATGCTGCGCTTGCTCCGCGGTGAGCCAGCTCGTTTGTCACGGGCCGTGGCCATCCGCCGGTTGCGTGGCAGCCTGGTCGGAACCGATGGCAAGACGAGCTGTCTTGTCGTGACACTTACCGAACGTGGAGCTCTGCTCCGCCGGAAATCCTATACGCTTGTCGTCGAAACGGTTCAACGAGTGACTGGATTGGAGCGGAAGGATTTGCGCGTGGCAGGCCCGACCGTGGATGGGATGGCCACGGACGATGAGAGCATTCGCTCCCTCATGCGGTATTCGATACCCACGATCCTGATCTCCCTGATACTCTGCTGCCTTTGCTTGCGTTCCATTTGGCTCACTCTGCCGATCTTCGCCGTGGGCGCATTGGGACAATCCGCCATGCTGGCGATTGTTTATTTTCTGGGCATTACGATGAACGCCATCTTGATTGTTCTGCCACCGTTGGTATTCGTGTTGACCGTGTCGGCCGGCGTTCATCTGGTGAACTATTATTACGACGAACTTCGCACGGGAACCCGGAAGGGGGCCGCGACCCGTGCCTTGCGCAAGGGCTGGGTCCCCTGTTGTCTGGCAGCGCTGACGACCGCCATCGGCCTGGCTTCCCTGATGGTAAGCGAAGTTCAGCCGATACGGCAATTCGGCGCACTGGCCGCGATTGGCGTCCTCCTGTCCATGCTGCTGCTATTTTTGCTCTTGCCGGGCGCGATGGTGGTTCGGCCGCGGGCAGCGTTGCTCTACCTCAGGAGATCTTGTCAAAACGCGCGTGCCTTGCCTGCGGCAGTCAAGAAGGTTTGCCGACGCATACACATCCCAGGTCTGCGTTCAAGTTTGCGTTCGAATTTATCAGACGAGCAGTCGTGCCCGGGGACGCCGGAGGGTGCAAACCAGACGGGATTCTGGCAAATCGCGGCTTCCATCATTTGTAGATATGCCACTTGGATCACCTTGGTATGCATTCTGTTATTGGTTTCATCCGGGACGGGGTTATTCTGGATCCGTTCCTCCATCAATCCGCTGTCGATGCTTTCGCCCACCAATCCGGCGGTACGGGATACTCACTGGTTTGAACAGCATCTTGGGCCATTGGTACCCGTCGAGGTCGTGATACATTTTAACAACGAATGCACGCTCGATCTGCTGCAGCGATTGGAGTTAGTCGGGGCGGCCCAGCAACGGATGAGCCAACTGAACAACCTGGATGGAGCCATGTCGGCCGCATCTTTTTTTCCTGCCGTGCCGCGTCGTCGAGGCCTGCGTGGTACCGCCCGGCGTGGGCTATTGCGCAAGAGTATCGAACGCAACGAAGAAGAGCTTATCGAGGCGCAATACCTGCATGTGACCGATGGCGAGCAATCCTGGCGCATCAGTGCCCGGATCTACAGTCAGAAAGACTTCGATTACGGCCGTTTCCTCGATCGGCTTAGGGAATCGGTCGCGCCGCTGCTAGCCCAGTACGATAAGGCCGGTTACCAGGGCATCAGCGCCACGTACACGGGGGTGACATCGGTTGTGTACGAAGTCGAAAAATCCTTGCTGGTGGACTTGTTCCACAGCTTTCTCACCGCCCTGGGCTGCGTGACCTTGATCATGATACTGGTCCTGCGAAGTATTCGTGCAGGCTTGGTGGCCATGGTCCCAAACATATTTCCCACGTCGATTCTTTTTGGGACCATGGGCTGGCTGGGGTGGGCTGTCGACATTGGCACCGTGATGACCGCCAGCGTCGCCTTGGGCATTGCCGTCGATGGCACTTTCCATTTTCTGCAATGGTTCCGTCATGAATTGGCACAGGGCAGGTCACGCCGCCAGGCGGTTGCTTACTGCTTCCAGCACTGTGGCCGCGCCCTGACTCAGACCACGCTCGTTTGTTCCCTCGGTTTGCTGGTCTTCGCGCTCAGTGGTTTTCTGCCCGTCCGGCATTTCGCCGTGAACATGCTGCTGCTGCTCGTGGCCGCGTTGGTCGGCGACCTGATCGTCCTGCCCGCCCTGTTGGTTGGTCCCTTGGGCCACCTGTTTGTCACCGAGAGCACGGCGCTAATCTCAGGAGGCGATCCATGAAAATATCTTTTGCCCTACTATGGGCCACGATGATGTTGAGTGGCAATCCACTCTCGAATGGGGCATTCGGCTCCGAAGGTAAGACTCTCCGGGCCGGAGCCGCGGTCAATGCCTCGCCAGTCAAGTTGCCGGTGATTTCCAGCGGAGGCCTCCTGGCCCGTTCCGGTTCCGTAATCCACGATCTTCTCGAACGGGGTTTCAACCAGCGGCCGCAATCCGCTCAACCACGAGTCTATTGGTGGTGGCTGAACAGTAACGTCAGCAAAGCTGGGATAACCCACGACCTCGAGGAAATGAAGCGCAAAGGAATCGGGGGCGCTCTGATATTCGACGCGGGTGGCCCGGCCGGTCCCGCCCCGGAAGGCCCGCCTTTCATGGGCCCGGAGTGGCGCGGGATGTTCAAGCACGCGGTTGCCGAAGCGGATCGTCTTGGACTGGAAATCAGTTTGAATTTGTGCAGTGGTTGGGATTCCGGCGGGCCGTGGGTCGATCCGGAACATGCCTGCCAAAAAGTGGTTTGGTCGGAAACGATCGTGGAAGGACCTCTCGAATTCTCCCGTCTGCTGCCACTCCCTTCGACTGTGCCGACCGATTCCAATGGCAAGCCGATTTACTACCAAGACCTCGCTACGCTGGCTTTCGATGCTAGTGCATCTCGCAGTGGGAGCATGCATCGCGCCGAGTCCAAGACCTCCGCGAACTCCCAGCATTGGGAGCAACCCGCGCGCTACGCTTTCGACGGCGATCCAACTACCTATTGGTCCACGCAGGGTTACTCGCCGGGATCCCCAAACGCTACCCCCCAATGGCTTCAACTAGAGTTTGAGGAACCGTTTACAACGACCTCCCTTTATCTCGAACCACACGCTGGCCACGGCCCCAAGGTATGTGAGCTCCAATCGTCGGAGGATGGAAAAGATTTCCAAACGTTCGCGCGGTTCCGCGCGGTCGCAGGCAGAGCGACAACAATCCATTACCAACCGTTGAGCTCGCGAACCTTCCGCCTGCTGA
Source organism: Planctomycetota bacterium (assembly GCA_024276705.1). Classification (GTDB taxonomy): domain Bacteria; phylum Planctomycetota; class Planctomycetia; order Pirellulales; family Lacipirellulaceae; genus JAJRWS01. Next base: position 6,641 of record JAJRWS010000518.1, on the reverse strand, counting down.
TTACTTCCACTTACTCTCCCGAATCGGCCCTGCCGCGTGGCAGCGTCCAGGTCAAGGAACTGCAACTATTGCAGGAGGGGGAGGAACGCAAGATTCGTTTTCCGATCAGGAATTGGCGGCTGAAATCGGCCAATACGAGCCTCTGGAAGGGAAGATGGACCGCTTTTCCACTCGTCGCCCTGGACCGGCGGAATCCGGAATCGCCGAAAGAATCGCATATCGATCCCGCTGCGCTTTTAAATTTGTCTGAGCAGGTCGACGCGATCGGGCGTCTGACCTGGAAAGTCCCGGAGGGTCAATGGTCCATCTTGCGCATCGGTCACACTCTCACGGAAAGTCGAGTCTCTACCCACAGTCCAGGAGGCGGCGGATACATGCTCGATTTTCTCGGCAACGAGGCAATGAAGTTGCAATTCGACGAGATTGCGTCGAAGTTATTGAAAGAGGTCGGCCCCCTTGCTGGCAAGAGTTTGAAATATTTCCACGACGACAGTTGGGAAGTCGGCACACCCAACTGGACAGCGAGATTCCCTCAGGAATTCCAACGTCGGCGCGGCTACGACCTGACGCCCTACCTTCCCGTGCTGACTGGGTACATTATGCAAAACCGCGATGTGTCCAACCGTTTTCTTTGGGATTTCCGGAGGACGATCGCCGATTGTATCGCGGAAAACCATTACGGCGCGATGCGAGATCTGGCGAAACCGTACGGGATCGGAATCCATCCGGAATCGGGCGGTCCTTTCTTCCCCCATATCGACGCCTTGCAATGCCTGGGCAAGGGCAATATGCCGATGGGAGAGTTTTGGGAGAGATCGACCGAACCGGATGGGCCCATCCCATGGCGGCAGATGGTCGATATCAGCGATTTCATCAAACAGGCCGCGGCGGCCGCGCATGTTTATGGTAAGAGAAATGTACAGGCCGAAGCTTTCACGTCAATCGGACCTCACTGGGAGAAGTCTCCGTTCGAGCTGAAGGATGTCGTCGACCATGCGTTCTGCCAGGGGCTGACCCGAGTGATGTTCCACACCTTCACGCATTCGCCGGCCGACGCTGGTAAACCTGGGAACGAGTACTTCGCGGGGACTCACTTCAACCCCAACATCACGTGGTGGGAACAAGCGGAGGCTTGGACGAGTTATATCACCCGATGCCAGTTTCTTCTCCAGCAGGGTTTGTTTGTCGGCGATGTGTGTTACTACTACGGAGAGGGTGCGCCGAATTACGTTCCCGCGAAGCGGAGGCTGTCCCCGGTCCTGCCGGTCGGTTACGACCATGATGTGATCGACGCCGAGGCGCTGCTGTCGCGGGTATCGGTCCGAGATGGACGGCTCCTGTTGCCAGACGGGATGAGTTACCACCTGCTCGCCTTGCCGGAGAGCGAGGCAATGTCTCCGCGGGTGCTACGCAAAATCGCCGAACTGGTAGAAAATGGAGCCACCATCGTGGGGCCAAAGCCTTCCCGGGCGCCAGGTCTGCGGGATTACCCGCATGCCGATCGACTGGTGCAAGAATTGGCCGACTCGATTTGGGGTCCGTGCGATGGAGAAAGCGTCACCGAACATCGTTACGGCAAAGGAAGAATCGTTTGGAATCAACCCCTTGGGGAAATTCTCCTGGCCGACGGTGTTCCCCTTGACTGCGAAATAATCGGGAACGGCAAAGATGCCCAGTTTGACTATATTCACCGGAAGAGCGAAAACGCCGAGATCTATTTCATCTCCAATCAGAAGAACCGTTGGGAACGATTCGACTGTTCGTTTCGAGTAAGTGGAAAAGTTCCAGAGCGGTGGGATCCCGACACGGGCCGTATCCGCGAACAAGTCCTCTACAGAGTGGTGGAGGGCCGAACGATGCTCTCTCTTCGGTTAGCGCCGTATGCATCGACCTTCGTGGTATTTCGGGATAGTCCCAGCCAAGAGCACATCGCCTCCCTTTCCCGCAATGGCGCCCCGATTTTTCCCGGGGGCAAGGCGAAACCTGGAAGCCTCCTTTCCTTTCGATTGGTTCCCGAGAAAAAGGGAGTCGTCCGCTTTCACGCACTCGAACCGGGCCAGTATGAACTGACGGGATCGGCGGGCAAAGCCTGGCGGTTTGAGGTCAAGTCCGTTCCTCAAACCTGGGAGATTTCCGGTCCGTGGGAGGTTCGTTTTCCGCCAGGATGGGGCGCTCCGGAATCGACGATTTTTGCACAGTTGGTCTCTTGGACAAAGAAATCCGACCCCGGAGTAAAATATTTTTCGGGTACGGCGATTTACCGAAAAGAGTTCAACGTTCCCGCATCCCTGATTGGGGAGAACGTCTCTCTTGACCTCGATCTGGGACGGGTTAAGAATATCGCCGAGGTGCGTTTCAACGGCACCGCACTGGGTATTTTGTGGAAACCGCCATTCCGAGTGAACATTTCAGAAGGCCTTAAGCCGGGCAAGAACCTTCTCGAGGTGGAGGTCACGAACCTTTGGCCCAACCGGCTCATCGGTGACCTCCTCCTCCCCGCTGAGGAGAGAGTTACCCGGACCAATGTTACCAAATTCAACAAGGATTCGAAGCTATTGCAATCAGGCCTTCTCGGCCCAGTTCGGATCATCGGCGCTCGAGTGATGGAACTGAACAGGGATCCTGTTGGCGAATAGAAATCGTTGACCGTACATAGGATTCACTTCGGTGCCCGTACGCGAAAGGCCCGAACTCCATCATGTCGGCGGCCATCCATGTCGCGGGTACGAACTCGCAGGAGATGGAGTCCGGCAGTCAGATTGGCTGGAAGTCGGCCGCGCCATAAGTGCGACGACGGCTTGGGTCCAGTGAGCTCCCTGAACATGCGATCGGGTTCGATGCCTCCCGCGGCCAGTTTTTCGCGGATTGCCAATTCGCGCTGCCGGGTTTCTAGATAATTCGGATCCTCGAACCGTACCTGCTCCAGGGCCACCCAGGTGTCGGTGTCATCCAAGGATATTTCCACTGTCGACCGATTCGAACCATTGAAGACGTTGACCAGAACGTCCGTTTTAGCCAGTTGATCGGTAGCCACTTCCTCGGGCATCATAATGCTCATCTGATAGTCCTTGGGTCGACCCGCGGCCCGAAAATCGAGCTGGTATTGGTGGCCGTCGAACGAGATGACCGAGTAACCATTGGGCGCTCCGTCGGCCATCGTGGTATGGGGAATGCCCCGTTCGTCCGGCATGCCCGACCACCAACTCCCACAAACGGTCACGTTGATGAGATGGTGGTGCGGTTTGGGGCCGCGCCAACCGTCTGCCTGATCAATGAATACATGTTCGTGATAGTGCTGATGGGCGGAAATCGACATGCAAAAAGGCCGCTTCTCGATCAGTCGGTAAAGTTGCTGCCGGTCGCGAACTCCGGTCAGAGGGATGTGCATCATCAACACGACCAGTTGATCCTGGGGAATCAACTCCAAATCGGCTGAAATGAATGCCATCTGGTCCGTTCCCAGGCCACCCTGGTAGTGGCCTTTGCCATCTTTCTCATGGAGCCATTCCACGTCGTCCAGCACGATAAAATGGACGGGACCATGGTCGAATGAGTAATAGGCCGGACCAAAATGGCGTTCGAACGTCTCGTCGCTATGGGCGTCATCCCGGGCATCGTAGTTGATGTCGTGATTGCCGATTACGTTGTACCAGGGAATTCCCAAGACGGCGATCGCTCGAGCTTGGGGTTTCAAGACATCCAGATTGTCGAAGGCAATGTCGCCGAGAGTGACACCTAGCGAAGCGTCGGTGCCAATGAGTTGCTCGATCACATCATGGGCCATGTAGTCGACTTCGCGCTGATCGCGAGGTTGGGGATCGCCAAAAAGGATCGCCTTGAATTCGTCTGGTTCCCGCTTGGGGACCAGGGCAAAATCGACCGATTCGGGCAGTGGTCCAGTCGGGGCGACACCTGGGTAACGCAGTTTGGGCGAACCGTTCGGCTTGTGGATGTAGTAGAATTGGGGCAGCATGTCGGCATCGATTCTGGTACGCCAGCCCCGCGGTTTGATCACGAAAATAATCGTATCGTCCGAAACGGGTAACCGATAAGTGCCTCGCAGGTCGGTTCGCACGATATCGCGTCCATTGGAAACTCGTACTCCGGCCAGGGGGCGTTCCCCCGCGTCTCGGACGCCATTTTCATTGGCGTCATGAAAAACGACTCCCACCGCCATTTTCCGCCGGTCGTTGCCTGGCTTGGGCAGATGGGCCGCAATGACCCGGGCAACCTCCGCCCCCAGACGCTCGGACCCCGCTGGCGTAAAGTGGACATTTGCCGGCCGCTGAATTTCGGCCAGCAGAGGTGTTGCGAACCGGTTCAAATCGTTCACAATCGGTTCTTCCCCGAGCGTCTCGCGTAGCACGCGGTTGGCTACCCGATTGTAGCGGCCGACATCGTCAGGCCGTCGGGCCAAGGCTCCTGGCGGGACCGGCGTCGTCGTGCACCAGATGAGCGTCGCTCCAGTCTCCCGCAAACGGTCGATAAGCTGGCGCATGTTTTTTTCGTACTGCGGTAGCGGAACTTGAGGTTTCCCTCCGCTTCCAGATTCCTTTTCCAGGTCGACCCGCTGGCCCGCCGTGTCGACCTGGGCCAGATCGTGCAGACCGAAGTTGAAATGGACAACGTCCCATTTTCCATCTCCCAGCCACTGGTCAAGATGAGCCAACCCACGCGTGGTAGGTCCACAGTTCTCCATGGCCCGATGGACGTTGGCCACGCCGGCAAGTTGTTTGCGGACCGTGGGCGTGTAGCCGATTGAAATGGAGTCGCCCAGTAGTAGTACGCGGGGCAGTGCCGGGTTGTCTTCGACAGGCGCGAATGCGGGTTGGACCGGATCGGGCCTGCCCTGAGCCTGGGCAGGGACTTGAGAAGAGATTAGGACCAAAGAGAGTAAAGCTAGCCATCCTGCCAGGCAGGTTGCCACGAGCAGCGGCATGCCTGGGCATTTGCCCGGCTTATCATTTTGAGTTGCCGCACTTAGAGACTCTTGCCTTGCCAGTACCTGAAAGGTGATTGTACTTGAATGCAACCCACTCATTTGACTCTCCCTATCCAAATTGTCGTAATGATGCCTGATCATCGCGATCCACGTGAATATGCGGGGGTTAGGCCCACGCCTCGCGGCACACTGACCTTACCTATTCAATACGCAACGACTTTTGCACTTCGAAATATTCGTTGCAGAGATCAATTGTGAGAGGGCGCCCAAAACGATCGGACGCTAAGCTTTCACCGAGTTCTTGGTAAAATTGGAATATCTCAGGATCTTCCCACGCATCGTTGATTAGTACGAAAGAAACCACAAAAATTCCGGACGATGCTACCACTTTAACCGAAGCACCGCCCGGTTCACCGAAGATACCATATTCGGTCAGAATCTCTCCCAGCGCCCTCGCGTCGGCTTCCGTTGCCTCATTCGAGTAGTACACTTCGTCGTTATCGTTTATCTCTACCACAGCCCCGAGGTTCATCTGAGAGAGGAACATGTCGAGTAGCATAAATGCCAAGATTAAGCTTGCCAAGAGAAGGAAAAAGAATCCAAACGAGGAAACTAAGCTTACATCGCCACGCTTAGAAATCGTCTGGGAAAAAGCCTCGCCTCGCAATCCCTCAGCGCGAACTTCGGATATCACTTTCCTTGCATGTGACAGGTACCAGCGATTGCCCAAGGCGCCGCATATACCAGCAGCCGCAAGGTTCACAATGCGGTCTAATTCTGCCGGCGTTTCGAACTTGCCCATGATGCCAACGAACCATACTTCTTCGAGAATCAACTCTAAGAATATGATCCCATAGAAGATACAAGTAACCCTGTACATCTTTCGATAGGGCAGCCAGAGACCAGAAAACAAAAAAGCCGCCCAGTTGAAACCTGGACTACGGTCCCGACCTTGAAGCAGTGGAGACCACTTTCGCAAGTAGTAATCGGCCTTCGATCCCACGAATAGCTCGAGTTCTTCTAGTTGAGAATTCGCAGGAGTGCCTTCTCCGAATTCCGGCGATGCGGACCCGAGCGCATTAGGATTGTCAGGTCGACTGAATTCTAAGTCCTCGGGCATACCCTGTCCTCCGATCGCTGACTCCACGTACGTAACTTCATTATCAAAAGTGGAGCGTAATTCGCCTAGCGTTATCCATGGGCCTAACGACCTGCATAAGCTGGCGGGGAGTTGACGTTGCCATTTCCAGCCGATTTGTTCCCGCTCAGCTTAATGCGTTTGGTACGCCAGGCATAGCGATTAACTTGTGAGGTGAAGTCCTCTGTACGAGAATGAAAGACTTAAGGTAGGCAGGATACCAACTGTGACTCCGATTGTCAAAGTACTAGACGAGGTCAACTGCGTGAGGGTGACCGATCGTGGGAAGGAAGGTGAGCGAATGTGCCGTTAAGTCGACAAATGATATTCGTCGTCGACCACATTCCCGTCAAAGCTGCGAGGTTACGGACAGTCTCTTGTACAAGGCCGGTGCGGACAGGCGAGTGGGCCAACGGGCACCGACGCGCAGCGTTGGTCGTCGAAGCCGTTTTCATTCATCCGCATTGGTAAATCAAGTGCTTGCGCAGTGAAAGTTAATCGCCCTATCCAGGGAGGGCTGGAGTTCAGGTCCGGGAGTAGGCTTTATGCCGAAAGCCGGAG
>JAJRWS010000517.1 GCA_024276705.1 Planctomycetota bacterium | reverse complement strand
TTGCTGGCCAGAAAGCAAGTCGATCAGGGGCTGGGCCGTTAGCGACACGAGCAAATCGTGCTCGGTCAAGCACCAAGAGGGAGCCACCGGGATGCCCGGCTGTCCCAGTTGGAGCGTGTAAACCGTCTGCTCTCCGACCAGGCGAGAGCTCAGTGCCGGACCACCCGGCTGCTGCAGCCCCGGCCGGACCAACGCCACCAGATTGTCATGGATTTGCTGAAATAGGCCCGAATTGCGCAACTCCACCGCTATCGTCCAGCCGGTAAGCAACTCGGCCGGGCCTGGTCCGGCAAAGATCCGCCACGTATCGCCGACTGCGGCCAACAGGTCTTCGCGCAGGTCAAAACCCAGTTGCCCCTGCATCTGCTCCAGTTCCCGCTGCATTTTTGCCGCCACCCGCGGATCGACAGCGTCCAGCAATTCCAACCAGGTATCGAACAACTCGGCCAGATCGAGACGGTACGCAGCCGCAACAACCGCTTCCCGAGGAATGATCGCCAATGATTCCGCCGTAAGGGGAGATGCATCGATCAACTCCATCAGGCCCCATCCTTTCCCCTTCAGCGTCAGCGAGGTCCGCGTGATACAGCCCGTATCGTCCATGCCTCGAACCGTGGCCAGGCTCCGCATTCGGTCAAACCCCAAAATTTCCAGGATCCGTTCCGCCTGGGACAAACCACTCGCCTCGCTGGCCAGCTGTAAAAGGGCTTTCAAATCGACAACTGTCACCGTGGCCACGCGTGGCACAGCCAGTTTCGCCCGAACTTCGGTCAACCAGGCAGGTGGTTTCCTGCCTCGGCGCGTCAGCAGGTCGGCGGCTGAGCCGTCGCCGACCCCAACCAGCAAAGCCCCGTCGACCAAGGCCCATTCGAGCACCGTATCGAACGCTTCGAACCGGAGACGGGTAAACCGATAGCCATCAATTTCGACACTGCGTTTTAATTCCACGGGTAATCTGGCCATGCATCGATTCAACAGCCGCTCGATCGGCCCGGCCTGGTCATCCACACGCAGCATGACACCACCCGCCACTTCGGGGGGCCCTATTTCCGCCCAACTCCGCCCCGATAAACCCTCTCCCCGCAAACGTATGCGGGAGACGTACAATGCACCCGGCTTGCCTCTCAGCAGCATCAACAACTGGCCTAAATCCGCCAGATAAGGCTGCAGCCGAGCATCGATACCTGCCTGGCCCAGCCCAGCCGGTCCCAGCCCAGCCAGGCCCAGCCCAGCCAGGCCCAGTCCTGCCTGAAAGGCCTCCGCCACCCCAAACCGGTTAAGAAACACCTCGACTTCCGGTTCCGCCAGAAGCTGTTCGGTCGCGTTTTGGCTATTGGGGTCGGGCTGAACCGTTCCAGCCCAGGAGGTGTAGTAGAGGCACTCCAGCGGCGCCACGCTAGCAATTTGCGGGTCCTCCGGCCTCGGTGGTAAGCCTGTGGTTGAGCCGAATCCTCCTCCAAACAGCATAATGACCAACAAATCCAGTGGCCCCATCGGGATAGCAGCTTGCATAACCAACGCTCACTTTCAATGGCAGGGAGTGGCGAACCGCCTTTATAGTCGATCTGCATGGATGATTCTATCAATTTCCATGCCATTTTTCCGAGTTCGACTTGAGAAAATCCTGGGGAAGATCTACGATTTCGCCAAGCCTGGCCAAATCCGGGCCGTAAAAATGGCACCCTGAACCTGGCGACTGAATTCGGCCCCGACCATGTTCCGATACCCAACGACTGGCGCCAGGCCTGCCTTTCCCTGAACTGCCATTGCCCACAGGCACCCGAAGATAAAGCTTTGGCCCATCTTCACCTGGACTGGTAAACGGGCACTTTGCCCCCCCAGATGGTCACAAAATGGGAAGACGAGAAAGTTTGGGCATTGAATTGACGTCGAGCAGTCAAGAAGTCACGATTGGAGTGCTTGTAACTCTTGAAGGATTACCGTCATGACGGTCTTAAGTGGATTTGAAAAATTTGTTCGACGTGAAGAACCGCTCGCTCAGCGCACCTGGCTGAAGCTGGGTGGTCCTGCCCAATTTTTTGCTGAGCCCAACTCCGTGGAAGAATTGGCGGCCCTGGTGCGCCGTTGCCGCGAGGAAGAAGTGCCCGTTCGCGTCATGGGAGGGGCATCGAACCTGCTGGTCCGGGACGAAGGCGTGATGGGCATGGTCATCAGCCTCACGTCCCGTAATTTTACCGAAATCGAGATTCAGGGAGGCCGAGTCATCGGCGGAGGGGGCGCGCGATTGGCCCATGCAATCAGCGAAACAGTTCGCATGGGACTGGCGGGACTGGAGCCGCTGGTTGGCATCCCCGGCACCATCGGCGGCGCACTGCATGGCAATTCTGGCAGTCGCGGTGGTGACATAGGGCAATGGGCTTGCCGGGCAACCGTCATGACCCGTTCCGGAGAAATCCTGCAACGTCAACGCGAAGATCTCGTTTTCGCCTACCGTCAGAGCAGCCTTGACGAACTGGTCATCCTCAGCGCGGAGTTCCAACTGGAAGAAGACGATCCGGAGCAACTCACCAAACGGATGCAAAAACAATGGATCGTCAAAAAAGCGGGGCAGCCCCTTTCGCATTTGAATGTCGCCAGTGTGTTTAAGAACCCACGCGGCATGAGTGCCGGCATGCTCATCGACCAGGCCGGCCTGAAAGGGACGCGTGTCGGTGGGGCGGAAGTCAGCCAGCGACATGCCAACTTTATCATCGCCCACGATGAGGCCACCAGCCAGGACGTACTGCGCTTGATCGACATGATACGCAGTCGCGTGGTAGAACGGTTGGGCGTGGAATTGGAAACGGAATTGGAGATCTGGTAGGGGAAGCAGAGAGCAGAGAGCAAAGAGCAAAAGACATACGGCACAAGGAGGTGCGCGGATGGCAACCATAAAAACCAAACGACGTCCCGCGGCCAAGAAATCCGAAGCTCGAGAGCCCGGTTTGCTGGGACGCATTGGCCGCCTGTTCTTATCCCATACTACTTTGTTTCTCTCTTTGACCGTGGTCGGGATCTTGGGCTGGGGCGTCCATCGCTGCTGGCTTCATTACGCCCCTTCGGTCATTCACCGTCCACGTTACCTGGTGCCTGGCCAGCGAATCACGATTTCTCCACCGCCGGAGTGGATCACCACGGACATACGCGGTGAAGTGGTGCGCGATGCCGGACTCGATGGCAAACTTTCTATTTTGGATAGCGATTTCGTCTCGGCGATCCGGAGTGCTTTTCTATTGCACCCATGGGTCAGATCGGTCGACCGGATCAGTAAAAGCTATCCTCCCGCCGTCCATGTCGACCTCAGCTACCGTCGCCCCGTGGCCGTGGTAGAAATGTCGGGCCCATCCGGAATGGAACTGCTACCGGTGGATAAACTGGGAATTCGTTTACCCGCCATTGGCTTACCTGAAATACGTCGGCACACACTGCCACGTATTGGTAGTATCGTGGGACGGCCGGGGGAGGGCCAAAAGTGGGATGACCCACGCGTGGCAGGCGCCGCAAATCTGGCCGACCAGTTGGCCGAACTCTGGCAGAAACTCTATCTGGTCGACATCATTCCCTCCGCCCGGCCTGAGATTCAGGGGCAACATCGCTACTTCATCTTCAATCTGGTCACGCGGGGTGGTACCCGAATTGTTTGGGGCGCCGCCCCCAAAACGGGTCCACCTGGAGAAGCAGACTTTGCGACGAAACTCAAACGGCTGAAACAGTGCGCCGAGCGCTGCGGACCACTCGATTCGGTGCGCGGACCCGCCGTCGTCGACATTCGGCAGGGGCTGGTAGTCACCCCACGTACCGCACGCAAGGCACCCAAAACGACAAAAGATTCGTCGATGGTGAAATAAGAGAGGTAAGAGGTCAGAGGTCAGAACAAGCCTTACCTGTTTTCAGACTTTCAGTGCCTGACCTCTGACCTCTTACCTCTTGTGCCAATTCCTCGCGCATGACAGGCATTTCCGCTGGCGCGTCAATCCCAATCCGCACACCGCCGCCGCTGATCTTCAACAGCGTCACAGCGATATTCTCACCGATGAGAATTCGCTGACCAACTTTTCGAGTTACAACCAGCACGTTGTGATCTCCTTGCCACTACGCTTGATGGCACCAGGACATACCTACTTGCGAACTATCGCACTTAGCGTACGTTAATGATGCCAGCATGCAAATGCAAGCATCTTTTTGGCGTTTCCAGGAAAACGCCTCAAGCAGTGAAACAAATACATCCCACATTAAAGGCAGCCTGGCAAAGCTAGGCAAAACAGATCAGCATGGAATCACAGTTTTACCAATGGCTGCAGGCCCACCTGCCCGAAAGCAACAATCTGTGGCTGGGGATTGGCGATGACGCGGCTATCCTCAAGCATGCCCACAATGGGGATACCGTGGTCACGACCGATATGCTCACGGACGGGGTCGATTTCCTGCTTGAAGAAGTGGCTCCAAGCCAGGTTGGTCACAAAGCGTTGGCGGTCAATTTGAGCGATTTGGCGGCCATGGCTGCTGTTCCCAAAGCGGTTGTCATTTCTCTGGCCCTGCCCCAGCAAGGCATCGGCGGCCACTCGGCTTACGAGTTGGCAGTCGCCCTGTACGAAGGAATCCTGCCACTTGCCAGTCAATTCGAGGTTGCCATTGCGGGAGGCGACACCAATACCTGGCAAGGTCCCCTGGCGCTCAGCATCACTGCCTGGGGCACCACGACCGGCAATGGGCCATTGTTGCGCCAGGGTGCCATGCCTGGCGACCAGTTGCTGGTCACGGGACTGCTGGGCGGCAGCATCCTGGGACGACACCTCGACGTGCAGCCACGGGTCCGCGAAGCCCTGCAACTCAACCAATGTTACGATTTGCATGCCGCCATCGACGTAAGCGATGGCCTGGCCCTGGACAGTTCACGGCTGGCCACCGCCAGCGATTGCGGCGTGGTTCTTGAGTTGGACAGCATCCCCATCGCCCCCGCCGCGCGGCAACTGGCCAGTCAGGGTACCGGTCGAGGAAGGCAGACCCCCTTGGCGCACGCCCTGGGAGATGGCGAGGATTTCGAGCTGGTCCTGGCCGTCCCTCCAGAAGCGGCCCAACAGATCCTTCAGGATCAGCCGCTCGACATTCCGCTCACGCGGATTGGTTACTGTATTGAAAACCGGGGGTTGTGGCAGCAGGATCAGGACGGCAAACGCAAGCCTCTAAAACCGGCCGGTTGGCTGCATGGGGGAGATAGCAGGCAGGGGGCAGGGGGCAGGGAGCAGTCGAGCGAATAGCGGGTGCTCACTGTTCCCGAAGATACGCGATCAGATCCAGGAGCTCCCTCTGCGACATCGATGCCTCGAGCGCTTCGGGCATCAGGGACTGCTGGATCTGCTGCCGTTCTTCCACATGATCCTTCGCGACCGGATGCCGCTCGCCGTCGGCGGTAATGATTGTCAGCCTATCGCCCTGTTCGATGACTTTCCCTACCAGACTTTTGCCATCGTCCGTCAATACGACTTCCACCATGAAGCCGGTCTTGATCACGCGGCTGGGGTAGAGCACCGAGTCGACGAGATACTCCAGGCCGTTCGTCTTGGCAACCCCGTTCAGCCTGGGGCCCAACAGCGTGTCGTCCGAATCGGCGAGGTGACAACGGCTGCACGCGCCCCGGCGAAACGCCAGGCGGCCCAGCAACGGGTCTCCCTCGGCAGCATGAGCCAGCAACCATCCTCGCAGGACCGCCCGTTTGTCTTCGCTGACCTTTGTGGAGACCGCGGCGTCCGCGGTGGAGGAAGGAGAATCAAACACACGCTGCACGTAATGCAACTCACCGACCAGCGGCTCACCTCGAGTCATAAGCTTCGCGTTAGCTATTTCCAGCAGTTTCACCGCTTCGTCCTGGCCCGCAAATTTCTGCAAACACCGCAGCGCGGCCATGGCAAGTTGCGGAGAACGCGCGTCGAGTAAATCAAGCCACGCCCGGCGGCAACGGCTCTCGATCTGAACGAGACTCGCGATTGCGTCGATCCGACTCTCCGTGGCAAGTGTCTCATCCCTGGCCAGTTCCCAACAGAGTGTTATGAAAGCAGCTTCGTGAACCGCGCCGGCCACAAGTACTCGATGGGCCGCCTCCCGAACCTCAACCCCGGCGTCACGAACCAGGGATGCCACGATGGAATACGTGCTGGGAGCCGATACATCGATCCTAGCGATGCGTAATACCGCCACCTTGTCGGCCTGGGTTGCCGTCGACAGTTCGCCGCCCACTTGTCGCAACAGCCGCTCAATCGCTTCGCTCAGCACGGCGGGAGTGGCAGGAACGCCAAGACGGCGCAGGATTGCCAATCCGCGCGCAAACTGGGCGACCGACACATCTCCCTGCAGTTGGCGGACCACCGGAGTGACCAGCCCTTTGTCAGGCCAGCGTTCGCCGATTGCCAGCAGTTCCAGCAGGCTGATTTTCCCCGGCTCGGCGAGACGCTGGATCAGCACGCCCAACGCCGCGCGGTTGCCCTCATGAAACGCTTCGTCCAAGGCAATCAAACCAGCCAGACGCACCTTCCCATCCGAGTCGACCAGCAGCGTTTCGAAATCGCCCGGAGCGCCATGCCGGGCCACTTCGAGCGCGGCCCGATAACGGAGCCGCCGGTTTTCGGCAGCGCCACGGCGCAGCACGGCAGTGAGCGCCGTCAATCTCTCCGCCGGAACCAGCAGGGCCATGGCCGCCTCCATCGCAACGGCCGGTTCGGTGTCGTTCAACAACCGCGCCATGGCATGGTCCAACTTGCTTTGTTGGGCTTGATCGTCTGGACCGTTCTGGTCGGTCGCGGACTGCGGTTCTTGCTCTGCCTCGACCTGCCGTGTCGGCAAACCTGATTGCAAGGATTGGCCAGACGGCAGCCGCCCAAGGCATACGCCTCGCTCCGCCAGCAACTGCACGGCCAGCCGTCGCACTCGCCAATCGGCATGCCTCAAGCCCAATTCCATGAGCGGCCCGACCGCGGGCCAATCACATTGCTGGAGAGTCCAAAGTGCCTCGGCGGCAGCCAACGGATCGCTACCGGTTACCCATTGTTTGAGCCGGTCCGCTGCCGCCGGTCCCGCGGCCAACCATTTCCGCCGAGCCTCCTCACGGCTGAACGAATTGCGGCTTGCAAGACCCGCGGCCGCGGCTCGCGTCGCCGCCTGACCGGTTCCCACGTACACAATCCGATAGAGCCGGCCGGTCAGGTCATTCTCGTCATCACGGCCATACCAGTCGAGCACATAGAGATTCCCATCGGGCGCGTGGCAGATTTGTGTCGGCCGGAAGTGCGGATCGGTCGTCGTCAAGAAAGGTTCACTGCGCAGGCGGTTGCCATGCGAGTCGAGCACGTGCCGGACGATCACATGGTTGGCCGAAGGGAATCCATGCACGCCCCAATTCGATACGAACAGATTCCCCCAATACTCTGCCGGAAACGCATCGGAACGGTAGACCAGCACGGCCGTGTGCGCACCCGCCGGATTCTCCCAGACAGGTGGCGCCAACGGCTCATTTCCCGCCAGCCAATCCCAACCAACCGGGCGGGTTTGAAAATGATAATCGGCTCCGGAGATCAACTCGATCAACCGGTTGGGGTTTCCCTCACCGTTGGACAGCAACCAGCGCCGCCCGTACGGGTCGCAATCAAACGAAAACGGGGCCCGAAAACCTTGCCCCAACAATTCGATCTCGGACCCGTCTGGCCGAAATCGAAACAAGCCGCCCGTGTTTCCCCTGACCGCCATGCTGTTGGAGGAGCCGGTGAGCGAAATCGGGTGGTCGCCCACGCTGAGGGTAAGCCAACCGTCATGCCCCCACTCAATGCGGTACATCCCAAACGGATTCCAGGGGCTCGCCGCGTCGCGAACGATGGTCCGCTGCCCGGTGGCCCTGCCTTGCTCGTTGATATCCGCAACGATGACTTCGTTCAGATTCGTGACCCAGAGCCGGCTTTCATGCACGGCAAGTCCCATCACCGGATTCTCGAAACCGGAAGCCACCACTGCTCGTTTGGCAATGCGGCCCTCCCGGTCCAACTCGAACCGAATCACGGGATTGGCTGGTGGATCGACTGGCGATTGCTCCGGACCGTAGCGGTAGGTATGAGACTGGCTTACGTAAATTCGCCCACGTTCGTCGACCGCCATACTGATCGGATTGACCAGATCTGGCTCCGCCGCCACCAGCCGAATCTCAAAACCGGGGGGCAACTGAAACGCCGCGGCGGCATCCTGGGGGCTGAGCATGGGCTGCGTGTTTGCCAGGCCCGCCTCTCCGGCAAACGTTAGCGGCCAGCCTGGAAATACCCAACCGAATGGTGCGAACGTCACCACCAGCATCGAGCAGACGAGCCGACGAGCCGAAGCGTGCGGCACATGCCGGGTCAATACCCGCACGATCGTAGCGATGAACTTGCGCATGACCTTTCTCATCCATCCAGCAAGCCGCGGACGTAACGAACGCTGCCAGCAATATTCTCTTCGGTTCCAGAGCATTCGATCGAAAGCACGCCGTGGAAGTCGGTTTCGCGCAAGTAGGCCACGCACTTGCGTATATTTTCGGCATTCACCCCACCGCCAATGGCCACCTGGCTGCAAGCGATACCGGTCTCTTCACCACGTACGGCAGCGGCCAACTCCGGGCTGACATCCTTGACATGCAGGTGGTTCACGTAAGCCCGAAACCGTTGCAGGTACTCCAGAGGATCGTTGCCAGCAATGAACGAATTGCCCGTATCGAAGTTCAGTCCCAGATGGGGCGAATCAAAGTGGGTGAACAACCTCTGCAGAAAATCGCCATGGTTCGTGTACGGCCCATGCGTTTCGATATTCAACACAATGTCATAATCGCGAGCCCACGACAGGCACTGCTTATAGTTCTCGCAGGTGATGCGAAACACATCGTCGTCACTATAGCCGGCGATCCTCTCCGCCCCATCGGTCGTGTCGATCCGAGGGCAACCGATCTCGGCCGCGAAACGAATGGCCTGCTGAATGTACTGCACCCCGAACGTGGAACCCTCGGGCCCCATCAACGGAAAGGCAGCATCCATTTGCGAGACCTGCAGCCCCATGCCATCGAGATAACGCTTCAGCGCCCGGGGGTTGGATTGCAACGACACCGACGGTTCGTAGCCCAGACCGTTGACGAAATACTGGCCGTGGATGGTGCCAAATTCGATAAAGGACAAACCGTGCTTGACAGCCGATTCCGCGGCAGTCTGCAAATTGCCACTCCGTTCGCGCCAGTTGTCAGTGTGCATTCCCAGTTCGATCATGATCGTGGTTCCTTGCGGGCGAATTTGTCAATAATCGTAGCGGTCGATTCTACAACGCATACGGACTCCTCATAGAGGTTGCCAGAACAGTGCGGAGCTCGTTCCGGCCTACGGACAACGCACTAACTTACCCAGATTGATCAGGGGTTCTTCCAGCTCGGCAGTGGTAGCGGCCAGGGTAAAAGTTCGCTCGGTCTCACCGGTGACTTCGATCTTGATTTCCAGTCGCTCGGCAGGCAGGCAGCGAGAAACCCGATCGGCCCATTCGATGAACGTAATACCGCCAGCTTCGAAATATTCCTCGGGACCGAGTTCCAGAAATTCGTCGTCATCACGCAGCCGATAGGCGTCGAAATGATAGATGGGCAAACGGCCCTGAAGGTACTGATGCAGCAAGACAAACGTTGGGCTGGTCACCGTGTTCCCGGCAACCCCTAAGCCACGAGCCACCGCCTGGACCAGCCGTGTTTTCCCCGCTCCCAACGTTCCAAGCAGCCCGATCACCACACCTGCCGGCAACACTTCGGCCAGCGCAACTCCCAACCGGTCGGTATCGGTCACGGTGGTAGCGGTAAAAGTGAACATGGAGGGAATAGGCACGCCTCATAAAATAAACTTGCTCAGATCTTCATCCTGGGCCACTTCATCGAGCCGTTCGCGGACATAGGCCGCGTTGACCTCCACTCGGCCCATCTTCATGTCGGGCGCTTCGAAACTCAACTGTTCGAGCAACCTTTCCAGGATCGTGTGCAGCCGGCGAGCACCAATATTCTGGGTTGTCTGATTCACATGGTATGCATAACTGGCCAACGCATCGATGGCATCGTCCTGAAAAATCAGTTCCACGCCTTCGGTCTTCATCAGGGCAACATACTGTTTGGTCAATGCGTTGTGTGGTTCCGCCAGGATTCGCACAAAATCATCCTTGTTCAAATCGGTCAGTTCCACCCGGATAGGAAACCGGCCCTGCAACTCCGGCATCAGATCGCTGGGACTCACTTTGTGAAATGCACCCGCGGCAATGAACAGCACATGGTCCGTGTGAACATACCCATAGCGAGTTTGCACAACTGTCCCCTCAACAATGGGGAGCAAGTCGCGCTGCACGCCCTGACGCGATACGTCGGCTCCCCGCCCCCCTTCGCTGGAGACAACCTTGTCTAGCTCATCCAGAAAAATGATGCCCGTACTTTCCGCCAAATCGACCGCCTGAGCATGGACCTTTTCATCGTTGATCAAGGCCTCGCACTCCTGCTCGAAAATCACCCGGCGAGCTTCCGCCACGGTCATTTCGCGCCGGGAGACATTCTTGGGTAATATTTTTTCGAGCATCCCTTGAAAGTCGAAATCGACTTGATCGCCACCTGGACCCCCCATCCCGGGCAAAATCATCGCCTGAGCTTTTTGTTCGACGGTCATCTCCACCTGTCGATTCTCCAATTCACCCCCGACGAGCATCGCTCGCATTTTTTCGCGGGTGCGCTCATAACGCTCGGGGGAATCGCCACTCTCCACGCCCACGTCGAACGATGCGGGCGCGGGAGCCAGTAAATCGACAAGGCGCTCCGTGACTCGACGTTCTGCTTCTTCCTCGACTGCTGCCAGCGCCTCTTCTCGCACCAGGCCAATTGCGTTTTCCACCAATTCGCGGATCATGCTCTCCACGTCACGCCCATAGTAGCCCACTTCGGTGTACTTGCTTGCTTCCACCTTGATGAACGGCGCACGAGTCAATTTGGCCAGGCGCCGGGCGATCTCCGTCTTGCCGACTCCGGTCGGGCCTATCATGAGAATATTCTTGGGAGCAACCTCCTTCCGCATCTCTTCTTCCAACTGTTGTCGGCGCCAACGATTGCGGATAGCGACCGCGACTGACCGTTTGGCATCGTCCTGGCCGACAATGTGCCGGTCCAACTGTTCAACAATTTCACGTGGAGTCAACGGATTCACGAGTGTTCTTTCATCTCCCAGATATTGCGTTTCGACCAGGTACTACATTTCGACCAGGTACTGCGTTTCAAATAGTCGGGTATCTTTGCCTTGACCACCGACTTAGTCCTCAAGGAAGCTGTTCAATGACCAGATTTTGGTTTGTATAGACGCAAATCGAACCCGCAATGTTTAGCGACTCGCGTACAATCTCAGCCGCGGATAGCCGACTGTGACTCACCAAGGCCCGGGCGGCTGCCAGGGCATAATTGCCCCCCGAGCCAATGGCCAGGACACCATCACTGGGCTGGATCACATCGCCGGTGCCAGAAACCAGCAACGTATTCTCCGCATCGACGACCGATATCATGGCCTCCAAGCGGCGTAATGCCCGATCCATCCGCCATTCTTTTGCCAATTCGGTTGCCGCTCGGGGTAAATTCGCCGGGTAATCCTTGAGCTTGGCCTCCAGTCGCTCCATCAGCGCGAACGCATCGGCTGCGGCACCGGCAAAACCGACCAGGATACGCCCCTCCATCAGCCGCCGTATCTTTACCGCATCCGATTTCATGATGGTCTGACCGAGCGATACCTGGCCGTCCCCCCCCATGGCCACCTGACCTTGGTGCCGCACAGTCAGGATGGTTGTGGAACGTATTTTCATGAAACGGTTCTAAATGCGGAATGCGGAATAGGCAGGGGCCATGGTGAACTCTGCAGCCTAAGCCGAACTATAGAGCGTCCGGCTTCGAGGGTCAAGAAACCAACATAGCAGGAGATAGCAGAACACAGAAGGAACCCTTATAATTTCAGTACTGCCTCGCCATTCGACCATCATCACTCCAGCAATACACAATCACCTTCCAACTCTAAATTCCGCATTCCGCATTCCAAAATCCGCATTTTTTCCCCTTCCTCCTTTGAGCTCTCTCCATGACCCCTCCACTTCCACGCAACCCAGAAATTATGCGGCCTGACAGCACCGGCCTGCTCGTGGTAGACTTGCAGGAACGTCTCCTCACCGCGCAACCTGACCCCGAACGGCTTGTCTGGAATGTAAGGCGACTGGTCCAAGGAGCCCAAGTGTTCAGTATCCATACAGCCGTAACCGAACAATGTCCGGAAAAATTAGGCCCAACGGTTGCACCGGTCGCCCGGCAATTGGATTTCGTTCCACAGAATCTGTCGGAACCTTCCTCTGGCAGCAAGAAAGGCACTCTCTCCAACCCACCGATCTACCGAAAAGAAGCCTTTAGTTGCGGCGAATGCGGGAACCTGTTCGGTGCCTGGCGCGAACTAGGAATCAGCCGCATTCTCCTCTGCGGAATGGAAACCCACGTCTGCGTGCTGCAAACAGCCCTTGATTTGCTTGCCGATGGCTACCAGGTGCAGGTTGCCGTCGACGCAGTCAGTGCACGCTACGCCATCAACCACGAAACAGGACTCCGGCGTCTGGAATCGGCCGGTGGGCTGCTTACCACGGTCGAAGCTGCCCTGTTTGAATGGTGCGAGCGGGCGGGAACGGCCGAATTCAGAAAAATCAGTGCTCTAGTGAAAGAAAGCGGCTATTAGGACCTGGCATTGGCTGTAACGCGGCACCAGCCGCTTTCTTTCACTTTTGCAGCCATCTGTTCGTCGCCGCTCGGAGAGCCTATACTGGTCGTTCGATGTTTCCCTATCCCGCCCTTGCATGGCACACCTTCCTTGCCCGGTAAACCATGGACGACGAACAAGCGAAATTGAACGATTCATCTCCAGCGGCCTCGACTCCTTCCAATCAGCTGGACTCTGCAAAGCAAATGGCCTCATCCGAGTCGTCGGCCCCATCAGACCAAGAGACTACTCCATGGGACGACCTGGCCAGAACACTAGGGGCCGAGCCTTCCCCCGAGGCCATGCAGCGTCCACATTTGGAAAATGCACCACCGCATCAAGAATCTGCCATCCCCGCGAAGCAACCTGCGCGCGAACCGCCTGAAGCCCCCTCACATCCGACCAGCGGCTGGGGAGGACTGGCAACCGAGCTGGGAATCACGATCGATGAATCACCCGAGGATGATTCACCCATCCCGGTCCAGACTATGGATAACAAAGAAAACAGCCAAGGGGATAACAAAGAAAACAGCCAAGACTGCCAGCCCCATGATCCAGCGGAGTCACGGGGGCTGACGGGATCACAGGATCAGAGTCTTCGAGACGAAGCTCCAGCGGAAGCGTGGGGGGATATTTCCTCCATCCATAAAGAGGAACCGTCCCAGGTCAATTTTACAGAAGAGCCCGCCCTCTTCGAAGAGAACGTTGACGAGCCTGACATTCCAGCGCAGAAGGGACTGTCGGGTGAAGTTGCCCGGAGTGTCTTTGATGCACTCTTTTTGTCTGGCAGCGCAGCTGCCGAAGCATTGGGCAATTTACTCCCCTCGGGAGGCTCGGAGAATCGAAAACGACAACAAACGAGCACCGATTCGCGGACCGACACCGAACAGCATGAGCGAGAGCTGAGTGAACCCGAGCCAAACGACTCGGAAGTTGACGATCAAGACAGACTCATTTCGCGAGAAGAGACGGCTTCCCAAGAGGAAATGGAGAAGGGCTCCTCCGGCCGAAAAACTCGCCGTCGTCGTGGTCGGGGCCGGCGCCGGCGAGCCCAAGGTAGCGGTACGGAAACAAATCACGAAGATATCGAGACTCAAGATTCCCATGGGCATGAGCCGGCCGCCGGAGATACACTGGCTCAGCAAGGAGAACCACGGGACGACTCATCCGAGGAGACCGATCCGTTTTCCGAAGAGAATTCCGATGAGCCACGCAAATCGAATGCGCGCCGGCGCCGCCCCCGAAGACGTAGAGGCCGGGGCCACGGTGTTGCCACTCGTGAAACGGACGATCCTACCATTTCGCTGGAAAAAGATTCGTCCCCGTCGCTCGAAGGCAACCAGGACACCGTGGATCATGAAGCCGATGATCTACCCGGCGACGTTTTACCCGGCGATTGGGAAACCACCTTGCCTCCCATTGAGCCAAATCAGCAAGAACCGGCGGCAGCCGGCATAGCCGGTAAAAACGCACGATCGGAGGATCCCTTGACCGATCAGCAGGATCGAGGTGAGGAAGGCGATAGCGATAGCCAACGAGGGAACCCGACAAAACGTCCCAGTCATCGTAACATTCCTACCTGGGAGGAAGCGATGGGGGTCATCGTGGACAGCAATCTCGAATCGCGCAAGAATTCGCCAACTCCCGCAGGGCGTTCCAGCTCTTCACGAAGCCGTGGTCGTGGTGGTCGACGACGGAAAAAAACGTAAGTACAGACCCATGAATGATCATCGCTGGAGTGTGACGGCTCATCTTGTCGACATCCCGAATCGGCAAATCGACGTGGCCACGGTTCATGTCGAGAATGGCCGCATCGCAGCGATTGTGCCTGAATCTGCTGATCCAGATTCCGCTGGAGCGTACAAAGACAGTACGATCGCACAACACCCAGGCAGGACGACCGCTCCGGAAGCCGATCTTCCTCGGAAGCAGGTGGCCGATACCTATCTGTTGCCCGGCTTTATCGACGCCCATGTCCACATCGAGAGTTCGATGCTCGTCCCCACCGAATTTGCCCGAGCCGCTGTCCGCCATGGCACGGTGGCCACGGTCAGCGATCCGCACGAAATCGGCAATGTCCTGGGGGTTGCCGGAGTCGAGTACATGTTGGCCAATGCAGACCAGTCTCCCTTCAAGTTTTTCTTTGGCGCTCCTTCCTG
>JAJRWS010000516.1 GCA_024276705.1 Planctomycetota bacterium | reverse complement strand
TACTCGTACTCGAACCCAACTTGGCGGCAAGGTCAGTCATCATCAATATCCATGGCCTCTTGTTTCTGTTGCATGCAATGGTTCCAGTCGAGTACGAGCACGAGTACGAGCACGAACACGAGTACGAGCACGAACACGATTACGAGTACGAGCACGACGGAACGGCGGAGCCTGATGGACACTCACTCCGCAGAGCTGGTGGTTTATGGACGGGAATTATCGAGGTGTGGTTCCACGCATCACCGTGTTAGGATGGTCCTGCAGGATCCCTGGATTCCACTAAAATCATCGGGATCGGGATCGAAAGTCCGCATGTCCAAATTCCAATCCGTTTCGATAGCGATAGCGATAGCGATAAAATTGACCAAGAACTATTATATTCTGCCAGTCCCCTGGCAAGGTCGTGGGTTTTCCCTGGAGAATAAAGACATGACGTGCCTGCTTGGTTTTCTCATCGCCGTAATGCCCACTTTTCTGATGGCCGCGGAGGCTGCCACTTTTCCAGGACGCACTTTTCCGGGACGGGATTTCCCGGGACGGGCCTCGACGTGGAACGGCTATGTTCGTCATGATTTTAAGGTGGGAGGCCGGGCAGCCATCGTTGTCTCACCGAAGGAGGCCGCCACGGGACGCCCCTGGGTCTGGCGAGCCCGGTTTTTCGGTCATCAACCTCAGGCCGATCTCGCCCTCCTGGCACGTGGCTACCACGTTGCCTACAGTGATGTCGCCGACCTTTTTGGTGCGCCAACCGCGGTGGCCCTCGGGAACCGGTTTTATGCGACTCTGACCCAGGAACATGGCCTCGCGCGAAAAGTCGCGTTGGAAGGAATGAGCCGGGGAGGGCTCATGATCTACAACTGGGCGGCGGCGAACCCCGAAAAAGTGGCTTGCATTTATGGGGATGCCCCGGTCTGTGACTTTAAGAGTTGGCCTGGTGGCAAAGGCTTGGGCAAGGGAAGCAAGCCCGACTGGCAAAAGTGCCTCGACGCCTATGGCCTGAGGGAGGAGGAAGCGCTCACTTACCGTTTCAATCCCATCGACCAACTCGCGCCGCTCGCTCGCGCCGGCGTGGCGATCCTGCACGTGATCGGCGACGCGGATACCGTGGTGCCTCCCGCCGAAAACACCACGATCCTCGAAACACGTTACCGAGAGATGGGAGGCTCGATCCAGGTGATCTCGAAACGGGGAGTCGGGCACCACCCGCACGCTTTGCCCAACCCACGTCCCCTGGTCGAGTTCATCGTCCGCAACTGCCGCGAGGCCGGAGCGGATCGAACCGGCAGCCGCGACTTCGATGGAAACGTCATTCTCCGTGGAACGCTGGCCAACTCACGCTTTGTTTTCGAGCGGGAGCAGCAAGGTCACGTGGCTTTCCTGGGCGGATCGATCACCGAGATGCATGGCTATCGTCCCAGGGTGTGCGATTTCCTCCAACATCGGTTCCCTTGTAGCAAATTCACCTTTACCAATGCCGGAATCGCGTCGACCTGCTCCACGACCGGAGCGATGCGACTCGGCGAGGACGTGCTTCAGAAAGGTCCGGTCGACCTCTTTTTTGTCGAGTTTGCCGTCAACGATGATCAGGATGCGCGGCACTCCGAATGCGAGTCCATTCGGGGCATGGAAGGTATCGTTCGCCAGGTGCGCAAGCACAACCCCAACGCAGACATCGTGCTGGTCGATTTCGTGAACCCAGGCATGCTCAATGCGATTCAGCACGGAAAAACCCCACTCAGCATCGCGGCGCATGAAGCGGTTGCCCGTCACTACGCGATCTCTTCGGTCAACCTGGCCCGCGAGGTGGCCGAGGAGATTCTTACGGGAAAACTTACCTGGGAGCAGTATGGGGGTACCCATCCGGCACAAGCCGGAAACGGTCTATGCCTGCGTATGATCGCAGCGTTGTTCAACTCCTCCTGGAATGGAGTCGTGGCGACGGCAAAAAGGGCCCACTCGCTCCCTGCACCGATCGATCCGCTGAGCTACGATCATGGGGCCCTGCTCGACCCGACCCGGGTGGCGATCGCCAGTGGCTGGCGGACCGAAGTTCCCGACTGGGCACACCTGGCCGGAAAATTGCGCCGACGTTTCCGCGGCGCAAAAATGCTATGCGCCGACGAACCTGGCGCTACGTTGACACTCGATTTCCACGGCACGCTGATCGGTGCTTACCTCCTCGCGGGCCCCGATGCCGGCATTGTCACCGGCACCGTGGATGGAACGCCTTTTTCTCCTGTCGATCTTCATCATCGCCACAGCAAGGAGCTGCACTATCCGCGAACGGTCCTCTTCGCCGAAGACCTCACTCCCGGGAAGCACCGCCTCTTGCTACGCATCTCACATTCCACGCAAAGCGGCGGACATGCAGCAAGAATCCTCCGATTCGTTACCAACGCGGACGAAGAACAGCCTCAACCCCAATGAAAGAATGACCATGCGAACCCAACTTTCTCGTCCAACCTTAACACGAACTCTCGGCATGCTTACCCTGGCTTGGGCCTGGCTAGCCTCCGGGGAACGCGCTGCCACGGCAACCACGGCCGAAACGATCGATCCGGCTCAGGCGGAAGTCGAACCGGACAGCACAACGCTCTGGTACGATATTCGGTTGTTGAACATCGAGGGGCGTGGTTGGACCGACACGAAGGAGTTCTACGGCACCTCCATCACCCAGGGTGGCTGCGCATCACGCCCCGGCATGGTCCACACGGCCATCCTGGGCCGACGCCTGAACCGACCGGTGATCAACCTTGGCTTCTCGGGCAATGGCAAGATGGAGCCGGAAATGGCGGCCCTGTTCGCCCAGCTCGACCCAGCCGTCTATGTCCTCGACTGTCTGCCCAACATGCGGGCTAGCGAAGTGCTGGAGCGGGTCGAACCGTTCGTTGCCACGCTGCGGAACGCGCATCCGACAACCCCGATTCTCCTGGTGGAGGATCGCGACTACAGCAATGCGTTTCTGGTCCCGACCCGGCGCGAGCGCAATACGAAAAACCATCGTGCCCTGCGGAAAGTGTACGAAAGCCTGCAGTCGGCCGGCGTGCAGCACCTGCATTACCTGCCTGGCGATCGGCTGCTGGGCGACGACGGCGAATCAACGGTCGACGGCTCGCATCCCACCGACCTCGGTTTCATGCGTCAGGCCGAAGCGTTTCAAAAGGCTTTGACGCCGATGCTACAAAGCCGTTGATGCCCGTGGCTTCCCTGTCAGACGCTAACGTTATGGGTTAGAATCCTTCCTGATGCGCGCAACGCCAGCACCTATCCCCGTAGAACCCCACACATGAAACATATTCGGAATTTTTGCATTATCGCCCATATTGATCATGGTAAGTCGACCCTGGCCGATCGACTGATCCAAGCCTGCGGTGG
>JAJRWS010000515.1 GCA_024276705.1 Planctomycetota bacterium | reverse complement strand
TGCATAGCAGGGCCCTCCTTGTTTGAGCACTACTACTAACGGAGCAACTTCTCGTTTCGTTCATTTTTCGCGATGCTAGCGATGTCGCAGCTTCACTAACCCGTATTTCTTGTCCGGATTTGTGGTAAAATCTAAGGGTTAGAGGGGGGTGTGTTACTGGAAACACCCACGGCGCCGCCGCTCGACACTCCTCGCGGGCTTCCGGACGCCTGCTGCGGGGTGTCGAGCGGCGACGTCTCTACGGGTTTTGGATTTTCGGACTTCATGTCCGAATACTAGGCACTGTCTCTCCATAGCGCACGGACAGCTTCGAATTCCGATCTGTCCGGTTTGGGAGCCAGGGCAAAATGAGCCCGTTTTCTGCGGATTTCTCTGGAGAGATCATCCGTCGTGCGATTACGAAGATACTCCGCTAGGTCTTCTGGCAACTCACACTCAACGACCTCCGCTAGTTCTCGTAAATCGGGTGCTTTCAGTCGATGGCCATAGAGTTCGGATAACGACGAGAGCAAACCAAAGATAATTTTCAACCAGTGGGAATCGGATTTCGGCTTATCGAAGACCGTCTTCGATTGCCTCCATTTCCGCAGCTTTCTTGCTCGGCATGGTGACTTTCGATTTTCACGTTCTACCCATTCTCGAATGATTGGATGGCGAACTACGCGATGGTCGAGTCTTACTAGGCGACTTATCGATTTTTCTGCAATCGTTTGGTCCTCATCGAACGCGTCCCAGAGCAATTTGTCGGGTAATACGCCATAAACAAACCAGCACGGAATCGCCACACGCAACACGTACTGCATCACAGGCGTTTTCATAATCTCGTCTAGCATCGCTTCGTCGATATTCTGATTTTGCCACCAAGTGGATTGTTCCTTGGTGTCTACGAGATCTGTCGGCATACAGGCCAAAAGAATCAGCCACAGTGACTGCTGCCGCTCGCTGTCCGTGCCGATGTTCGGGCTTTGCAGCGTTGCATAGATACGGTAGCAGACGCGTCCACCTTCTCCGAACAGCACGTCCAGCACGGCGCGCACGAGTGACTTCCGCCGATAAAAACTAAGCATCAACTGCTCGTTCGCAGCGGGTTCAAAAGCGAAAGGGCCTTGGCTGCAACGCCGCAACTCGAGTAGCTCCCGAACCTGACCGATCGACTCCATTGCGAACCTGGGTAGAATACTTGCTGCTAGCGGCTTGCCCTTAGCCCACTCGAAGAATTTGTCCTCCACCTGCTGTACCATCAGCCAATCCTTTCAAAACCAAACATTTGTGCATTCATTGCGCCAGTACGCACGGTGGGTGTGAAGGGTTCAGTCTAGCAAGCACCTCCGCTCAGGCTCGACAAAAGGGGGGCCGCCCCTTCCACCTTCCCCGTCGCATCAGCCTCAAAGCAGGGCGCAGGCCAATGCGACGGCGAAGGCGGAAGGGGCTCGTGAATCCACAGAAACGGCCACATGCTGGCAAATTTCACGACAAGATGCATTTGAGACGCGTATTCGATGAGCGCCAAACAATTCTCGCTACGAGGCACGGATTTTCAGTTGCACTTTTTGCTAGCCTCTGGGATTCCAAGGCCAAAACTTGGCAAATAGTAGTGCGTGCTCTCAACGCAGTAAAGAAGCTACAATTTGTAGAAGGAGTAGTTTGTGCTCATGCAGCTCGCTTGCCCAGAGCATTTCACAATTGCTCACAAACCCGAGCCGCAGACATAAACCCCCGCGGGTAAATGTGTTTTCAAAAAGGAGCCCTTCTACACAAACTCTAAGCAACCATATCGAGCCCCAGCCCATACTGCAGAAACGCCAGATCGAGGTCCGCAAGGGTAACCAGCCCATCGCCGTTCAAATCGCCATCGGCCCAAGTGGCCC
Source organism: Planctomycetota bacterium (assembly GCA_024276705.1). Classification (GTDB taxonomy): domain Bacteria; phylum Planctomycetota; class Planctomycetia; order Pirellulales; family Lacipirellulaceae; genus JAJRWS01. The sequence continues at coordinate 1,529 of JAJRWS010000515.1, read as the reverse complement.
CGGTCATGCCCATGTTAGAGGCAATGACATCAAGATCATCATCGTCAATGTCATTGTCGCCGTCCATGTCAGCCAAAGCCCATATATCTTGCAGATTGGTTCCGTAATTGGGCGCCAGAAAAAACAAGTCGGTGCCGGCTACAGCACCGTCGCCGCTAAAGTCGCCGTCTGTAAACAAGGCGTCGACTGACACGCCCCAGTTGGACGCAAGTATGTTTAGGTCAAAACCATCGACTATCCCGTCCAGATTGGCATCCCCGGGCAGCAGCGTCATAAAGAAATTAAACCGTCCGCCCGGGTTGCCGTCACCCGAGGGGAACTCGCTCACCGCGGCATTCACCGTATTGATGCTCGCTGGGTTGGTCCACTCGCCATCGAGCAAGTTGTCATCAACGTCGGTCACACTATCCGACAACGACATGAGATAATTATCGCCTAGCGCCCATCCTTCAAACCGCCAAGTGGCAGTATTGGTGGCGATGTCGTAGGTAAATTCGGCCAAGGTCGGCATGGTGACGGTCGTCAGACCGATGACCATTAAGCTGTTGGCTGAGACATTTACCCCCTCGCTAAACACAATCGAGATGGTATCGGCCCCACCGACCGGCACCGTGGCCAATTGACTGCCGCTGCCATCGACCGTATCAAACGAAAAGGCGGCGTGCAGCGAACTCGAACCGCTGATGATAACATTCAGTACTTGTGCTGCGGGGCCACCAACCTGCGCAGACGCGCCACTGCTACCAGTCGTTGGGATGTACCAAACGCTTTCAAAATTCAGTATGATCTGCCAAGATAAGAAATCGAACCCGTCTACGTCTCCATCGTTATCTCTGTCAGCCACGGCTAGGTATTCTGGGTCGCCGACCTGAGAACCGAACGACGTCCCCCACAAGTTTTGGAAATCAACAAAGTCGATTTTCTCGTTATCGTTGTAGTCCAACGATCCTAAAGTTGGTGCAATGCCCCGCAAAGGCAATAGTACGCCGAAATACTCTTCCCAGATGAGGGAGTCAGCGTTGTCAACATTCCCATCGCCGTTGCCGTCTGCAATGTTGTACGGATCGTTCACCGCGCCATTTTCTTCTATCCATCTCAGTTCGTCTGCTCCATCGCCAGCGCCGTTGCCATTGTAATCGCCAGCCAACAGCGCAAAGTGAAAGCGGAACTCAGGCGTGCCGTCGCCATCGGTGTCGGTGCTACCTTCCTCGCCATTGCCGGTCTTGAACTCGGGCATGCCCCCAAAGATCTGGTCGGTAGCATCGTCAGAAAAATCGTCTGGCGTACCGTTATTGGGGTTATCCCACTCGCCATCGAGTTTGTTGCCGACGAGGTCGGTGACCGTATCGGCCAGATGAATCGCATACTTCCCGTCAGGCAGCGCCGTGTCAAACGTCCAGGTAGCTATATTCCCAACAAGCGTAAAATCAGTAGCAATATCAAAGGAAACCGTCGAATTCACAGGATCGCCATTAGCCGCTCGCTCAGTCACCCACAACTCCAACTCGCTGCCATCCATGACAACATTC
>JAJRWS010000514.1 GCA_024276705.1 Planctomycetota bacterium | reverse complement strand
TCTTCCAAGTCGTAAACGGTCATTCCTGCCTGAATCGCCATGGCCAGTGCGTCGATCCGTTTATCGACCCCTTCGTGCCCCACGACCTGGGCTCCCAGGACCTTACCCGTTTGAGGACAAAAAAGCAGTTTGATGGAGAGTGGCTGAGCTCCCGGGTAGTAGCCCGCATGATGTCCCGGGTGGATATGGATTTTCTCGAACGGAGTCTCCATCTGGACCAGCGCCTTTTCACTTTGGCCGGTCATGGCCGCGGCCATGCCAAACAGGCCGACGACGGAAGTTCCTTGCGTGCCTCGGTAGTGGCCAGGCCGGCCAAAGAGGTGATCGGCGGCTAAGCGGCCTTGCCGGTTTGCAGGGCCACCCAGGGCGATTTGTACCCGCTGGCCACCGACAAAATGGTGCACTTCCACCGCATCCCCGACTGCGTAGATGTCGGAGTCGGAAGTTTGCATCGTTTCGTTGACGCGGATGCCGCCTCTTGGGCCGATTTCCAAACCAGCTTCCACGGCCAGGCCGTTCTCGGGTCGTACCCCGACACTCATGACTACCAGGTCGGCTTCCAATTCGAGTCCCGACTGGAGTTTTACTCGAATCGTTCCTTCCTGCTTGGGGCCGTCGCGCCCCGTTTCGTCTGAGCGTTCGAAGGATGCGGCCGCATCCGCCAGGTGGAGTTTGACCCCTTGGGCGCGTAAATGCCGTGCCATGGGCGCAACCATCTCCGCGTCCCAGGGAGGGAGTATCTGGTCGCTCAACTCCACCACGGTGGTTTCCAGGCCGCGATGAACCAGATTTTCTACCATTTCCAGACCGATGAATCCCGCCCCAACCACCACGGCCCGCCTGGCATCGCTGGCGGCGGCGTGCAACTGGTCGGCATCGTGCAGGTTGCGAAGCGTGTAGATGCCCGGCAGATCGATCCCGGGAATGGGGGGCCGCATCGGTGCCGCGCCGGGTGATAAAATGAGCTTATCGTACGATTCTTCGTACGTTTCGCCCGTGTCCAAATTCTTGACGGCGACCACTTTGCGTTGCCGGTCGATGGCGGTGACTTCCGAAAGGGGCCGCACGTCGAGCCGGTAACGCTCGCGTAGCATCTCGACGGGGGTGACCAGCAACGCCGTCCGTTTTTTTATCACGCCACCTACATAATAGGGGAGACCGCAATTGGCAAACGAAGGGTCAGGGCCGCGTTCGAGGAGCACGATTTCGGCGTCTTCGTCCAAACGGCGCGCTCGGGCCGCAGCAGAAGCGCCACCCGCAACGGCCCCAACAATAACAAGCTTCATGGGGAGGTCCTGTTCTTAGGCGAGTTCTAGGATTTGCTTCGCACGTTGGTACGAACCAACATTGTAGACTTTGGCGACTTTGTTTTTTTTCAGAATCCCGGTCGCCACGTTGCTTCGCATGCCGCTTTTACAATGCAGTAATACCGGTCCCTCCGGGAGGTCCGACAATTTTTCCGGCAACGTCTCCAGGGGGATGTTCACCGCGCCGGGGAGATGTTCCTGGGCATATTCCTGCGGGCTGCGTACATCGATCAAGGTTGCTCCCTTTGCCAGCAGCGACTTTGCCTGCTGCTGCTCCACGGGCAGATTCCATTTGCCCATCAGGTTGGCAAGCAATTCATAGACCCACGACAGTACACAAAAATGCGTACAGATCACGATCGCTTGCAAAACCAGCAAGAGGCCACCGAAAATGTACGCAGGGGTTGCCAGGTTCAATAGCATGAGCACGCCCGTCGCGATATTGATCATCGCGGCGGAGAGGCAGGCCAGGCGACGCTGCAAAGGATTGGGAGGAATTTTGGCGGCACCGAACAGGGGCCGCACGAGATGGTTGTAAAAGAGGTCCATCGGGTGCGCGGCAGGGAAGAAAAACGCCCACATACCCAACACGGCCACACCAAACAGTACATACGGATGCCAAAAGACCAATCCATATAAGGTAATCAGCGAGCAAGCCAGGGGAGTGAATCGCAACCCCCATTCCAACTGTTTTAGTTCTTGGGGAGAGTAGTTTGCGTAACCTTGCTGGACAATGCTCTGCTGTTGAAAGGTTAATTTGCAATTATCAACCACGACGAATCACTCCTGATAGAAACGAGGACTTGATAGATACGAAGGCCTGATTGAAACGAGTGCCTGATTGAAACGAGTGCCTGATTGTAATGGGGACAGTGTCAACACCGGTCGAAACGTTTTTCAACACACTCCATAATGTTGGCCAAATGAGGTTCAACCACGCGGTAGTAACGGTACCTGCCATCTTTCGCACTGTCGAGGAACCCGCATCGTTGCATCAAACGCAGATGTTCCGAAGCCATATGACTGGCGATGCCGCAGGCTTCGGCCAGTTCTCCCACGGTGTACTCATCTTGAAGCAGCATCTGCACTATTCGCAAGCGGTGCGGGTGGGCAAGTATCCGCAGGCATTCGGCTGCTGTTTTCAGATCATCCAAATCGGTCATTTTTTTTCGCATGGTATGCCCGACCATCATCACTACCCCCCTTAATACCGGCCCCTGACTCAACAGGTTATCATATCGAGATATGAAGATATAATCAACATTAAAAGGGCTCAGCCGGGAATTATGCGGGTTGAATTCAAGAGCCCAGGGTCTGGAGGTATCCAACATGTGTGGCACGACCCTGAGGTACGAAGGGCGTGGCTAGGCTGCTTGCCTCTTGGCCGCAACGAAAATGGTCTGGCCGTCGTAATCGACCAACCGTTTCAGCCCCATTTTGTTTACCGCCAGGCTTTTGAAGCTGCGCGATCGGTATTCGGAGTAAAGAGGGCCAGGGCGACCTGTGGCCCAGTGCCAGGCGGTAACCTCCGGGCACATTCCGACACGGAGGTCGAAATGTTTGGCTCGGTAGAAAAACTCTTCCCGTTCGTCCAATTTCAGATCGGGATCCCAGCCACCCAAAGCCCGGACCCGGTCGGTTCGAGCAACGAAGAAATTGTGCACCAAATCGCATCGTACAAGGCCGTCGTCGGTTACGACGCCGCCACGCCGCAAGGTGAGCTGTTCGTCTTTGACAAGCAATGTGCCATGCCCCGGCTGAGGTTTTCGCCGTACAAACAGCAGTTTTCTTTGACAGCGTACCAGATCGCCCGCAACCAGGTCGTGTTGGCCACTTGCTACCGGTTGCAGGAGTGCTTCCAATCGCGTGTGCCGATGGAACTGCAGATCGTCATCCAGCAGCAGGAAGTAGGGCGTGCATACCCTTGCTAGCATCGCATTGCGGCCGGCACTCAGTCCCACGTCGGTGGGCAGACGCAGAAAATTGGTATTGGCAGGTGCCTGGAATTCTCGAGCTGGATCCTCCAAGCTATCGTCGGCCACCAAGACCCGCAGGTCGGGGTAGAATCGTTGCATGCTGGCAAGTAGCCGAGCCAGGCACTTGGGGCGTTCAAAAGTTTTGATGATGGCGGTCAGTTGAGAAAGATTAGCGGTCGACACGGTCAGTCTCACTTTGCATGAAGTGGGTCGGTTGGCTTGTATCTTATATCGGACGAGTCACTGGCTGGTTTTACTAATTGTCCTCAATGTGTAGCGGAGGCCGTGGCTTGCGCCGTTTTACAAATCCCCCCATTGTTCAATAGATCAGGCGTGCTAGCATGTCGGCAAGGGCTGTCGCCATGACCGCCTCGTCCCGGTAACGCTTGCCCAGCTAACCCGAATATTACATGAACTTTCTGCTACGAGTCCGAAAAGCACTGCGTCTGCCGCGTTAAAAGACATTTTGGGTGTGCTCAAATATAAAACAATATGTTCCGCACCCAAAATGCCTTTTGCCTTGCATCCACAGCACTTTGCGGCCTCTCGCGGCGAAATTCATGAAACATCCAGGCTAAGGATCCACCGATGGCTTGTTCATTTCTCTATTTTGATCTAGGCAACGTGCTTCTTTCTTTTTGCCACGATCGCATGTGCAGGCAGTTAGCCGAGGTAGCCGGACTGGAGCCGGAGGCCATACGCCAGGCCATGCTCGAAGCGAATGGAGCGTTTGCCACGCAAATGCGGTTTGAACGTGGAGATATATCCGCGGCAGCGTATTATGATTTTTTTTGCCAACAGACCGGCACACGACCCGATCGGACGGCTCTGGAACAGGCCGGCAGCGACATTTTCGAGCCGATGGAAGCATCGCTGGGCCTGGTTGCAACGCTTGCCGGGGCAGGTCACCGGTTGGGTCTCTTGTCGAATGTCGGTCCGGTCCACTGGGATTTTGTCGGCTATGGCCGTTTTCCACCGATACCAGAATGTTTTGAAGTGTTGGTTCTTAGCTACAAAGCTCGTTCGGCAAAACCGGAACCGGACATTTACGGGCAAGCGATTGCCAGGGCAGGGGTGCCAGCCGCTGAAATTTTCTTTGTTGACGATCGGAAGGAGAACGTATCCGGTGCGCTGGAAGCGGGCATCGATGCGGTTCAATTCACCAGTACGGCCCAATTGGTTAAAGATTTGCGAAATCGCCATGTCTTGCCCGGATCCAGCGAACCAGAAGCAGGATCGTGAGCCGTGTTGTCGATTAGAGCCCAACCGAATGAGCAGAAAAACCTCGTACGGGTCTCCTGGCACTTCATTCCTGTCCGTAAACCACGTGAGTACCCATCAGGCTTCGGGCGTTTTGTCGTACTCGTACTCGAATGGAACCATTGGATGCAAACGAAACAAGAGGCCATGGGTGTTGATGATGACTGAGGTGGTCTCTCACTT
>JAJRWS010000513.1 GCA_024276705.1 Planctomycetota bacterium | reverse complement strand
ATCCTGGTGAGGAATAGAATGCGTGATGTGAGATGTGGCAATCGATGATCTGAAGGATAGCTCCTTTTGCAGTTCATCGATCATCGATCACACTTCAAACATCCGTATGGCGTGCTTCTCCATGGTTATCCCAAAGCAGGAAGTTATTATTGAAGCATTCCTAAGTGGCGGACCCGCAGCATGACTTTACCAACCGCCACCTGGATCTGGGTGCAGCATCCGTTTGAACTGCGTGAACGCTACGCCCGTTTCCGTCGTGATTTTTCGTTGGCTTGCAAACCGCGTCGGGCAATCCTGTACCTGTCGGCCGACAGTCGTTATCGGCTCCATGTCAATGGGCATGCGGTGGCGTATGGGCCCAGCCGATGCTATCCGCATCGGCAAGCGGTCGATGTGCGGGATTTGTCCAGGTGGTTGCGGGCGGGCCGTAACGTGCTTGCCGTGGAGGTTTACCAACCCGGTTATTCGCATTTCAGCTATGTTCACCGGGCTGCGGCCGGACTGTGGGCGGCACTGCAAATAGGTAAGCGGCAGGTGCTGGGTACGGACATTCAATGGAAGGCTGCACTTGACCTGAGCTACGCTCAGGACGTCCGCCGCATTTCCATCTACGGCTCCGGTCAGGAGGTTCGTGATTTGCGCTTGGCCGAATCGTGGACTCGTTTGCGCTATCAAGATGGAGATTGGCCCGCGGCTCACCCTGCCATAACCATTGGGCACGATCCGTGGCAACAGCTCCAATTGGCGCCTTTTCCCAATCTTCAGGAAACCGTCATGAAAGTGCGACGGTCCGCGATTTGGCAAGGTCGATACGTGCCGCACGACGATCCACATCAAGTCCTACGCGCGGCCGACGCATCGAGCCGCACGGTGGCGCTTCCCGCAGGCGATGGGCCAGCAGGTTACTGTCCGAGGGTGCCGCGCGGGAGAGTGCATGTGGAGTGTTTCGATGTGGGCCAGAGCCGGATCGGTTCGGCGCGGGTGCGAGTGCGTGGGGCTTTGGGCGGCGAGACGGTCCTGGTGAGTTATGCCGATCGCTGTGCGGGGCAGCGGCCCATTCTGTCCGATCCCAGTACGTACTGCCGGTTGCGGATGACCGACCGAGCGATTCTGGCTGCCGGAGAAAATTGTCTGGAACCGTTCACCCCGCGAGGTGGGCAGTATCTGCTGGTGGGTGTGGTGGGGCCGACTGAGGTACCGTTGGAACTTGAGGTGCGGTTCCGCTCGCGATTTCATCCCATCCGCTTGCGGCAAGCGGTCACGCCACGCGATCGAGTGCTGCGCCGGATTGCCGCGATGTGCTGGCGGACCTTGCAGGCCTGTGCGGCTGACGGCATGGTCGACTGTCCCAGGCGGGAACAGGCCGTTTGGCTCGGCGATGGCGTGGTGACCGGGCGCATGGTGGCCGAGCTCTGCGATGATCCGCAGCCCTTACGGCGCCTGCTCGAATTGGCGGCTCATGGGGTTACGACCGATGGCGTTCTTCCGAGTGTTGCTCCTTCGGAAGCACATGCGTACGTGACGCCCGCTTTCAACTTCGCCTGGGTCGAGGGGCTCTGGCATTATCTGCGGATAACGGGAGATCACGATTTTGTGCATACGCAGTGGGACGTTCTCGGTACCATGCTGACCCGGTTTCAGCCTGCGGGCAAAGGTTTGTTGAGCACGCCAGCGGGACACCGGCAATTTCTGGATTGGGCCGAGTTGCCGGTGGCTGAGCCGAGCGGCCTGTTGAACTTGCGTTATCTCTATGCCTTGCGGTTGGCTCATTCGCTGGCCCGCCAATTAGGTAAAACCGCGGACCGACAACGCTGGCAGGCGTGGCGGGATCGATTGTCCGCGGCAATCGGGCGGGCGTTTCAGCGTCGGGAGCAATGGTACGACACCCTACGCGGGGCGAGTCAGTCCCAGCATATGGCGGCTTTCCTGGTTCTCACTCAGCAGGTGACCGGAGATCAGGCCGAAGGGTTGCTGGACGAGGCGGTCCGTCGCAGTCTGGAAACCGAAGACCGGCCCAATTCGCAAAAGAGTTCCTGGATCCTGATGAGCCCTTACATGCATTATTATTTGTTCGAAGCATTGGCCCAAGGGGAACGTGTTGACGACATTCGGGCAATCATTCAAGCTCGCTGGAGCCGTTGGCTCGACCTGGGAGCACAAACGACTTGGGAAAACTGGGAAATTGATTTTCCCGACGGTTCCCCTTGCCATGGTTGGTCGGCTCATCCCTTGCTGTACCTGGCTCGCGCTGGCGGGTCGCCGTCATGACAGGAGATGAGACCGTGAAAGGGTCGTGCGAAACCGCCCTGATAGATTTCCCGGTGAATGCCCCAAGAAGCCGTATCGAGCGAACGGGCTCCCACGGTATCCTGGTGTGGAATCCACGGGTGGAAGCATTTTGTGGAATTTGATCATCAAATCAAGGAAATAAGATGGAAGCCAATCCGTTGTTGGGAGTTTTATTGCATGCACTCGGGGGTCTTGCGGCGGCCAGTTTTTATATCCCCTACCAGCGCGTACGCGGCTGGGCATGGGAAACCTTCTGGCTCGTGGGAGGTGCCTTTGCCTGGATTTTGATGCCTTGGGCGGTTGCTTCCCTGAAAACAGCGGACCTGTTGTTGGTTTTGGGCAGTGCGCCCCGCGACGCGGTGGTCCAGTGCTATGGATTTGGTGTGTTGTGGGGCATTGGCGGACTGATGTACGGGTTGACGATGCGCTATCTGGGCATTTCGCTCGGAGTGGCGATTGCGTTGGGATTCTGTGCAGCCTGTGGGACTCTTATTCCTCCCATGTTCAACGGCCAATTTCACGAGCTTCTTCATACCACCAGTGGCTGGGCGACCCTGGCAGGCGTGGCGATCTGCTTACTGGGTATTGGCGTATGCGGTTTGGCTGGTATGAGAAAAGAGCAAGAGCTGACCGAGGATCAGAAGCAGGATACGGTGAGCGAATTTTCGTTTTCCAAGGGAATTGTGGTGGCGGTCATCGCCGGGATCATGAGCGCCTGCATGGCATTCGCGATTGCCGCGGGCAAACCGATCGCCGATTTATCGATCGCCCAAGGTACCGACAGCCTTTGGAGCAATTTACCCGTGTTCGTCGTCGCCTTTGCCGGCGGTTTCACCACGAACTTTTTTTGGTGTATCTTCTTGAATCTTCGTAACCGCACCTCGAGCGATTACTTACGAAACGACAAAGGTGGCCAACTGGTCAATTATCTATTTTGTGCCCTGGGTGGCACGATTTGGTACTTGCAGTTCATGTTTTATGGCATGGGTACCACGCGGATGGGCCGTTACGATTTTTCCAGTTGGACGATTCACATGGCTTTTATCATCATCTTTGGCACGCTTTGGGGGCTCTGGTTGCACGAATGGCGCGGGGTGCACGCGAATACGATCCGCCTGGTCTGGGGGGGGATCGGGCTATTGATCGTCTCGACCATGGTTGTCGGCTGGGGGAATTACCTGGCGGGTTAGGAGAGCAGAGAGTAGAGAGTAGAGGGTAGAGGGTAGAGGGTAGAGGGCAGAGGGCAGAGGGTAGAGGGTAGAGGGTAGAGGGTAGAGGGTAGAGGGTAGAACAATACTCTGATACATTCCGCACATGGCAGTGACCATCATTCGCCTCTTCGATTTTCTATTGAGACCGTCATTCGACGACCTGTGTTGTCATTCACCCCCCATTTGGAGACCACACCCGTTTCCGGATGCAAACTCTGTCCTGTACCCTCTTTCATCGCAGCGGCTCGATTCGTCTTGCCAGACCGGGTCCCAGAACGGTAAAGTTGCCGTAGTCGAGGTGACTTTCCTCCTTTCCCCATTCGCTCCCCGGAGCTCCTAGCATGCGTCGAGTGATGACATTTTTCCTTGGCATGGTGGCTGGCGGGATACTGCTGTATGGGGCTGAGCATTATCACCTGGTCCGGGCACCGGATGGTTTTCATCTGATTCCCAAGACGGAATCAAAACTCGCGGCTACCTACGTCGATATCCGCAATTTCACCCCGGCCGATTGGGCTCAGCATGCCGATGTCGCCATGGCAATCACCAAGGCCAAGCAGGGGCAGTTGTTGGAAAATTCAGCCACTCAATCCTTGCAAGATAGTGTCCAGGATTTTCTCCATCCCGGTCAACCATCGCAATAATGCGGCCAGACGACATGTTCGTTGTGGGCGATGGTAGCCGCACGATTGTTACCATCGTTAAACGGAGCCAACACGTGAAGCTTTGCTGGGCTGCGAATCGATGATTGCGATAGAGCGTGAAGACTGTGGGCCATGACATGGTTGACAAAAGGCAAGGAGTAGCCGCGTGGAATTTAATCGCAACCAGTATTTTTTTCTGGGAGTCGTGATCGTACTCATGGGATTCCAGTTTCGGGTAGTGAGCGAATTTGTTCTTACCGAAGATGCGACACAGTTTCTTGCGGAACGCATGCATTCCTCGGGGGCGGACGGAGCGATGGCTGCGCTTTCCGTCGGCTCACAAAAGGTACTCCATCCGCCGGAGTGGCTGGGTTGGTGCCTGATTTCGGTGGGGGCGGTGCTCATTCTGCATAGTTTGGCAATGCCGCGCCCTGGTTAGAAGATTGCCGGACTTGATGCCTTTCTTAGCCGGAGAGTGACACGAGTTTGCACGCGTGAAAAAATAGGCACCATCCTGCATTCATTCCGTAGCCCATTCGAGCGAAGTCCGGAGTTGGTTCATGATGCACAATACCTTACCACGTTTCTTAGTGCTGGTAGCCGTTGGGGCGGGGAGCCTTGCATGGTGGTTGCCCATGGGCAGGCTGGCGTTGGCCGTGAATGGTTCAAATGGTTCAGGGACACACGGTTCGGGGACACGTGCCAAACTGACTCAGCCCATCAGCTCTTACTTGGAACGTAGTGAGATTAAGCAGAGTGAAAATAGCAAGCAGCGACTCCGTGAAGGAACCAGGATAACCAATCGATTGGGCCGATTTCAGCAAGAGGGTGACCGGGCCACCTTCGTCACGGAGAACAACATCGAATTGGGGGGACTGCCCAATCTGAATCTGGAACGAGTGGTTCGAATGCTCAAAGGCGTGGATGAGCCCGAGAGCATCTGGTGGAGCGTCAGTGGTCTGGTCACCGAGTTTTCCGGCCGGAATTATCTGCTGATCGAGCGGGCTGTGTACAAATCGGCCAACACTCCTCCCATACCCGATAAAGTGGAGCCATGAAGGGTTGAGCGTCGAGAATGGAATCGTAAATTGCCCAGCTTGACACCCTCCGGGACATGGATATCATCGGTATCATGGGGGTGTCTGTTGCCCATGGCCGCGGGCTGAATGTGTTTTGTGTATACTTACTTATAGTGCAGGAGCCAGGTAGTCTCTGGCCGGGCAACAACTCAGGTAATTTGGAATAATGTCCAGACATCGTCATATAGCCATTACGGAGTCGGCTAATATCAGCGTGGTTCAATTCACGGATTCGAAAATAATCGATTCGGAGACAATTCTGGAGTTGGGACAGGAGTTGTTTGATCTCATTGAAACGGATCAACGCAAGAAAATTGTCCTGAATTTTTCCCATGTCGAATTCCTTTCCAGTGCGGCATTAGGCAAACTGATTACGTTTGACAAGAAAGCGAAGCGAGCCAACGCCGAACTGATCATGACAAATATATCCCCAGAGATTTTTCAAGTCTTTGCCATCACCAATCTGGATAAATTATTTCAGATCAAGGATAGCGAAGCGGATGCGTTGGCGGTGCTATAATTGAAGGTGCCGTTATGGAATGATCTCCCCTACCGAGTTAAGGCATGACCATCAGCCCATTGACACGAACGGTCGAGCGTTCGCTGCCTAGTTCCCTGGCAGGTGGTTATATTGAATTTATCCAGCAGATATTGTCGGAACTGTTGGAATTCGGCTGGCGACAGCACGATTTATTTGGCGTACAGATGGCCTTGGAAGAGACGATCAGCAATGGCATCCGCCATGGCAACAAGGAGGATCCAAGCAAGCGGGTCCATGTTCAGTGCCAGTTGAGCCCGAACCGGTTCTGGGCACGAATTCGGGATGAGGGGAAAGGCTTTTTGCCCGGTTCGGTGCCCGATTGTTGCGCAGTCGAAAATCTGGAAGCTCCCGGAGGTCGGGGCCTGGCCTTGATCCGTGGATTCATGACGAAAGTCAGTTACAACGAATGTGGCAATTGTATCACGCTTGAAAAGCTACTGAATGCCGAAGATACCGGCGCCAGCAATTCGCGTACCGCCTCCCCCCCTCCCAAGTAGTGCTTCACCAGGTGGTGTCCTCCTTTCAAGCAGTGCCTCCGATCCAAACAGTGCCCAAAGAGACAGTCTGGCGGAATTTCAGGGGCAAGCTGAAGGCACGCCTCTTGTCTGGGGTCCGATGGTCCGATAAAATAGAGATCTTACCAAGTACCGATCCCCTGTAGCTCAGTTGGTAGAGCAGGCGGCTGTTAACCGCCTTGTCGCAAGTTCGAGTCTTGCCGGGGGAGCTTCAAAAAACGCCGACGAAACAAGCGTTTTTCTGTTTACCTGCCGACGTTAGGCAGTGCGTCCTAACCACGAAAATCCGGTAGACTACCGGATTCCTCGTTTCGGGAGGATTGCACGATGTCGAACCACTCTGTTCGCGTCCCCAAATATCGCCATCACAAGCCGAGCGGTCAGGCGGTGGTTACTCTCGATGGCAGGGACTACTCTACTACTTCGGCAAGTATCGCACGGCGGCCAGCAAGGAAGCCTACCTGTGTCTAACGGCCGAGTGGCTCTTGAACGGCGGGCGGATGGCCCGCCAGTCTAAAGAAATCACCGTGGTGGAGTTGATCTCTACCTATTTGAAGTTTGCCAGAGGCTATTACCTGAAAGACGGCAAGCCAACCAGCGAAACCAGGACCACAAAACGGGCATTGAAAGTACTCAAGGATCTTTATGGACGTGAGCTGGTCTCAAGGTTCGGACCATTGGCACAAAGGGGTAGGGGCCTGGCCAGAACTATTTAACTATTTTCTTGACACTGCTGGCGACAGGGAGTAATTTGTGCAATCGCTATATGACTACAGAACAGGAAGGACGGATGCTCCAGGTCAGCAAAGCGTCTGCCAACTTGGCCATGCAATTGCTAACCAATCAAAACGTTTTCATTCGCAAGCAACGAAGCGGCACATTTATCGGCCCCGCGATCAGGTCTCAAGAGGAATAGTCCATGCAAACCATGAGTGATTAGAGACGGCAAACTCGTTGCATGAGTTTCCGAAAACCATGAAGCCCTAACTCTTTTCTGTACACTTATCTCACCGGTATTTTACACCCTTAGATGCTGGAGGAAAAAATGGATCTGTACATTCTATCCAAACGAAATATCACAATGATCACGACAGGACTGCTGCTGTTCGCGGCAACCGGCCAGGCTATGGGCGCAATTAGCAACCCTCTGGATTCGAGTGCTTTTGACAATAAATTTGAGTGGGATGTGGACGGCGTTTACGAAGTTGCCGGATTCGATCTCTTCAAAACCGTTCTCCCAACCGTAGCCGGTGGAACAATGGTTTACGACACATCCGCCTTTGCGAGCGACTATGCTTACTTCATGAGCTCGGCGGGCCAACTTTGGGAAACATCCGGAGTCACTTGGGAAACCGGCTATACGGTTGAAACCAGGATGCGCGTGGACACGATGGCCCCAGAGGCTTACCCAGCGACTCATGTCTATTCCTTCCCGGTTGGATCCGACAAGGGGGGATTTTTAGAGCTCAGCCCAGATAAGTTGGTATGGGGCAATAAGTGGTGGGCCCAAACGGAGTGGACTCTCGACAACTCCGACGACTTCCATACCTTCCGCTATGCTCAAGAGCCCGGCGCAGACAGCTTCAGCCTCTGGCGCGACGACGTCCTGCTGGGCTCCGAACTCCCAGGCGGAACATTGGCCCTCGTCCGCATGCTCTGGGGCGATGCTGGTGGATCGCCCGGTGGAGCCTACGAAATGGACTACATGCGTTTCAGCCCCGGTGCCTACTCGCCAATCAACGAAATCATCCCCGGACTCCCCGGCGATTTCGACAATGACGACGATGTCGATGGCATTGATTTCCTCACATGGCAACGAGACGAATCGCCCACCAGCCCGCTAAGTACGGCGGACCTGGACGATTGGGTAGCGAACTTCGGCGCCACCTCCGCGTCGCTGGCGATAACAGTCTCTGCGGTGCCCGAACCGGGCACATTGATGCTGTTGGCACTAGGTTCGTTGGGCTTGTTGGCACAGCGTCGCAGGACTGTTTAATCGAAAGACCGTTGATAAATGATCCCGCTGTCGAAGTCTTTGAGTACGTCGTGCTTTGAAATATATTCACTCCGAATGCCACCAAGTCGGTTTCCATCCGGCTCGGTACTACGGATCCGACCAGGCACTAGTCCTTGTCGGCGCGAAGCACCGAGACGAAGGCTTTCTGAGGTATGTTGACTCGGCCGAATTGCTTCATCTTTGCCTTGCCTTTTTTCTGTTTTTCGAGGAGCTTTTTCTTACGAGTCACATCGCCGCCATAAAGTTTTTCGGTCACATCCTTGCGGTAAGGCTGGATCGTCGTGCGGGCGATGATATTGCCACCGATGACACCCTGGATCGGAATCTTGAACTGGTGACGTGGTATCTCTTGGGCCAGTCGTTCGCAGTAGCGGAGCGCGCGGGTTCTCGCCTTGTCGCGATGAACCAGGTAGGAAAGCGTGTCGACCGGCTCCTTGTTGACCAGGATATCTACCTTCACCACGTCGGTATCCCGATATTCGATGGGTGTGTAGTCAAACGATCCGTAACCTCGCGTGAGCATCTTGAGCTTGCCATAGAAATCGAAGAGCACTTCTCCGAGCGGCATTTCGCTAGTTATTTCAACTCGACCGGCGGAGAGATAGTTCATCGTCTGACTTTCTGAGCGATGTTCCCGGCACAGCTCCATGACAGGACCAACGTACTGCTCGGGGGTAAGAATCGATGCTTTGATGTAGGGCTCGGTGGCCGAATCGATCTTCATCGGATCGGGCCAGTAGCTGGGATTGTCGACATCGATGGTGGTGCCGTCTTTCATGACCAATTGGTATTTCACCGATGGGGCCGAAATGACCAGGCCGATGTCAAATTCGCGTTGCAAACGCTCCTGAATCACGTCCAAGTGAAGAAGACCGAGGAATCCACAGCGAAATCCGAAGCCAAGAGCCGCCGAACTATCCTTTTCGTAGGTGAGTGCCGCGTCGTTGATCGCGAGTTTGTCCAAGGCTTTGACAAGGTCTGAGTACTTGTCGGTGCTCATGGGGTAGATGGAGGAAAAGACGACTTGCCTGGCGATCTGATAGCCAGGAATCGGTTCGGTTGCCGGATGCTCTAAAAGCGTGATCGTATCGCCGATCTCAATGTCCTGAACACTCTTGACTCCGGCAACGACATAACCGACCTCGCCGGCACTGAGCTGCTGTTTGGGACTGAGTTTCAATTGATTGTAGCCCAACTCGTCCACCACAAAGTCGCGGTTTGAGTGCATGAGATGGATCGTGTCGCGAATTTTCAGTGTCCCTTCCATCACCCGGCACTGAAGAATCACGCCTCGATACGAATCGAAATGGGCATCGAAGACCAACGCTTTGAGTGGCGCGCTGGCATCGCCCTTGGGACTTGGCAGCTTCTCGACGATGCCTGCAAGCACGTCATCGATGCCGACTCCCGTCTTTGCGGATACGGGGATCGCCGCGAACGGATCGAGTCCCAAATCCGCATCAATCTCCTCGCGCACTCGGTCAACGTCCGCGGCCGGGAGATCGATCTTATTGATCACTGGCAAAAGCTCCAGATCATGTTCCAGGGCCAGATAGAGGTTGGCAACCGTTTGCGCCTCGACCCCCTGAGAAGCATCGATAACAATCAACGCACCATCACAGGCCATCAGGGAACGTCGTACTTCGTGCGAAAAATCAACGTGGCCTGGCGTATCGATGAGATTCAGTAGATAGTCTTGGCCCTCGGGAGTACGGTAGGAAAGCGTAATCGTATTGCTCTTGATGGTAATGCCCCGTTCACGCTCGATATCCATCGAGTCGAGTATCTGATCGTGGAATTCGCGTTGGGTAACGCCACCGCAGGCCTGGATCAGTCGATCGGCCAGAGTCGACTTACCATGATCAATATGGGCGATAATGCAAAAATTCCGAATATGTTTCATGTGTGTGGTTCTACGGGGATAGGTGCTGGCGTTTCGCGCATACAGGAGGGATTCTAACCCATAACGTTAGCGCCTGACAGGGAAGCCACGGGCATCAACGGCTTTGT
>JAJRWS010000512.1 GCA_024276705.1 Planctomycetota bacterium | reverse complement strand
CCGTTTCGGAAACAGGGCATTGCCATCCAGGACCGTCTGATATTCGATGTCCACAAGCTGCAGCAAACTTCCATCCTCCCACCGGGTATGGAAGCGGGTTGGCAGAAAGCGGGCATTTGCCGAGAACCAGTACGTGGTGATGGCACCTCTTGCGGTTTCGGTAACAATCTGGACCCGATGCGTATCCCGTTCGCCGAGCATCTTGGCGTGGAGGAGCTTATCCTCCTTCAAGATGTCCTCCAGACGACGCCTGACATCGCCCGCGCCACTCTGCCTGGGGTCCAACGGGAAAAGAGAAGGAAGCTGATCGGTCAAACGGATCCATCCAGTTGAAATCGAGGGCACATACTGGGTCCAGTATCCATCGATCAGGCCATGGACTTCCACGATTTTTCCAGCGTCTGTCGCACCGGCGCGCCTTTCACAGCGAAAATCTTTTTCATCTCGAAACTTTTTCCTTTTTCGTTCCGGGTGCAATTTTTTTGTTGACTCCCGGAAACAAACAATCGAAATTGTCTCTACAAGACTTAACGAAGGTGTCTGTCAAGATTTTTTTGAAAAAAATCGGGGAGTGCGAATCGATGGTTTCCAAGCAGGAACACGAGAGGTCGGAAGCAGGGGTTTTACCTGAAAACGTCCGCTTTTCAGACATTTCTCCGGACATTGAATTCGTCTGCTGGATGGTCGTTTTCCTTGCCCCACTGCTGCGTTGGATCAACGGCGCGGCCGTTACCAGCGACCAGTTTTTCATCCAGGTGCCCCTCTTTTTCGCTGCCCTTGTTGGGGCTGTCGTTTTGCGTATCGTTCACCTGACACGGGGGCACGCACAGGGGTGAACATGCCGGCTCAAACCACCCAAGACCCATTGCCCGTGGGTTTTTTGTTATCGGTTGTGGTGCCGGTCTACAACGAAGCGGCTACGCTTGAGCGCTTGCTGGAGCGCATTCAGAAAAACCCGATTCCGTGTGAGAATCGTTTTGGTATCGAGCCGGAAATCACCGCAAGGCTGGCCCGCATGCGGGAGGTGCGCTTATGCGAAGTGCCCATCTCCTACCAGGGCCGCTCCTTTGCCGAGGGGAAGAAGGTACGCCTTCGCGACGGTTTGCAAGCCCTCTGGTGTATTTTTCGGTATGGCATGGGGAGATAGTTGTCCGGCCGGCAACATCCGTCCCTCCCCGTGCAGCTCTCCTCCGAAAACCGGGTTTGCCCCCAAGATGCTTTTAACTGGACCTGTCCCCGTTTCTGTTCCGTTTCTGTTTCCCCGTTTCTGTTTGCGTTTCTGTTCATCGGGCCGATGGCTGAATATCGAGCAGTTACGAAGCCTACTACCCGGCGTGGAATCCGACCAGGCGATCACGGTAAACGAGACGATTTCCGAGAAGGCAGAGGATCGTCCGTCTGTTTCCCAGGCTGCCAAAGAAAAGGATTTTGACCTGGGTTTCGGCCCCATTCGCTATCGCGGATGGCTACGTGGGCTGAAATGGCTACGCCGGTAGTCGAGGCTATTTTGTTTGATAGGTGTTATCGCCCCTGTCTTCGATCCGCCTAATTTGCCAGATCGGCCCCCGCCCCTTTAATCGTTCAACGATCTGAATCAAACAATGAGCTGCGCCCCTTTTTTCGCTATCGGAGCTATCGAGCCGTCATGGGATACATGCGAACCAGATATCGATGTGGAAGGCCCAGCTGCTAGAGAGGGCATCGGAGCTTTTTCAGGATGGGCGACGCAAGAAGCGTGGCGACACATCGCCGACCGAGGCAGAACTTTATGAACAAATTGGTCGTTTAAAATCGAGTTGGATTGGCTTAAAAAAAGGTTGACGGGGACATCGAGGGATAGATGCAAGAAGCTCGAACCAGGTCATGCGAGAATCAGCATCTGTCGTCAATGCGAGCTTTTGAACCTGAACCGATCGACGTACTACTACGAACCAGGTGGGGAAACGGAAGAGAACTTGAAACTGATGTGGGGAATGGATGAGCTTTACATGAAGCGGATATTTTTCGGTGCCCTGTTGGTGCATGACTATCTGGAAGATGTTCTCAAGAAATTGGCTCATGCCGAGCAATACGATCCGGCTCAACTGGAACTTGGTTCGGAGTATCTGCTCAATCTGCTCCCCGACCGGTGGGCTGCCAGCCACCCCCAATCGGTTCGCAAGGATCGCATCGACGAAAACAAACGTGTCTTCGAGAAAAAGCGGGCTCGTCGTGCGGCCCGGCGAATCGCAGCACGACGCAAAGCCAACGCCATGGCCTGATGGGAGCGACTTCTCCTCCAGGTTCTGTTCCACTCTTCGGCAGGATGCCGAAGACACACGCTATCGCCCGTGAGGCGATGCTACCCAAATGCTCCCCGGTATGGCAACGTCGGGGGCCGCCCCGGTGGCCTGTGCCGCTATCGGGCGTTTACGAATTGCGGGCCCCGAGGTTAATGACCACCCCTGGTTTGTTCTGAAGGGGCGGATCGTGATGGGCGCGGACGCAGCTAGACCAATCAATGAGCTACGTCCCAATACTGTTCGGCCAATACTGTTCGGCACGGGATTTGAGGTATGCACGAGATGAATATTGCTTGAAAACTGGCATAGCCGCGTAGCGGCGGCAGCATTTAGCCGTGGGTGTAAACCCACGGTCGGGGTTTTTAAAACCACAAAGCCGCGTAGCGGCGACATCGAATCCGTAACAATGTCCATGGGAAAAATGATGCCACCGCTACGCGGTTCAGGGCGTTTGGCACACGGAGCCCGTGGGTTAGCACCCACGGCTAGACGATTCCGCCGCTTCGCGGCTACTGAAGTCCAACTCAACATTGGGGTGATGTGTGGATGTTCTCCGCTCTTCTCAAGACGTCTGAACCAATAACAAATATCGTGCCGAACACTTTTGGCTACGTCCCCTTTTTCTGCCCGTGTCGTCGAAGAGTGTCCCCAGTCTCCGAGTGCCCAGGGACTCGGAGCTGGGAAGGCAGGAGCGATGCTCACACGACTGTTTTTTACACACCCGCGTACAGATCGCGCAATACGCGGTTGGGGGGGCGGGTATAAAGCTTGAAGAAGATGTTACTGGGCCGGTGGCCGTGACGGCGGGCCGTTTCGCCGACGGACATGTCTTTGCCATCCGCTGGGCTCCCGCTCTGCTGCGATGGCCGAACGTGATCTTGCGTAAGACCACCAACGGTCGCAAAGCACGCTCGGCGAGATTGTTCGTGGGCGGCACGCGCGGATCGTCCAGGAAGACCAGCCACTCACCCCGGGTGTCTGAGCAATCGGTCACCAGGGTGCCCGTGAAATCGTCGCCCAGGATGTCGCGTGACATTTCGCCGGCACGCGACGTATCGAATTGAAAGTGGATGAACTTCTCGTCACCATGCACCCAGTAGTACGATCGGTTTCCGTCCAGCGTCCAATAGGTTTTGTCGGCGTGTACCGGTCCGTCACTGCTGCCCAGCTTTTTGGCGATGTCTTCTTGCAGGTGGTCGACCGCATCGAGTGAAGCAACGGGGGATACATGACCTTGGCAGCGTGGACAACGACACGGCGCCGGCACTTCAATAGCCCAATCGTACTCGGTGGGGATCGAGCGGAACCAACCAGGATGGCCGACCGGCGCGCCTCGCTTCTTCTTCGTTTCCTCAGCTTCGGGTGCGCCGGAGGAGGCTTCTTTTGCGTCCGTTGCTTCTTGCTTCTGTGGGTTGGTGGCGAACTTGTTTTGTCGTTCGAGTTTCAACTCCAGTTTGACCTGTTGCAGATCCCGCTTGAGCCGCTTATTTTCATCAAAGAGTTGCTCGATCCGTTTTCGGTCACCAGCGATGACGCCATTCAGGGACCGCACGAAGTGGTCGTTCGCATTCGCCACACGAACAACCATTCCCAACGCGGCTCCGCCAAGATGGGGGCAGTGGCTAACGTGTTCGCAGCCGTATTGGTGGTTGGGGTAAAAGCAAAAAATTCATCGGCAGCCATCCTTGAATGCCGACAACGTATTCCAACTGCCCAAATCCGCCTAGGCCAATCGATCGTCAATAGGTAACGTCAATAGGTAACATGGGGACTAAACTGTTACCCTAGATTCTCTGACCCCAGATTTCCAGAACCATCGGGCTCGGTGCATCCGGCAAGTAGCCGGGGCAGCTGTTGCACCAGATAATGGGGCAAGGAGATCAATTTGAAATCGATCTTGCCCATGACCGTCTCGCGGACTTCGTGAAAAATCGTGGGAGGTTCCGAGCAGAACCGGACGGCAATCGGCAACGATTTTTCATGGACCATGATTTGGAGAGATCGCAGACGGCCCGTGCTGCCGGCCTTCACCTCGACCGGCACCACACGACCATGTTCATCCGCGATGACATAATCGACTTCCGCCGCAGCGGATCGCTCTTCCCTGGCCCAGTAGTAAAGTTCGGGTTCCCGGTAAGCGGGTTGTAGATGATACAGATGCTGACCGATGAATTGCTCGGCCAGCACTCCTCGGTTCACAAAATTGATCTCTTCCACCCGGTCGATTTCCGTAGGCAAGAGCTTTAATTGAGTCAGCAATAACCCCGTATCGAGCGCAAGGATTTTGAAAAAACGATCGTTTCTCTCCGCTGCCAATGGAATGCCATTGGCGTGACAGTTAAATACTTTAGCCAGGATACGAGCCAGACTTAGCTGCTCCACGGCATTTCCTAATTCGCCAGAACGGTACGTCGAATCGATGCGTGCATAGATCAATTTCTTTCCCAGGAGGCGTGGCATCGCATCGAAGACAATGGTCAAAAGACGTGGAGCTGCTTTGCCATGGTATTTGTTGAAATCTAGCCGAAAGGTTTCGATAATTCCTGACTTGATCTTCTCAATCGCCTTGTAGCTTCGCACTCGAGCAAACGATTCGACCGATTCAGGCATTCCCCCGACAATCGTAAACATTCGAACCAGATGGTTCAGCTTCTCATGGACGGTCTGCGCGACCGGATCGCCGAGTAATACATGCTGAATATGGGTGATTGCCTTTTCTTCACCGATTGCGCGCAGAAATTCCTCAAACGTAAGAGGGCCAAGGTGGAGCAACTCAATGCGGCCCACGGGAATCGAGAACTCCGGTTCCGCTAACACAAACTCAAGCAGGGAACCGGTGGCGATCACCCGATACTCGGGAGATTGCTCGTAAAAATAACGTAGCATGGGGAGTGCCGCCGGACATGCCTGCACCTCATCGAAAAAGAGAATCGATCGACTAGGGTCAATGTCGATATTCAGCTCAAATTCGATCGCTTCAATCGTAGCCTGAGGATTCAGGGCATCCAGCGAAGCGGAAAACCGCCATGGCTTCTCCATGTTGAGCTCAATCAACTGAAAACCCAACCGCTGGGCGAGCAGACGCACTAACGTAGTTTTACCAACCTGGCGGGCACCACGAATCAGCAGAGGCTTGCGATCCGCCTCCAGTCGCCCCCACATCTCCAGATCATTCAAGGCCGAACGATCAAACACCTGTGCCTCCTGTCCAACCCCCAGCAGAAGGGGTAATTGCCAGAGAATTGTCAAATATCCAGGTATATCTATCATTTGTAATGATAAAAGTCAATGTATTTGCATCATCTTGCCGGATCGATGGGAATTCAACTGAATTCTTGCCATATTTTGAAAAAAATCGGGGAGTGCGAATCGATGGTTTCCAAGCAGGAACACGAGAGGACTGAAACGGGCGTTTCGCCCGAAAACGTCCGCTTTTCAGACATTGTTCCGGGCATTAAATTCGTCTGCTGGATGGTCGTTTTTCTTGCCCCACTGCTGCGTTGGATCAACGGCGCGGCCGTTACCAGCGACCAGTTTTTCATCCAGGTGGCCCTTTTTTCCGTTGCCCTTGCAGGGGCTGTCGTTTTACGCGTCGTTCACCTGTCACAGAGGTGAATGTGCCGGCTCAATCCACCCAAGACTCATTGCCAGTGGGCTTTTTGTTATCGGTCATAGTGCCGGTCTACAACGAAGCGGCTACGCTTGAGCGCTTGCTTGAGCGGATTCAGGAAAACCCGATTCCGTGTGAGATTGTGGTCGTTGACGATGGAAGCACCGACGGCACGCGCGAGTTGCTCCAAAATAGGCCAGATTGGGACCATCTGGTGGTATGCTTTCACAATACCAACCGTGGAAAAGGGGCCGCCCTACGGACCGGATTCGCGGTGGCTAAGGGCGATATTATCTTGATCCAGGATGGCGACCTCGAATACGACCCGGCCGATTACCGGCGGCTCATCCGTCCCATCCTTCAAGACGAAGCGGATGTTGTCTACGGCAGCCGATTTCAAGCAGGCCAGGGACACCGGTATGGCTGGTTTTATCGGGGCAATTGGCTGCTTACCCGGGTCTCGAATGTCGTGAATGGCCTGACCTTGACCGACATGGAGACATGTTACAAGGTTTTTCGGCGTGAAGTGCTGGATACGCTAGACACCGTGGCGAACTCCTGGTAACTGAACGGGTTGAGAATCTCCACATCGGTTATCGGGTCGCACAACTGGATGACCGCATTGAGCAAGCCAATCAACGCCTGCGCGCTCTCAGGGCTGCCGAAAATCATCTTGAAGGCGAAGTCGACCGTTGGTTTGATGCCCAGTGGCATGGCGGGCTCCTTGGGATGCGGTGGGAGTAGATTAGGGCGGCGAGCCATGGTGCTCGGTCTGACATGGTACCCGGAGGCCATGAGAACTTCCATCCAGGCCGGCCCGGGCCCCTCGGCGGTCCGCGGAACCGGCAGCCAGCAGGGGCGACGGCTGGCAGCATGCCTGGAGATCCGCTACCGCTTGGCGGAATGCTAGCGGATCGAAGCTCGACCAGACGGACTGCCGGCCAATGGTGTTTCGCGTCGATTTGACTTGGAGCAAATCAGGGCTGCGGGATCTCCTGCCCACTCTGGGGAATTGGCGTTTAACGCTTCCATTCCAGGACGCGAGCGTGTTGTGGGGTAGCAAATCGTGGACTGCTGGAATCGCTGCCTGCCGTGTCGGCAGGCACGCCAACGTCTCCCGACAACCACTGGTGCTAGCGCGTCAATTGACGGAAAAATTGGTTCTCGCGCGCTTACCGGAAAGACACCAACAACCGCGTTGAGCAACTGATGAAACAAGTCGCATTGAGACGCAATTATGCGGAGTTGACGATTATGCGGAGTAGTCAAGATCGAAACATGAGATCAATGTCTTTTTGCGCGATTTGATGGCCTAAGGAGGAATCAACTCAGCGTAATTGCGTTTATGCTGTGCTTTGCATAAACGCAAGGCCTGGCTATTCGTTGGGAACGTGGAGGCTGGTGAGCGTAGCGCGATGATGATGACCCTGGTCAGCAGTGTCAAGGTCATGTGACTTGGATGTTGGCTTGTACGTCCAGGATGGGTTGGGCAAACAATGAGCTGCGTCCCCTTTTTACGTCCTTTTTACGTCCCAATTCATGCACGCTTACCGGAAGGACACACATGTTCGTCGCGACATTGATGACATGTGCGAGGCGGCGCCACTTGTGTTGAATCTCAAAAATGCCAGCTACTGCGATATTGTCTACGGAGGAACCAGCTTTCAATCCATTGCTGAACGCTTCAGCGAGGTTGATCCAGCCGCTCCTACCCGCCTGCTGAAAAACTGGAGTCAAGACAAAATGTCGGTCAGGTTGCCCCGAAAGTTTGAGCGTCTCACGTGCCTCCCACAACGGCTCGCACGATTCATCGGCATCGCTTTCAAAGAACTCCAGAAATAGGTAAAATTACAAATCCAACGGAATTTTGCCACGGTGCGAAAAATCGGTCAGCACATTCAGGATATCGTGCAAGGAGGGTGGAGGCCACTGGCCAAAATGCGACCGCACTTTTCGGATAGCGGACGATTCACCCAGGATGACATAAAGGCATGGGTTCAGAGCCAGCATCAGCCCCAGGAAGAGAATCAAGAAATCATGCAGAATGGAAGCCGGTATTTCCTTGCGGCGCAGAATAAGGAAAATGAGCTGAGCAATGACCGTCATGGCGCACAGCAGATGCGTGTAGAAAGCCAACGCTGTCGATAAAAACCAGCCAAAGTAATATCGGATCGATGGGGAGGCCAGCGATTTGGCAAAACAGGCGAAGGATGCCAGCGCGAGGCAGGAAGAAATCGTGTACATGCGCGCCTGTTGGGAGAATTCGATGTGCAGCACGGATAGGCTCAGCAGCAGGGCGGCTGCGGTCCCCGTGCGGCGCCCAAACAAGATCCGCCCCACATGATAGATGCCATAGATGGCAAGCATCCCAAAGATAACCGATAGCAATCGGGTCGAATATTCGGAGTCGCCGAAAAGTCGAATCCACCCGTGAAGAATGAAATCATAGACCCAATTTGGATCGGCGCGGCTCATCTGGGACTCCACCGCTTCCACGAGACTCCCTTCAGCCCGCTGAACGGCCCACAGCTCGTCGGTCCATGCGCTTTCGACGCCAATGTGATAGAGGCGGGCAGCCAATCCTGCACCGAGGACAAGCCACATCGCCTTGGGAAAGGATTGCTTTTCAGGGTTGCTCATCAATACGTGTCTACACCATTCTGCTACGATCTGTGGTCTGACACCATCCACTATAGCAAAAAGAGGCGTGATAAACTTTTTATGACAAACTTTTTTCACCCCCGCAATCGATCCGTTTGCCCTCTCAGATTGCCGATCGGCGACAAGCTTGGTCAATCGATGAGAATCGATGACAATGGTGTCGCGGATATGCGACCGTTATGGATTGACTGTTCCTAAACGCTGGAATACCAAACTTGCGTTGGTGCCACCAAACCCAAAACTGTTGGACATTACGGTATCCAGTCGCTGATGGTCCAGCCGCTGACGGACGATCGGGAATCTTTCCGCCTCGGGATCGAGCTGGGTGATATTGGCCGATGCGCAGATAAAGTTGTTCTCCATCATCAATAGCGAATAGATCGCCTCATGGACGCTCGCCGCCCCCAGGGCATGGCCGGTTAACGATTTGGTTGAGTTAATTTGCGGGATCCGCTCGCCAAAAACCTCACCAATCGCCTCCAGCTCACGCATGTCGCCCGCTGGCGTACTGGTGCCATGCGTATTGATGTAGTCGACGGTGCCTTCCACGCCTGCCAATGCTATATTCATCGCGCGGACCGCTCCCTCGCCGGAAGGCTGAACCATGTCCTGGCCGTCGGAGGTCGCCCCATAGCCTACGAGTTCCGCATAAATCTTCGCGCCCCGGGCCCGAGCGTGTTCGAGTTCCTCCAGCACCAACACTCCGCCTCCGCCGGATATAACAAATCCGTCCCGGGAACCATCGAATGGACGAGAAGCCGTCTGAGGCGTGTCGTTGTACTTGGACGATAACGCGCCCATCGCATCGAACAGCACGGTCATCGTCCAGACGACATCCTCCCCTCCACCAGCAAAAACGATATCTTGCTTGTCAAACTGGATCTGCTCGGCCGCATTGCCAATGCAGTGCGCACTGGTCGCACAGGCCGAGGTGATGGAGTAGGTGATGCCCTGGATTCGGTAAGGGATGGCCAGGGTCGCCGTATTGGTGCTGGACATGGTCCGCGGCACCAGGAATGGCCTGACCTTGCTCGCCCCCCGCAGCCGAACCGTCTCCCAGGCCGCATGAAGTTGCGCACTGTCGGGTCCACCGGAGCCCATAATCAGCCCCGTGCGGGGATGCGAGATATCGCCCGGCTGCAAGCCAGAATCCGCCACGGCTTGTTGCATGGCAAGATAGTTGTAGGCAGCACCATCTCCCATGAAGCGTCGATGTTTGCGATCGATCAGTTTTTTCAGATCGAGTCGAATAGATCCCATGAGATGGCTGCGAAACCCCAGACGCTGATACTCGTCGCTGTGGACGATGCCCGAGGTGCCTTGTCGGAGGGAATCGATCACTTCCTGCTTGTTGTTGCCAATGCTGGAGACAATCCCCAGTCCGGTGACCACTACGCGTCTTAGCAAAAGTGCCTCCTCTTCTTTTGTTGTATACCTGGACCCAGCTAGTTTTGGCTCAAGAGGTCAGCCCGCGGATCAATCCCCCGAGGCCTTCGAAATGGATCTCGAGATCGCCGTAGGTGCGCTTGAACGGTCGTTCCACGTCATGCGCAACGACAACATTGTCGCCTTTGGGATGTTGTCTTCTGAAAGCCCTGGTAGCGCTGGGGTCGAACTTATCGGCGGACCATTTGCATTCGATGGCCATCGGTTCGCGTCCTCGCGGTGCCCAAACAAAATCGATTTCATGTTTTTGTTTGTCGCGCCAATACCCGAGCGTTCTGCTTTGCGTCGCGGCATGGATTTCATTGAGTACGAAGTGCTCCCAGAGATCTCCGAGATCCTCGTTTCGCAGGGAGGTCCAGCCACGAAAAAAACAGACGAACCCGGTATCAAAACCGTAGACCTTGGGAGCCGAAACGATCTCCTTGGCTCGTCTGGCGTGAAACGGACGTACGACGTGAACGAGGAAGGTTTCCTCCAGAACTTTCAAATAATTGGAAATGGTCTGTTGGCTGACTCCACAAGGCTGAGCGAATCGCTTGGCTTGGAACATCCCGCCCGATTGGACCATGAGCATCTCCGCCAGCTTCAGGAACGCATTGCGGCGTTCCAATCGAAAAAGTTCCTGAATATCTTTGGCCCAATAAGCATCCATCCATTCCTGGTAATCCCGCTCTGGTAAAGCGTCGTCCAGATAAAATGGGGGCAGGCCGCCACGCAGGAACCGATGTTTCAAATTGGCCTTTCCGAAGTCCGCCAGATCGGTCAAGCCCATGGGCGTCAGCCAAATGTTCGTTTTGCGCCCGGCCAGGGTGTCGCGGAATTTCCCGGAGGCCCCAAGAGTCGACGATCCCGTCGCCAGGACTTGGATGCCGGGGTAGTGATCGGCTGCAATCTTCAATAGTTGTGATGGATTGTCAAGCCGGTGGATTTCATCCAGAACAACACGTTTTTGTTTCAGACTGTCCCAGAAGTCTTGCGGGTCTTCCATTGCTCGGCGAATTCGTGGTAACTCACAGTCAAAATATTCGACGTTGTCCAGGGATTGTGACAGATAGGTCTTTCCAACTCGCCTGACGCCCGCAAGCCAGATCAGGGGGCGGGATTTCCACGCTTTCTCGATGCGTTTTTTCCAGTATTTTCGGTGTATCATAATCGGAAATTCTAATAGACGCATGTACAAAAATCTAGTCTACTGCACTATAGTCATACTGAAATCCATTGTATCATCTTTTGGTCACCCTCTCCCTTCTCCGCTACGGTCCCATCCGCACTCATATTTGGGGAAATCGGCTAAAAGAAGAGACGCTGCTGACAATTTTTGGCCGATAGATGACAAAATATGATGATAGGCCCGATGGTGACGGTTCTTGGCGTGGCGCCGCTTACCCGGCATGCTAGCAGAGGGGGGTGACTGCTGCTCATGGAGTCTGCGTCAGTATGTTCTGGCGGTCCAAAGAGTACCGATCCGGCAGCGTGTCGGTTCTCTCGGGCATTACAAGGCTTGTTTGCCTGGCTCGGCAGCCTGCTGCTGATGGTCCAGGCTGGGGGCTGCGCGCCGTCAGCCATGCCGAATTCCCAATCGATGCCCACTCCAAGTCCGATTGAGTCGACCGCCGTTTTCTCCACCGGGCCCGCTTCCTCGGGCCTGTTGCCGTTGCCAGCCGTGACCGATGGCAGCCTGTCCGCGGCCGATCTGTTCGCTCCCGATCTGGCGTTTGCGATGAGTGCCCCAATCGCGCCGGTGTCGTGGGAATCCATTCGGATGCCGGTTGCTTCAGGCACTCAGGGTATTGGCACTCAAGGTTTTGACGCTCAGGGTTCCGGCATGCAGGGTTTCGGTCCTCTGAGTCTCGACCAGGCGATCGGCCTGACGCTGGCGCGAAATCCGGATCTGGTGGCGGCCCGGGCACGCGAGCCGGCTGCCCATGCGGCATTCCATACGGCGGAAATCTATCCGTGGAACCCGCAGTTTCAGACCCAGGTTATGCCTTACAGTCGGGATCGCCATGGCGTGGACGGGGCGGTCAGCCAGCAACATGTGGTTGTGCAAACATTCGAACTGGGGGGCCAGCGGCGCTATCGCAAGGGGGCGGCTGCGGCCAATTGGCGCCAGGTGATCGGCACGATCCGGCAGATCGCACTGACCAGTGCGGCCCAGACCGTTCGCTTATATTTCACGGCCCTTTACCAACGCGAACTACGAGACATGAACCAATCGCTGACCGATTTGAATGAGCAGTTGGTCGGCGTCATCGAGCGGCGGCAAAAGGCGGGCCAGGCCAACCGGGCCGATGTCGAATTGGCTCGTCTTCAAGCCCAGTCTTCCCGCCGCCAGCAGCGTTTGGTAGAAGCAAGTTATCAAACGGCCCTCATAAACCTTCGCAACCAGATCAATCTGGATGCGAGCATCCGCTTGGAACTGCCGGGAGAGTGGACCCATTGGCAATGGCGATCCTTCCTGGAGGCCCAGGGCGGCTGCCTGACGCTGCCGATGCCAGTAGAGCGTGACACCACCACTGATGGCATTGATGGGCCGCGGCTGGAATCGGACGTACCGATCGCACCGGCCCTGCAAATCGATGCGGCGATGATCAGCGACGTTCCAGGCTACAGTTGGGGAACCGTTCCGGCGTTGACCTGCGGCGGGATCAAGTACCTGTCGATCGGGCCGAATCATATCCACCGCATCGGCTGGACGTTGCGGCAATGGGGGGATCGGCCGTTCTGGTGGCTCTCGCCCTCCGGCGAGCGCCGATTGTTGTGCTGGATGGCCGGAAAAGCTTACTCGTGGTTTCACGCCAGCCGGATAGGTACTTTGTCGGTCGACTCCAAGCCGGATCCTTTTT
>JAJRWS010000511.1 GCA_024276705.1 Planctomycetota bacterium | reverse complement strand
TGCCTCCCAGTCGGGTTCGAGTACGAGTACCGCTTTGCTGAGTACGAGTACGATATTCTCTTCTCGGCTCCTTTGAGGAGCCTTCCTCAAGCCACCCGCTATGCGGGTGGTACATGACTCGGTAGTTGGACATTGATGCCCCTGAAACACGAGGGGGATAAGCCGCCCTGGAAGTGCGTGCCATGGGGGAAAACGCCGCTAGGGTCGGCTTCATCCGCTGCATTGGAACCGTGGAGTTTTATTCGTCTGCATATTCAGTCCGGTCGCCTCGGTGCCACAAAGGCAAGCCGGCCTGAACTCGTAAGGCCATGATTTTCAGTTTTTCTTGAGTGCCTGGCATCGCTTCGGTGGCGTCGTAGGTATTCTCTTCGGTATGGCGCGGCTCATAATCCCATATCCCCATTTTGATGGCTTCCAGCACAGACTTAGGCACAATGTCCCCCTCTCAGAAAAACTCACGATGAACGAAGCCCTACGATTCAAAAAGCCCTACGATTCAAAAAGCCCTACGATTCAAAAAGGAAAGCTCCTGCGATTCAAAAAGAAAGAATAGCATCACGTCGAGTCGGCAGGGTCTCGAGGCGATGCTAGTGGAAAGTATCATGGATTTCCGCGAAATGTCAAGAAATATAGCTAAGAAATGACCGTACTTGTTCACGCCGGTAAGCCACACGCCCTGCTGTGAAGATTTACAGACGCCGCCATTTCCTGCGTGGCTCGAAGTCATAACTCCCATGGCAATGCTCTCAGTGCGGATTGAAACTGCTCGATACGATCTCTTTGCAGGATGCCATTACGTCCTCCCGTGCAGGCGGCTCCACGGATGGCGATCAGATCAATTGGTAGCGAAAGGAGATGAGGCAAGGAAGCGAGGGATAGGCTGCCCGCCACCACGGTCCGTATCGATGCTTTCCGGGCTTGCTCCAGAATCTGGGCCAGTTCGTCGATGCGCAGACAATCCAGCAAAGCGCCCTTCGTTTTGCAAAAAGTATCAATTAACAAATACTTGCATGGATTGCGAATCGCATGCTCCACGATTTGCTTGGGTTGCGGGGAGGCGGCTTTCTGCCAGTCAGCATAGATAACGGCCACCAGACTCTTTTGGGCAGTGTGAATCTGAGCTTGGGCAGAAGACCACAGATCTTGCCAACAAGGCGTATCGCAGTAGCCGGCCAGGCCCAACTTCAGCAACCGGATACCTGGAATATCGAGTAGATGTTTGCCTCTTTCGTTGCCAGGTTCTCCATCATGGTTCGAGGATGGAGTCAAAATTGTCCGGTTGCCTTGTGCATGCCAGGATCGTAGTTCGCCGGCAGCGGCCGAGAGGGGACGCTGTCCGGAATAGATTTCAGCGACTTTATTCGCGACTTTTACACTCACCGGCCCCAGGGGGCCTTGGTGGGGATCTTTTAAATCGATCCAATCCGCGCCGCCGGCAATGGCCTGCCGGGTTTCCAGCGAATTGCGTACGCTCACGAGTAGCTGCGGAGTGGTGATGCGATGCATCCTTTCCCGGTCCTTATTCCCTTGAGAAAACCCCCGGCACTGCCGGGGGACTGGCAGAGTTTGACAGTTCCGTAGTGATATTGTTCGTACTCGTACTCGACTGGAACCATTGCATTCAATAGAAACATAAGGCCATGGATTAAGCTGCCTCTAAACCCCATTTTCCGCCTGCTCCAATACCTTAGGGCTCCAATTTCGGTTTGCTTCTCCCAGTTGACGATTGAGCCGGCGAATCAAGTCGCCCGTCAAGGGCTCACACCAGGTTCCTCGCATCACAACATAACCATCTTCCCAGCGTCCGAGAGCCGGTTTGACTTTTTGATACCCCCATTGGGGTGCTTGTCCCGATAGGCGTGCAACCAAATTGATCGTCTCCGTTTCTTCGGGAGTGGTCAACCAAGGAGGTAGCCTGGCCAGTCCCTGGCCGAGGAAGAAGGCTTCGACCACTTCGACAGGGACACTAATGGGGCTACCGGTCTGGAGGTAAAACAGGACATGCCCGTTGCGATATGCGACCCGGGGGCGGAATAACTGATGAATCAGGCCCAGTATCAGGAAGATCGACAAAGTGATGATGACTCCCGCGACGATGCGTACGCCACCGAGGTCCCCCAGACGGTATGTCATCACTCCCAGGCAACCCAGCAAGCCTGCTGGCAGTAAAGCCATTGCCAGGACGCGACGATTCGATCGCAGCCAAACCTCGGTCACAAATTCCTCTTCTCCCTGCCAAACGGTTTGTCACTTGAAGGATGCTAGCCAGGTCGGCTTCAGCCGCCACAGTGGCAACTACCGACATTTATAGCGATCGGTGGGCCAGTTGGCCAGTTGTGGTGGTTGCAGGTTCTTCTGAGGTTTTCGAGAGGCCATGGACGAAAGTGGTTTGAGTTCGTACTCTTGAGATTTTGGCATTCAAATAGAATTGAGCTGGCTGCGGCCGGCACGAGGTTTACGGAGTGCCTTATGGTGGTGGTTCGGCCTCTTGCCTATCCTCGGTCAGGCGAATGTATGAGGAAGGCTGATCCTACTGGCAAGGCCGATCTTACTGGCAAAGCTGGCATCACTGGCAACCTCCCAAGACGAACAGGACCGTACGACTGACCATGGATAGTGACCAATCCAAAGATTCGGGGAGAGAGGGCCAAGGGAAAGACGGCCGGGGAAATAAGGCCGTTTGGGCCTTGCTGGCGGTGGTTGGCCTCTATCTGATCAGTGCATTTTATGGCTTGCCCCAATATGGTACCCAACTGGTGAATGAAGAACACCAGGCGGACTTGGCAGAGAATGCCGGGATGGCCGAACATGCCGGGCATGATTCGCCGGACAAGGGTGAGCACGATACGGCGCCTGCTCGTGAAACCGGGCATGCTTCCATGGTGGCTCCCCCCACATGGACGGTGCTCCCCTTCGTGGTACTCTTGGGAGCGATTGCCATATTGCCCCTGTTGACGATCACGGAACATTGGTGGGAAAACAACCTCAATCGATTCATTGTCGCATTGGCTCTCGGGGTTATCACCCTGGCCTATTACGCTTTCCTCCACGCTGCTCCGATCGAAGCTCATTGGCCAACACACGCCATCGTGCCACCTGACGGCTCAGCGATGGATTTGGGGTTTGTGTGGACCATATTCGGTAACGCCATGCTTTCGGAATTTATCCCCTTTATTGTGCTTTTATTCAGCCTTTACACGATTGCTGGCGGCATACGTATTGAAGGTGACTTGCAAGCGAATCCCCGGACCAATGCATCCTTTATCGCCGTGGGGGGAGTCCTGGCCAGTTTCATTGGAACGACCGGCGCGGCCATGCTACTGATTCGACCGCTCTTGGAAACCAATCAGGAACGCAAATACGTCAAACACACGGTGGTCTTTTTTATTTTCGTGGTTTGCAACTGTGGGGGCTGCCTGCTGCCGATTGGCGACCCTCCCCTGTTCTTGGGTTACTTGCAAGGTGTCGACTTTCTTTGGACTTTGAATCTGTGGAGACCATGGCTGATGCTTAATGGTCTGTTGCTATTGGTTTACAGTCTGCTTGACCAGTTCGTTTTCTATCGAAAGGAAACGATCAGGGATATTGAACGTGATATTGAGCAAACTCGCCGCCTGAAGATTAGCGGTTTGAAAGTGAATGGTCCTCTCCTGCTGGGGGTGGTCCTTGCGGTGGCGCTACTGGACCCCAGTAAAACGATTCCAGGCACGCATTGGCACGCTTGGATGTACCTGCGAGAAATTGCCCAACTGGCTCGTGTCGCCATTTCGCTGCTGTTGGGATCGGGAGCCATCCGTCGAAATAATAAATTTAATTACCATGCTATTATTGAGGTGGCCGCGCTGTTCACCGGTATTTTTATCTGCATGCAGCCAGCATTGCAGATTCTTGGGGTGAAAGGTGCGGCGCTCTCCGCGCATCTGGATCCGGCCGGATTCTTTTGGGCCACGGGGGCCTTGTCATCATTCCTCGACAATGCGCCAACCTATCTGGTATTCTTTCAGACGGCAAAAGCGGGGGCTGCCGAAGGGGCAACCTTGGTTGCGGGTGTTCCCGAAATGATTCTCAGGGCCATTAGCCTGGGCGCAGTTTTTATGGGAGCCATGACCTATATTGGCAATGGGCCGAACTTCATGGTCAAGGCCATTGCGGAGAAGTCGGGAGTGAAGATGCCCAGTTTCTTTGGTTACATGGGCTACAGCGTGGTCTTCCTGTTGCCCCTGCTCGCACTGACCGTCTGGCGATATCTGTAGTCGAGCAAACGTCCGATCACGCTTTACTTTCAGGGTCGTCATACCAGAATGGTCGACGGGCCAGAATGGTTGACGGGCCAGAATGGTTGACGGGCCAGAATGGTTGACGGGCCAGAATGGTTGACGGGCCAGAATGGTTGACGGGCCAGAATGGTTGACGGGCCAGAATGGTTGACGGGCCAGAATGGTTGACGGGCC
>JAJRWS010000510.1 GCA_024276705.1 Planctomycetota bacterium | reverse complement strand
ATGGGGATTTTTTTGCATGAATTTGCAAGTGTCATACTCGGTAAAAAGGCGCGCACGGCGCTAGCGTCTTGTGTAGTAATTCGCACAATTTATTTTTTGAACCCTCAACCCTCAACCCTCAACCCTTACGCATTGCCGGAACAGCGCGGAGCTCGTTCCGGCCTACGATTGAACCCTGAACCCTGGCACCCGAACCCTGAACTCTAAACCCTTAATACAGTCCCTGGTCGATGATTTGCTCGTCACGGGCCGCGTTGAGACGCTGCCAGGTGGCCAGGTCCGTAGGCCTGCCAATCCGAAAGGGGCTGGCCGTGTCAATGGTATCCAGGATGAAACGGACACTCCCGTCCACCAGGCAGACATGAACGCCTCCCGGGTGCTGGCTCCTGGGGGCAGCCTGGGTACTGGAGCATCCTTCGCAGCAACCCATGCAGTCGGCGGCAAGGGATTGAATACCGCCCAGGGCTTTGGCAACTTCGCTGCAACCCATGATGTTGTCCGAATAGAGCATGCAGGCATTGGGGGCATTCGCGTCGTCCGAACCATGCATCCAGAGGCTGCTCGAACCGGGGCCACCCAGAGCCCAGGTGCCGCGGCGGTCCAATTCGTTCAATCCGACTCGCAACTCGCCCAGTAAGATTGTCTGCGATGTCCCATCGGTGATTTCGGAAATTCCCCGGGAAACGTTTGCCCCCATCACGCCACCGGTTAAAAAAGCCTGCCAAAAAATGGCATCCGGACCCGCGGCGGCCCTGCCGGACCAGCCCGTGGAATACGCCCCCATGGCCGCGTTGGCCCCATAGTTACCTCGAGCCCAATTGTCCCCTTCGCCCGCACTGGCAAATTGTGTTTCATGACCCGAGTCGGACGGACAAAGCATCGATTCCAACAGAGTTCCCCTGGGGATTCGGTTGACCTCGTTGGAGATCGGTACCGACAGATCGAATGCATCATGGAGTGTTTGCTGCTCCATGAAGGGTAGGAGGGTGATCACCCAGTTTTCAAAGTGCGTCTTACTGGTATCCGGCGGTGCGCCCTTGGGATCGAACGTGGCACTGGGAGGAAATTTTTTAAACTGCGAGTGGTAATTCTGTAAAGCCAGGCCGAGTTGCTTGATGTTGTTCTGGCACTGAGTTCGCCGGGCTGCCTCGCGGGCCGCCTGGATGGCCGGCAGAAGCAGGGCCACCAGAATGCCGATGATGGCGATTACCACCAGCAGCTCGACCAGCGTGAAACCTGAATGCAGGACAGACCGCCCATAGCCCTTGAATTCCGTTCGATTTTTATCCATGCGTCTCATATCAGGATTCTCCGCTTCTCCATTGTTATAAGTCGGACGCCACGGGTACTTTCCTGCTGCCCCACCGCTTAACCTGAAAAGTCCGTGGCGTCCGACGGTCTAAAAAACACTTTTTAACACCGTTGGAAACGATGTCACCTGCGACGACGGACCATCCACAGCAGCCCAGCAATGCCAAAGAGCATGGCAGAAGTGGGTTCGGGGATTACCGCCCAAACGGTCGTCTGCCCCAAATTGGTAACATCGTAGTCATACAGGATCGTCCCGGAGCCGCCAAAGGCGGTAAGCTGACCTGCAGTCACAATGCCATCGATGGTTGGGGTATGGTCACCCGTAAGCAGCATCGTGCCCTCGGTGATGTCCATCAGGGCGCCGGGTCGAAAATGGATCGGCGCCGGAGGGTCCGTCACTTCCAAGGTGCCGCCGTGCAGATTGTAGGTACCAGGCGAGTTGCTGTCCCAGTCGAGCACCAGACGGAAAGCGGTCATGCTGCCATCGGTCTGGTTGATCACGCCCGCGGAACCTTGCCCAACAATCAGATGCCCAGCCACGGAAGCGATGCCTCCGCTCAAGTCGAAGATACCCGGGCCCTCGTTGCCGTCATTCCCATCATCTTTTCCGAGCCAGAAATCTCCACTGGATGTCAGCGCTCCCCCCGTCATGTTCATGGTGGTCGTGTCGCCAGGGTTTGTGGTGAAAGCGTCATAGCCAAGAATGATCGTGCCCACTTCCGCGTTGATTCCACTCTGAATGATCGGCCCCTCGGTGGCGCCCGAACCGGCAAAGGTAACGAAAGCCGTTTCCCCGAGCGCCGGAACACCATTCTCCCAGTTGGCGGCCGTATCCCAGAGCTGATCCGGCTTGCCAGCCCCCAACCAAAGACCACCCCCTGCAAACGTGTTGCTAGCCACGGCTAGTAGCATCACGCCACAAAATAAGACTAGAAATTTTCGATACATTAGCCATACCCTCCAAATGCTTCTCAAGGTGATGCTACTTACGTAGCAGGAACAACAATAACCTCAACTCTGCCATTATGGATTTCTGTCAACCATCAGCCAACAAAAAACGAAAATAAGTCTCTCACGCCCTCGATGGATTACGGCCACTGCGGATAACCAGCAGTAGTCCGCCCAGGCAGAGCAGCAGCATGGTTGCCGGTTCGGGAACTGCGGCGAGCGAGGCGGACGTCGTGCCAAACTGCGTTTGCCAGATCGACAGGTCGGCTCCGTTCACGCCCCCATCGCCATTGGCGTCCCCATCGGCCAGCGTTGCACCTCCGCCAACGGGAATACCGGAGCCGCGCTGCCAGATCAAAAAATCGTTGCCATCGACATCGTTGTCCGTATCGAAATCTGCATCTTCGGTTGCCGCCAGTTCGGCCCATACGGTCGTCAGGCCCGGGTTGGTCACATCGAAGTCGTAGAGGACCGCCCCCGAGCCGCCGTAAGCGGTGATCTGGTCGGAAGCAATCCCTCCCAGAACCTCCGCTTGATGATCTCCTGCAAGCTTCATGATTCCACCATTGGCGATATCGATCAGGGCCTGCTGCCGCAAATGGATCGGAGCTAAATCATCGGTTACTTCCAACACACCCCCATGCAGATTGTAGGTGCTCGGTACCGATCCACCGGGAGGAGATGCGTCATCGCCGTACCAGTCGAGCACCAGACGCCATGCGGTCATGCTGCCACCGGTCTGATTGATAGTCCCCGCCGCCGCTTGCCCCACCACCAGATGTCCATTGGGACCAAGCGAAAGATCCCCTCCACTGATGTCGAGAATGCCGGGCCCCGTCAGTGGGTTGTAAACTCCACCAACCGGATCGTTCTTGCCGATCCAGAAATCAGAAGTGGTGGAGAGCGTACCACCGGTCATGGTCATCGTCACGGTATCCCCAGCGTTGTTTACCCAGTTGTCGGACCAACCGAGAATGGTGGTACCCGCTACCGCGGCAATACCATCTTCGATAATCGGCCCATTCGTTTCCCCCGCTCCCGCGAAAGTAATATAGACAGGGTCCGCGCCGCCGAAGAAGTCCTCTTGCGGAACACCGAATTCCCAGTTGGCCGGGTCGTCCCACAGGTAGGGGGAGGTGCCGCCCGCGACCCAGAGGCCGCCACCGGCCAATGCCGGACTGGCAACCACAAAGCAGGACAACCCAACGCATGAAAACATCGCCAAGAATTTTCGCATAACTTTTCCCTCCAAATAGAATTCTGCGGGTTTCGAAAAGGTCTTCGTGAGCCTGAGCGTGGCTCAAAGTTTCGACCAAGGAAAATGATTGAAAAGTTGCCATAAGGACCATGCCGATCTGGCTTCATCCTCATTGTATTGTACCAAGAGCTCCCCCCCGTGCCTTAACAATATGGACAGGGATTAGCACAATATGGACACGAGGAAGGGGGGCAGGGCCAGGAGACAGAAAAGTCCTTTTTGTCGTTGTCGTATTGTGTCGGCCCTCTGGGCCTAAATTGTTGTGGCATAGAATCACGGTGCCTCACGGCACCGGCTAGGGTTGTACCAGCCCCCGGGCTTATAATCTGAAAGCCGTCCGAGCCGTCCTCTTGCTTCGAACCTCCCCAGCGGGGATCGAGATGGACATAATCCGCCCGCCGTACCGGGATCAAATTGCCCGGCAACCCCAAATCAAAACGGTCGTAACCCACCTCGCGCATCTTGGCGAGTAGCCGATCCATAAGAAAGTAATTGGGGCCAGTCTCCATTACATATCCGGGCATTCCATAAGCCAGCATCCCTGCCAGATAGCGATCGAGGGTCAATCGCACCAGGTCCATGACCGTGAAATTCGCGGCCAAAGGAGGGGCATGCCGGGCCACCTGGGCGTACTCGAAGAGCGTAAAGGCGCACGGGTCGCTTGCCGCATGGTTCGCCAGCACGCGCAACCGCGGATTCATCTGGAAGATATCCAACCCGAACACCGGTATTACGTCCTACCTATCGAAGACTCTTTTCCGATGGATTACGATACACAAGCAGTCAGTCTTGAGACGCTCTTATCCAGGCTCTGAAAGCAATCAAAACGAAGAGCCACGGGATTGGCAACCGAAACCGGCTCAACCGGTCCCCGAAGGGCTCGATTTTGACCTCTGGACCAACCAGGCGGAATTCTGACCCTTCGCCAAGGAGCTTGGCGCAATGGGTTCTCTCGCGGGCGGCAAAGGCTGGCACTTCTGGCAAGCGTACGACGAGGGCGGACCGCTGCCGGCAAACAACGCATTGAAGCCTCGGGACCGACTGGAGCTATCAAGTTGCCCCTTTGGATATCATTGCCATTGGCGTGCAAGGACCCATTCGCATCCCAGAAAGCGACAGTGAACCGGAACCCGACTTGGTTTGGCTGGCCCGTCGCGATTTCTCCAACCTCCACGCGGAACCCCATGAAGTGAAGCTGCTGGTTGAAATCGCCGATACTTCGCTCGAAATAGACCGTACGGGAAAACAGTCCATCTACGCCGAAGCTAGTATTCCCGATTACTGGATTGTCAATCTTATCGACAAGCAAACCGAGGTCTATCGCGATCCCAGCGGCAAGAATTATCAACAACGTCTGACCTATCGGGAAAATAATGACCAGATCAACGTATCCCCCGACTCTTGAACAGATACAACCCTTCTTTGCCCGGGGCGACGATATCTTGCCAGCCATCTCCGTCGATATCGGTAACCCAGAAATAGATCCCGACTCCGCTGTGCTGCTCGTGCGAACCAAAATCGATATTGCGGCAGGCAAAGGCTCCCAGTTCGAGTTCGTAATAACGCACAAAGAGCGGATCGCTGGATCCCGGGTCGTGCCCGTTGTGGGCCCGGTAGCGTTTGCCGGTGATCAGTTCGGGTTGCCCGTCGTTGTCGATGTCGGCAAGCTGCATGTCGTGATACTGAGAGCCATAACGGTCGATTGGATGGCGGGTCCAAGTACGTTTCCCATCCTCAGCCACGGCCTGTTCGTACCAATCAAGCCCATAACTGTGCGCCTGGCCGACAATCAGATCGGCCTGGCCATCCTCGTTAACATCATGCACCAAAATCGGCACGCTCGCCGTGCCCAGGTGCAGGCCGTCGTCGTGCCAGATCCACGCACCGGTGAGCGGATCGGCAGGCCCTTCGAGCCAACCGTCGGGCACGACAAAATCGCCCCGGCCGTCGCCATTGATGTCACCAAATCCAAGTCCATGGCCACAACCGCCCTTTTTCACGACGTGCTTGGTAAATTTACCGGTCCCTTTGCCCTGTGCGTTGCGGACGAGTCGGAAAAAGACCACGTTGCCACCAGCGTTGGGAACCACTTCCACGACACCGTCACCGTCGACATCCCAGCAACGAACCGTTTCGATAGGCCCCACCTGGCTGATGTCATGCACCGTCCATGGGCCCGTTTTTTCCTTGGGATTTTCGAGCCATTGCAGCGGATTGCCGAAGTATGCGCCGGTAACAATATCGAGGGCGCCATCGCCGTTAACGTCCAATGGATAATCGGAGAAGTCATCCAGATATTCACCAGCCAACCGGACGTCGCGGATCTT
The DNA here is from genome assembly GCA_024276705.1 of Planctomycetota bacterium. Classification (GTDB taxonomy): domain Bacteria; phylum Planctomycetota; class Planctomycetia; order Pirellulales; family Lacipirellulaceae; genus JAJRWS01. Next base: position 5,229 of record JAJRWS010000510.1, on the reverse strand, counting down.
ATGGCTGCTGGTGAATCCGGGACCTTCGTACCAAAACCCGCCTGAAACGATATCGGCAACTCCATCGTTGTTCAAGTCACAAACAGAAGCCGCTTCAAATGCTCGATCGCTGATTTTGTTGCGCTGGAATGAGACGGCCGAAATTTTGTTCGCCCGTCGTATTTCCACTTCGATATCGAGCAGGTCGGGCGCATTCGCGGCTACCGCATGGGCATCGATCCACGCTTCCTCGGCTTCGCTCAAATGCGTCTCGGGCAATGGCAACAGCGATTGGAGGTTCGCGTCGGCTTCGAAATCGAGCAGTTCGCACGTGATCGCGGTGATGCGCGGGACAGCCCCCACATTGGACCTTAGCCGGAGCGTGGAAATCTTTTCCGGCCTGGGACGTAGGACCAGGTAGTATTGGTAAGGGTCGCCCGAGGGATGCAGACGCATGGCCGGTGATGGACTCAGTAGCTTCGCCTGCCGATCGAGCGTGTAACCGATCATCAGCGGAACCCTTTCCGAGGGACCCTGTTCGTAGACGATTTCCACCCAGCCGCACACTTCCAACGGCTGCCCCGCCGACACCGTGCAGCCAAGCAGGAAGAGCCGCCTGGCACGGAAGCCACAGGGAATCTCGGTCTCCCCTTGTTCGCCTATCATCGTGTACGCGGATCGTAACTGGCGGAAAGGAATACCTCCGCTGACCAGGCCCGTACGGATTTCCGCCTGCCCGGTCGTGGCTTGCCAGGCCCCAGGCATACCATGTTCGAAATCGACCTGAAGGGCCCCATCGGCCTCGATCTTGCCGACTCCCATCCAGGCAAAAGCGTTCTCGGCCAGCCCATCGTGCAGTTCGATCCGTACCTTGCGTCCTTGCAGATCGGCCACTTTCCACGATCGCGTCTGCAATACGTCGTTTCCCGGCGCCGGCGTTTTGCGCAATGTTTCACTCGTCTTGTCATCGACCAGGGCAACGTAATTCCGGCCCCGGCCTCCTCCCTGACCATCATGACCACAAACTGTGAACGTGATCGATTCTCCCGAAACAGCAAAGGCTGGAGAGGAGACCGTACCCGTCCCCACTTCTCCCCGTGCCAGCGAAGAGAGATAGGGATCCACCTCACGGCTCGCCCCATCGACATGGAGAATCGCCCAGGTACCACGGGTCGTAACGGCCACCGGCTGGACAGCTCGAAAACGTTTTGAGATCTTGGAGTCCTCAGCGGCGATCGTAATCGAAGGCGCCGTCAACAAGATCAACAGCGGGATAATTCGGACGGTATAATGCATAGGTTGTGACCTTGGTCAGGGTTCAGGTGTCAGGGTTCAGGTGTCAGGTGGCGGGCGGCGGAATGTAAAAATGTCCCCTCTCCCCCGGCCACTTGCCGCCGAAAAATATTCCATACCAATAAGACCTTCACGGCAAGCGGTTGGGGGAGAGGGCCAGGGTGAGGGGGCTGAAGCGGGTACCAAGTGTCGGGGTCAGGTGTCAGGAAACTCCGTAGAGGGTTCAACCTTAAGGAAAGGGTCAAATACAAGTTTTCGGCTTGTGCGTCTCTCGGCCAAAATACTCGGTTGGCCGAAAATCGTACCAGACCCCGCCCTCCTGTACTCTCTGCTCTCCACTCTCCACTCTCTGCTCTCTTCTATTCCGCAATCCGCAATCCGCATTTCTGCCGCTCTCCGCTCTCCGCTCTCCCCTCTCTTCTATTCCGCAATCCGCAATCCGCATTTCTTCCGCTCTCTGCTCTTACCTCACTCCAGCTCGGGCAACTCGTACCGTTTGCGGCGGGGCCGCGCCAGGTAGGCGTTGGCCTCTGCATCTCCGGGAAACGTTTCGGCCTCCGGGTCCCACTTCAACTTGCGGCCAATCTCACGGGCAATGTTGGCCAGGTGACAAACTGAAATCGAACGGTGCCCAATCTCGACGTCCGCGTTGGGTTTCTCTCGAGTCTTAATGCAATCGAGCCAGTTCTGCATGTGAGGGCGTGCAATCCAACCGGGCCCTTCCCATTCCCGTGCAGCGGCCGGATCGGGTGGGTTCTTGACGAAATCTTTCGGGTTGGTTGCGAACTTGTTGCGGTTGATTTCGATTTTACAGTCCTCGCCGACAAAGATCGCGCCACCGTAGGGGCCTTTCTCCTGTTCAAAACGAACCTCCACGCCATTGGCATAACGCATCCGCAATTTTCCATTAGGACCGGGCGAGGTGGGCCAGATTTCGGTGGGTCCCGAATGGCTCATCCCCAAGGCCCATTGGATCTGATCCACGCCATGCGCGCCCCAATTCGTCATCTCTCCCCCCGAATAGCTTCGCCATGCCATCCAGCCAAACTGCAAATCGGGATGGAAAGGACGCCCCTCGGCCTGAGCCTGCCAGGCATCCCAGTTGTCGCCCTCGGGCACCGGTTGCTCCGGCAGGCCCGTATATCGCTTCGGCCCCGGGTACTGGATCGCCAGCACGGCCTTGAGCTTGCCGATGCCTCCGCTACGCACCAACTCGCAGGCAAAGCGGTTCATCTCCATCGTCCGCTGCTGGCTGCCGACCTGGAACACGCGATGATACTTCCGCGCGGCGTTCACCAAGACCCGGCCTTCGGCAATCGTCAGGGTCAACGGCTTTTCGGCATACACATCGAGCCCCGCCTGGCAAGCGTGGATGCAGGGGATAACCCGCACATGATCGGGTGTGGCGACCACCACCGCATCGAGATTTTCCTTCTCGAGCATCTGCCGATAGTCCTGATAGATTGGCCAGGATGCTTTTTTCAATTGGTTGGTCTCCTCCGCCCGCTTCAGGTACGCATCGCTGATCGCTACGATCTTGCCTGCCTGGGGAAGATGGTCCATCAGTTGCCGGGCCCGACCGCCCACGCCAATGAAGCCGATGATCACCCGGTCGTTGGCCCCCGGCCGGCCCGGAGCGGCCAATGCGCTAGCGGGCACAAAATAGGGAGCCGAGATACCGGCAGCCGTCGCGGTCACTCCCTGCTTGAGAAATTTCCGGCGTGTGGTGGTCTCCTGCGGGATCATGACAAACTCCGAGTTTTGCTAGAAGGGAATGATCGGTACCGTAGTCAACGCCCATCAAATAGATACCTGGCCATGCGGACGCATGGCGGCCATTATACTCCCCAAAAAAGCGGATGGGAACAGACGGCCGTTTTGGAGCACAAACGGCCTCGGCAAGAACCAGACTGGAGCAGAGAACGAAAAGTCGGACTCCAGAAGACATGATCCGCGGACGCCAACCTCAGGTTGGGTGGGGGATAGGAGCCGCAGCCCCATTTCATCAAACAAGGCTAAGGGATTCTTCAAGATCACTTTCGGAGTATTCATCCTTGAGATCGAGGAACTCCAGCACATACGGGTCTTTGATTTCCTCCGCCGTTGTGACCAAATCGCCTGGCTTGGCTTTCTGTCCTTTCGTGAGCATGGCAGCCTTGTTTTTCGACAGGGCTGTGCGTTCGTAGAATTGGCTGTTAATCTGTCGCTCCAATTGACGGACAGACCAGCCTCCGCGAATGGCTTCGCCTTCGTAGAATGTGCGGGCATGCTTTTTCTTGACCGACATCAACCGGACATAGTGGGACCACGGAAGCGGAAATGCCAACCGGGCTTGTTCGGCCGAAATGACAGATACTGTTTGATCAATTCCGGATTGTTTGAGCGACTCAGTGACGGGATCAGATTTTGCAGACGGTGTCTGCAAAATTGGCCATGTTTGGTATAACTTCCGCATGGAATGGAGACTGCACTTTCGGAAAACTGATAGTTGTGAATCCTGTTAGGCGGCTAATGCCATGAGGTTTTCGGCTAGTCGAATGATTTTTCGTGGGAGCGACCATACCGTGGTGATCACCGATAATTCATTTCGTAGGATCTGCTCTCGTAGTGATTTTCTTCGGTTTGCATGAGAAGGACGACGCTCGGTGTCGTCCCACGGCGAGTCGCTTCGGTCGACTAACTGCCTGCGATTTTTGTCCCAAGCCCAAAGTTCAACCATCGTATGCATCCACAAGTTCAAGTTATACACAGCCAGGTTGTTCCAGATGTTGCGTACTTGCTGCTGGCCCGATCCCCACACTTCCTTCACATCATGAAAATCTTGTTCAATGGTAGCGCGATCAGCAAACGCTTCCAGGATCTCCTTGACGCTCACTGTCGGATCGCTCGAGAAGAAAGCATACCATCCGTGATCTTCCTTGATCAACACGACACGAATCATTCCGCCCACGGGCCCATACGTGGCCAAAAATGTTTTGTAAGTCTTGGTTGTATCTTCCCCATAGATCGTGCAATCGATCGTTTGCCAGCCACGTTTTTGTCCGGCTCGTTTGGCCAGACTGATGCGATTCTTGCCGTACTTGCGAGGTCGACCTCGACCACGACGTTTCCTCTTTGGCAATTTGGGCGGCAAGTCTTTCAGAGCTGCATCTTTGCGAAGTCGACCAACAATCGTGACTCCTGTTTTCAAAGCGCGTCTCAAAAACGGCCGCTTGGTATAACCTCCGTCGATGACGATCCAAACCGTTTTTCCCGCTTTTTTCAGCAAGGGAACGATCCACTCCACCAATCGGGCCGCCAGCTGGAGCTTGGTGGCAAACCGTTGCCAGTGACGCGACTTGGGAATCGTTTCCATGGTCCGCTTGCGAACATACAGCATGGCTCGCAGCGGCATGGCCAGAGGGCCCCACTTGGGGTGCCTCAACGCCAGCGAGATCGTTACCCATACGTGCCCATACAGATATGGCTGGTCGGCAGGGCCGGGAGTCGGGTTGTGATGAACATCCGCCCCTTCGACCTTCGGCCCATACCGCTTGGTCGGCGAGTCGTCGATTGCAAGCAGTACTCGCTTTGGCAAGGGCAATGTTTGCAGCAAAAGTTCTACCAGCTGATTTGCAATGGATTCGCTCTTGCGTCCCACACAGGTAAGGAAGTAAAAATAGTCTTGGAAGTCGTCGCTGATACCGGCGGCTCGAAGCCAAGTGGTCACCGTACGCCGTCCACTGGCGAACAATATACCTGTCATCAAGACCGGCAACCGCCAGCGATTTCGGGCGTGCAAGCCGGCCGACAACCATTCGCACCATTCCGACCATTGTTCGGGGCAATCCCAACGACATTTCGTATTCGCCATCCTTGGCTCCTCCATTGTGCGGCTTGTTTGGAAACCGCAGCATGATGGAAGAGCCATTTTTTGTGGATATCAGTTTTTTACATTTTTCCCGAAAGTGCAGAATT
>JAJRWS010000509.1 GCA_024276705.1 Planctomycetota bacterium | reverse complement strand
TTTGGAGTTCGACTTCTTCAAAAGCAAAGCTGGCAATCTCTGACGTGGAAATGCCTTCGACGACTTGCAGGAAGTGAACATTGTCCCAAAACAGGGCGTTCATATGCACCAGTCGCCGAGAGCCATCAGGCATCTCGATTTCACGCGTGTCCTCACCGGAGAACGGGATCACATTTTCTTGAGTCATAATCGTCATATCTCCATATTGGCACGGATTGGATTTCAATTGCAAATGGGAAATGATTTTCCTTACATTCCCATGCCCTGATTTTTTTGGATGTGTCTCTGCCGAACTTTGCTGACGTTTTCCAATTTTTTGTCCTTCGCTTTGTGTACGACGCGATCCACTTCGTCGTTAATTCCGTCAATCACTCGGTCTAAACGCGCCAGTGCCACGGTAAGCCTATCGCACATGTGTTCTTTCTTTGTCAGCTTCTCTTCGGCGGGCTCGCTGCGGTCCATCTCGTAGGCCCTCGTTGACAGCAAGCCTTCACTGATCTCCCATCTAGCATCCATCAGATGACTTTTCATTACGTCAAGTGTGGCCAACCTCTCTTGGAGGGATTGAACATCGTTCATAACGTTTCTCCATGACTAAATGAATAACTTGAATTGCCTACAAACACATGTTGGCCCATTTTGGGATACTGTTTCGTCTTACACCCCCATACCAAAATCAAGCTTGGGGGCAGCTTTCGACTGGGCTTGTTGCTTTGCCGTGTCGTTGGCAACCTCCATGTCCTTCGAGGCCTTCACCTCGGTCGATTGCGAGGAGGAAGCGTAACCGGGCAGATGCTTGAACACCGCTTTGGCAATCTCCACCTTCGCCCCCTTTTCGTCGTGGACCTCATAGGAAAAATTCATGCTCCCCATCCCTGCCCCAGCTCCCTTGAACGTGCCAAGATTGCGGTCAGACAGATCGGCGATCACCGCGTTACGGTTTTCGAGTTCCTTGTCGGTTGGCCAGTTGCCATCGACTTGGATGTTGACTGAAATCAAAGTTCTCATGCTATTGGTACTCCTATGCGAATGTTGCTCCATGAAATGGCAAACCCCGATACGGCGGCGCTACATCCCCTTTCCTTGAGAAGACCGATTAAACTGTTTCTTGAGTTCGCCTTTGTTCGCAGCCAGTGCAAATCGTTCTTTGATGCCTTTTCTGGCAGCCAACTGAGCGGTCAAAGCGGTAATTGTCTGCATCAGCACGCGGTCTGCGTTGGGATTTCGAGCGTTGGTCACTGTGCCCAACGGGCTCCTGTTGTAGGTCAATTTCGGTTGTGACAACTTCTTGCGTAGTGCTTCGATTTGTAGCTTCGAGGTTGGCTGGCGGAGGACGGCATACAAATTGGGTTTCTTCGCAGCCGTGTTGAACTTTTCGGTCAGTGTCGGTTCGCGTCGTTCTGTCCCTGCTGCTACACGTGGGCGATTGGGTGGGATACCGTTAAAGTCATTGGTGATCGCCAACTGGGCCCAGGGCGTCCGTCGGGCTTTTTGATCTTTCATTGTGCTAGTCCTTGTGAATTGGGATAACGAAAACAACTCAACCCGTCTCGCGTTGAGTGTACTTTTCAAGTGCTGCTTCGGTGGCGATATGGGTTCGGGAAAAGTTTTGTGGTTGGCGGTCTATCAAACGCTTCAGAGTGCTCCCCAACGAGTCGTGTAGATCGTATATGCTGAATAGCGTCGGAGGCAGAACCGCTTCGGCCATCAGATTCCGAATATGGTCTGGGCCTGCCGCCAAATCTCGACGAATGCTAGCGAGAGTTGGGTGACGATCCTCATAAATTTCCTTACAAATCAGAAACATGCAGAGCACTATGGGGACTCTCGTAACGAAGACATCGCCTGTTGGCAAATCCCTTAGCACATGACCTAGAATTGGCCAAAGTTGCCAGCGAACGACTTCAGGGTGTGCATTGACGGCTAGTGTTGCGAAAACGTCTTCCTCAACCAAAACAGCTTGCTTGTTTTTCATCGCGTTACTCCTTGGAAAAGAAGGTAAAAGGAAATGTGGTTTCTAGGCTGCTTAGGTCAATGCAGTGGGCGATAGGAATGAAAAGGATGTAAGGGCAGCCCTCGTGGCCGTACTGGCCGCTGCGGACGTGCTTCCAACCGGTGACGCTGAAGTACCAGGCGTTGTACTTGCGGCTGGCTGGTACGAAATCATTGCGGCCCCTGGGGCCGAGGTAGCTGTATTCGCCTAATTGCACGTGAGGGACACCAGCTACGCCGGCAAGCATTAACAGCACCAGCAGCACCAGGCCGTAGATGCACATCTTGTTGAAGTACAGACGATAAGAACGAGCAATCGGGTCGGTCTCATCGGTCTGGAAAAACCAAAACATCATCCACCTCCAAAAATTCAGCCTCGGTAATAGGGGGAACGTCCGGCGATTTTGAGCCAAGCTTTTCGTGTCCAGTACGGAACTTTTGTGAGTATCAAAGGGGGCACGTTTTCGGCGATTACCAGTATTTGATCGTGGCTCATGGTGCGGATGTCCTCGGGCCTCATCAAAGGAACGTCCCGATGGTTCAGGCCAGGCGATAGATCGGGCATCGCGTCGGCCATATTGGCTCGGTCGTTTAGCGACATATCGTCGATCGATTGGGTGCCACAGAGTTTGGAAAATAACTCCAACGTCTCGGGTTCTTGCAATCCCATGACAACTTTGATTTGGCTCGCGCCTAGGATTTGACGGACGACCGCTTTGCCGTAGTTTTTTTCTGCCTGCCCCGCCAAATCTTGCCAGATCATCACACAGCGAAGCCCAGCTTTACGGTAAAAATTAAGCGAGTCGGCCAATTTCGGCATGTTCAGCGCCCCGCACTCGTCGATGATCGCGGTACATTGTCCCAATTGAGGGTCGGCGGCAACCATGTCGAACAAGTGGGTGAGTGTCATCGCCAGCGGCACCGCGTGGGAATCGAGGTACTGAAGCGGGTAGGACACGAAGCACGCGATTTTTTGGTTGGGGTCTTTTAGGCACCCCGGATCGAGGCCCGGACGCGACGTGTGT
>JAJRWS010000508.1 GCA_024276705.1 Planctomycetota bacterium | reverse complement strand
ATGACGACAACCACCCTGACCATGATAACAATGGTGCCCGCACGATTTGATAGAACGCCATTTCGTTTTGGACCGTGCCAATGCATGGGGGGAATGTTCAAGGCATTAGGAATGTTTCAAAATTAACTTCCTGCTTTGGGAATAGCCCTGGAAAATCAGGCAACCCGATGGTTAATGTGTGATCGATGATTGATGAACTCTGTTAGGATCCATTCCTTGGATCATCGATTCCCCCATCCAACATCACACATTTTCCTCATTACCTGGGTGGAAGTTACCGCGACAATGTAGGGAAATACCGAAATTACTACGGAGCCGTCCCTAAGGACGCACTCCGCGTTGAGGCATGTTCGCCGAGGTCGCTGGCGAAAGCTTAAAATTCGGCTCGGCTCTCCTGCCAGCTCCCAACTGCCCGTCATCCGGCCGCCGATCTCCAGACAATGGAGCGGTACGCAATACGACGAGCTGTCGAACCTCAGGTTGCCGCTCCATCGGACTATCGTCAGCCAAGGAAGACTGCTCTCCATTGGCGTCTCCATCCTGGCGATCCTGCTGACTGGCAGAAAGCTGAGAATCTGTTGCGTTCATGGTTTCGACTTCAGTCCAGGTCATTCCCTCTGCCTGCGCACTGGATGGCTCATGGGTCACCGACTGGGTGGGATGTTTCGCACCTCGTCGCAGCAACCACAAGCTCATCTCAATGGCCACCGGCAACTCCCCCTGCACACGGCTATCCCACGACGATTTCCAGCGATTCCCATCAAAATATCGGAACTTGGCCCATTCCACCTGAGCCAGGTGGAATGAACGCCGTGTCACTTCCTCCGAATCCTCCGTCGTGTAGGGGCTATTGAAGCCAGGCCCATCCAGTCCGGCCATGCCCAGTCCGGCCCCGCTCAATCCAGTCATGTCCAGTCCGGCCATGCCGGACGTATTGTCAAAACCACTCAAGTTATCAGCGTCAAGGTTTTCCAAAGCCCCTCGGCCTCGAAGAGGCCTCATTCGCGCGGAAGTGCTGAGACCCAACACCTCTTCACGATACAGTCCGGTCGCCGCCTCCTCGACTGCATTCTCTCCCGCGGGCTTCATGGGCCCGCTGACCTCCCACTCCTGGGTGTCCCCAATCCCCCGAGCGGACAAACCCATTTTTTCGGAATCGTCACTATTCTGCTCAGCCGCCGCGGTCTGAGCCACAAGCGGCATCACGCCAGCAAGCCAATAGCGAACGAAACGTACCGGCATCTGCACGGTCACACCAGAACCCGATTCATCCTGGGAAGCGGACGGCCCATAACCGGAAGCAGCCGATAATTCGCCCTCCAACAGTCCGCCACTAGCCGAATCTGGCAAGCTGCCACGCTCGGCCAGGGGATCTTGACGCTGCTTTTCAGCCCCCTCTCCAAGCGAACGCGATACCTGGCAGTCGAGATTTGCTAGTGTCAGGGACTGCTCGTCACCCACCAGGCAACTGGAAGCAGCCTGTCCTCCCTCGGCCCCCAAATCACGAGCGCAGTTCGCATCGGATCGGTCCAAACCAGCCTGGTCCCGATCGCAATCGTCTGGTGGCTGGGTGTCTTGATCCGAATTGACGTTTTCCGTATCCCCGGCGTGGGATTGATTCTCGGCCAAAGCAAGACTTTCGTCCCGCGAAATGGCCATGGCACTCCGATCGACTTTCTCCAGTTCGAGTGCCGACTCCGATAAAGTTTCAACCGCCGGCTCATCATCATAAGCCTCCTCGAACGCGAGCATTTCGCTGGCCACCGGCTCCGCCTCTCTCTCGCGAGGAGTGGCAACCAGCTCCACTCGTGGGACTGCCTGGGGGCGAATATCGGGTAAAGTTCGCAAATCTTCCTCGAGCTGCTGCATCATCAAGGAGACATTGCCAACACGTCCGGCGTGTACGTCGCCTTTGTCGCGTAATGACGTGTAGATGCCAACCAGGCGCCACAGGGCGACCAGTAGCGTTGCCATCAAGGTCGTGGCAATCAGTATTTCGATCAGGGTTAACCCACAACGCCACGGGGCTCCCCAACGCGGTTTTTTTTGTTGCGATCCCAGACGTCGTCCTTTGTAGGGCTCGCAGCGACCTCCATGCCAAATTCTGATAATTCGAACCATTGGTGTTTCGGTGTTTCGGTGTTTCAGTGTTTCAGTGTTTCGGTGTTTCAGTGCTTCGGCGTTAGCTGTTCTCCAGCAAACCACCGGAACACCGTCCTACCAAATCACCGGTTTACCGTTCGGACCGAGATCCTTCTCGGGCCATGGTTTCCCCTTCTCGGGATACCCAGCGGACTAATTCATATAGGCCACGTCGGCTGGAAGGATTGTCTTCACCAGCCGATAACCGGGCAACTTGTACGCGAACTTCTGTCAATGGTAACGGTTCTAACGATTGCACTTCGACCGAATAGTTCCAATCCGGATTCTCCAAAATCGGCTGATCATCGACACTTTCCAGGGGCTCGATTCCAGCCAGAACCTCTCCCAGCTTGTTTTGGCACAGTCGGATCGCAGTTGTCGTGGTTTCCGCCCGGTTCAAATGGCTGATGCCGATAGAAGCCAGTTGCGACAACACCGCGAGGCTCCCAAACAGGATCCCCATGGCGAGCAGCACCTCAAGCAGCGAAATACCTGCCAAATTCCGCATCATGGCTCCTCTCACCTCAGCAATTCAACCCGCTACCAAGCTCTATGAATTACATAAATCACGACAACGGCGATAGAGGATTATCACACCCCCTGGACTGCCCAATCTGCCAATTATATACGGCAACTTGTGGAAAGTCACAAAATATCACTCCGTAACACCTATTTCCTCCATCGGTTCAGCCGGAGCCGCTGGGGACAGTTCCGCTGGGCGTGTCCCCTCCGGCAGACGCCGCCGCTCGCCTACATGCACT